>OMYF01000021.1 GCA_900315205.1 uncultured Acidaminococcus sp.
CTGTGGGAACAGATTACCCAAACGAGCCGTGAACATATTTGATTGGTGAATAACTATTCGATGAAAAGGTCTTGACCGAGAACTTGTTGACACATACCTCAAAGTGGTCCCCGCTTGCTGAATGGGTTGGCACATGCTAGAATATATGGACAATCTTAAGGTGCCCCGGATGGATCCGGCGGCACCTGAGCGATGAAGGAGAGAATTTCATGGGAGCTGAAACAGAGGAGTATGTGCTGCAGGAAGCGGATTTCTTTGCCCAGCGGGAAATCATCAGGAAGCAGATCTTGGATAACGCAAAACTGACCGGGGCGCAGAAGCGGATGACACTGACCGTGCTCGACGCGTTTGCCCAGTCGGTCAGGGCCGGCGGCGTGCGGCAGCACGGGATCACCAAACAGATGCTGAAGACGGCACTGCCCATTTTTGGCAAGATGAGTGAGGACAAGCGTCACAATGAAAAGGAACTGAAAGTGCTGCGGGTCCTGACTGTACTCGTGTATGAAGGGATCCATAAACGCTGATGGATGCACTGACTCTTTTGCTGTTATCCGTATCCCTGGCCATGGATGCCTTTGCTGTTTCTGTCTGCGGCGGCATGAAGCTGCCGGCGGACAAAAAATTCATCGGAGGGATCCGATACGGTCTCTGGTTCGGAGGTTTTCAGGCCCTGATGCCCTTTCTGGGATATCATCTGGGCTGTTTTTTTGCTGTCTGGGCCGATGCCTACAGCCACTGGATCATCCTGGCCATCCTGAGCTGGATCGGGATCGGCATGATCCGGGAAGCCGGTGAAGAGCCGGATGAAAAACCGGACGTGAAGGGGATCACCATGCTGGGTCTGGCCGTCGCGACGAGCATCGATGCCCTGGGAGTCGGCGTGGGCTTTGCTTTTGACGGCATCGCCATCGGGCCGGCCGTCCTCGAAATCGGGACCATGACATTCTGTATTTCATTCCTGGGCTGCGTCTTCGGGGCCTGGATCGGTATGGTCGGCAAGAAAAAGGCGGAACAGGCCGGCGGCATCGTCCTGATCGCCATCGGTCTCAAAGGAGTCATTGCCCACTTTCTGGGAAGCTGAAAAGGAACTGTCTTTTGCGGGCTGCAGGATCATGGCACTGCTGCGCAAAGAGACCTGCCCCAGGTCCCTGCTGCAGTCTGTCCGGGGAACCGGGTCAGCCGGCTCTTTCCAGACAGATGGAAAGGGGCTGTGATGCGTTGATGCTATGGTGCTGTGCTGTCGGGAGCGGTGAAGCTCTCCTTCCATTAGCGGATGGATCCATCCTTGCGGCCGGGCTGCCGTAGAGGCCTTGATCCATAAAATCAGAAACGGAGCTGTGAAAAACGAGCAATCGTTTTTCACAGCTCCGTTTCTGTCTGTCAGAGAATCTGCAGCGGGGCGGCGGGAACAGCAAGCCCGCTTTCAGACACCTTTGCGGATGATCCCTTCCCCGAATTTCTGTTTCAGGCTGTCCAGAGCAGAACTCCGCCGCCGGGCCCGGGCTGTTTCACCGGAAAAATCGAGCCCGCTGTCCGCAGCTGTTGTCAGATGGCTTACGGTGATGCCCAGGAGACGTACCGGCTGCTTCCAGGGGAGCTCTGCGGCAAGGCGGCGGATAATGGCCATGATTTCCTCGTCGAGGTCAACGGGAGCTTCCGCTGTCCAGCTCCTGGTATGGAGCCGGAAATCCGCTGTCCTGACCTTGAGTGTCACCGTGCAGCCGCTCAGTCCGCCGGCACGCAGACGCCAGCCCACTTCCTGTGCCAGGTTCCAGAGCGCTGCCAGGCATGTATCTCTGCCAAGGAGATCTTCCGGATACGTCTCTTCCCGGCCCAGGGACTGCCGTTTTTCGTCCGGAATCACGGGACGGTCGTCCAGACCCTGCGCAAAGCGCAGCAGCGTTTCGGTATTCCGGCCCGCCAGAGGACGCAGGAACGCGGCAGGACAGGCAGCCAGCTGGCCGATTGTTGTGATGCCCAGACGGTTCAGGGCCGCTGCTGTCTTTTGGCCGACGCCAAAGATACGCCCGATCGGAAGGGGTGCGATCCGGGCTTTGGCCGTTTCCGGACGGATGATGGTGAAGCCGTCCGGTTTTTCCATGTCACTGGCCAGCTTGGCCAGGAATTTATTGGGCGCCAGTCCTACGGAAGCAGTGAGCCCTGTGGTTTCCCGGATGGCGGCTTTGATCTTTGGCCCCAGGGTAATGACCCCGCCCGAGAGTCTTTCCATACCGGACACATCGAGAAAGGCTTCATCGATGGAAATCGGTTCCACACAGGGCGAAAACTGGTGGAAGATGTCCCGGATCCGGTTTGAGACTGACTGGTACCGGGCAAAGCGTGCGGGCAGGAAGATGCCCTGCGGGCAGAGCTGACGGGCCCGGGCCATGGACATGGCGGAGTGGACGCCGAAACGCCGTGCCTCATAGGAGCAGGTGGCGACGACGCCGCGGCCGGAGAGGCCGCCGACGATGACGGGCAGCCCCTGATATTCCGGATGGTCCCGCTGTTCCACGGAGGCAAAGAAAGCATCCATGTCGACGTGCATGATCCAGCGATCCATGAGCTCTCCTTTCTGCCGGCATGCCGTGCAAAGCGGCACAGACGGCGCTCCTCCGGTCAGGGCTGCACCGGCAGCAGGATGCCGCCGCCGAGGACGACATCCGCGTCCTCACCCAGACCGTAGAGGACTGCGGACTGGCCTCCTGTAATGGCCCGCTGGGGTTCGTCGAAAAGGACGGAGAAGGTCTTTTCTCCCGTGGGCGTGACGAGGCCGGGCTGGGCTTCCTGACGGTAACGGACCTTGATGCGGCACCGGAACGGCGCTGCCGGGATCTCGCCGCTGATCCAGTTGGCATCCGTCACGGCTGCCTCACGGCGGAAGAGGGCCTCGCTGGGACCGACGATGACAGCGTTCCGGACCGGATCGATGGCCACAACATAGAGCGGGAAATCGGGCTGGTTCAGTCCCAGGTGCTTATGCTGGCCGATGGTGTAGTAAATGATGCCTTTGTGCCGGCCGATGGTCCGGCCTTCCAGGTCGAGGAAGGGGCCGGGTTCCGGTTCACAGGCAAGGATCCGGCTTACGGCTTCCGTGTAACGGCCGTCGGGGACAAAACAGATGTCCTGGCTGTCCCGTTTATGGGAATTGAGGAAACCGCTTTCTTCCGCGATTTCACGGGTATGGGTCTTTTCGTATCCGCCCAGGGGGAAACAGGTATGGGCCAGCTGTTCCTGTGTCAGGTTGTAGAGTACGTAACTCTGGTCCTTTTTAGGATCTTTGGCCCGGAGCAGTTCGTATTTTCCGTTCCGCTGCCGGATCCGGGCATAATGCCCTGTCACGATACGGTCGCAGCCGAGTTCCCGGGCACGTTCATAAAGGGCGCCGAATTTCAGGAAACGGTTGCAGTCGATGCAGGGATTGGGCGTCAGGCCTGCCGTGTAGGCACGGGCAAATTTTTCCATGACACACGAACGGAATTCCTCCATGTAATTGAAGACATAATAGGGAATATTGAGCCTGACTGCTACCGAACGCGCGTCTTCCACATCTTTCAGGGAACAGCATGTGCGGCTTTCGATCCCGGCATCGGGATTGTTATACAGTTTCATGGTACAGCCGATGCATTCATAACCGGCATCGAGCATCAGCTTGGCGGCTACGGACGAATCCACGCCGCCGCTCATGGCAATGAGCGCTTTCATAGGGCCTCCTGATCAGGTAAAGATTTTCATATTTTTGGTTCTTTTATTATACCCTGCCGGTCAAGCACTGTCCGGCCTTTCTGCTGCGTTCAGGACGGGGCTGCGGGTCCGGCGTCATTTCTTTTTGTGCAGACTGCGGAGGCGGGTCACCTGCGCGGCAACGATTCCGGCCATTTGCTGCACGGCGTCTTCCGTCAGGTCGTCGCCCAGGCTGAAGCGCAGGGTGGAACGGGCGGCTTCGGGGGAGAGCCCCATGGCAAGCAGGACATGGCTGGGCAGGGAGGACCCGGATGCACAGGCTGAACCGGCGGAGGCACAGATCCCTTCCGCACCGAGAGCGGGCAGGAGCGCTTCGGCGGCCACACCGTCAAAAGTCACATTCAGGTGCCCGGGCAGGCAGTGCACGGGATCCCCGTTCAAATGGGTGCCGGGCAGCTCCAGCAGCGCATCCCGCAGCAGGTCGCGCAGGTGCCGCACCCGGTCGGTCCGGGCAGCCTGGTCCGTGCAGGCTTCTTCAAGGGCTGCAGCAAGGCCCGCGATGGCAGCGATGTTTTCCGTGCCGGCCCGTTTGCCCCGTTCCTGTTCCCCTCCATGGATAAGGGAGGTGAGTTCCAGGCCGCTGCGGGCATAGAGGATGCCGCAGCCTTTGGGGCCGTGGAACTTGTGGCCCGACAGGGAGAGCAGATCCACCGGCAGGGCCCCCATATCGAGGGGCAGATGGCCGGCTGCCTGGACCGCGTCCGTATGGAAGAGGACCCCTTTATCCCGGCAGATCTGTCCGATGGCGGCAATGTCCTGGACCGTGCCGGTTTCGTTGTTGGCCGTCATGATGCTGACACAGGCGGTATCGGGCCGGATGGCGGCAAGTACGGAAGCGGGCCGGACAAAGCCCTCCGGCGTCACGGGCAGGAGGGTCACCTCGCAGCCCTCGTTTTCTTCCAGGGCTTCCAGGGTGCGCAGGACAGCAGGATGCTCGATCCTGGAAGAGATCAGGTGGGTCCTGCCGCGCTTCCGGCCCAGCCTGGCCGCCGTCAGGAGTGCCTGGTTGTCGCTTTCGCTGCCGCCGCTCGTAAAGGTGATCTCGGACGGACGGGCACCGAGGCAGCGGGCTGCCGTCTCGCGGGCCATGACCAGTGCCCGGGCGGCTGCCTGGCCGAGAGGATGGATGCTGGAAGGATTGCCGTACTGTTCTTCCAGGAAGGGGAGCATGGCCCGGAGGGCCCTGGAGCTGAGCCGTGTGGTGGCGGCATTGTCTGCATAGATCAACATAAGGACAGGATCTCCTTTTGCGGGATTTTTTTCCATTATACACTATAAAAGTAGGATTTTTTTGGCGGCCGCAGGAAAAAACTGGAAAACGCGGAAAAAGGGCCGTTCCGGTCCCTTTTAAAATTCCCTTGCATTCCGCTCCGCCCTGTGGTAATATAGTAAAGCTGTATATATGAAAATATATACTTCTTCTGCTCTCATCGTAGAGAGACAAACCCAAAGGAGGAGGTGATTTCGTGAATAACTACGAAGTCATGTACATCGTCAAGCCGGTAGAAGAGGACGCTTACGACGCCATCGTAAAGAAGTTCGATGACCTGCTGGTTGCAAACGGCGCCACGATCGAAAAGACTGATAAGTGGGGCAAGAAGCATTTGGCATATCCCATCCAGGACCTGAACGAGGGCCTGTATGTACTGACCACTTTTGCTGCCGCTCCTGCCGCTGTCAAGGAACTGGACCGTGTGATGAGGATCACTGATGACATCCTGCGTCACATGATCACGCGCAAGGGCGAATAAGGAGGTATTTGGTGTATGAATAGGATAATTTTGTTAGGCCGCCTCGTGCGGGATCCTGAAGTGCGGGTCACCCCAACGGAACGTACTGTCTGCACCTTTACTCTGGCAGTTGACCGGCCCTTTACGGCAAAGAACGGTCAACGTGAAGCGGATTTTATCAACATCGTCACCTGGAATAAAACCGCTGAATTATGTGGGAACAGCCTGACCAAGGGACAAAGAGCCTTAGTGGAAGGTCGCCTGCAGATCCGCACGTTCGACGGCAAGGACGGCAACCGTCATTATTACACGGAAGTCATTGCCGACCATGTTGAATTTATTGAACGGAAGGGTTCCGGTACGCCTGCTGCGGCTGCCGCTGCACCGACACGCACTCCTTCCCAGGGCAATCCGGCCGACGGCAATCAGGGCGGCATGGAAAGCTTTGGCTCTCCTGTAGGTTTTGACGAGGAAATCCCGTTTTAACAAGGAGGGATATTGATGATCAACAAGCGTGAAAGAGGAAACAGAAGACCCAGAAGAAAGGTCTGCTCTTTCTGTGTGGATAAGGTCGATGAAATCGACTACAAGGATGTGGCAAAGCTGCGCAAGTTCATCACGGAACGTGGCAAGATCCTGCCGCGCCGTATTTCCGGCACCTGTGCAAAGCATCAGCGCCAGCTGACCATTGCTATCAAACGTGCCAGAACAGTAGCTCTGCTGCCGTTCACCGCTGAATAAGATCAAGTAAGGAACAGATCCGGATTTCCGGGTCTGTTTTTTTCTGCTCTGAGCGGGGAACTTCCGCAGCCGGTGAAAGGGACCGGCACCAGATGGACACCCTATCAATTTAGAGGGAAATAGTGTAAAATGTGGTCATACGCGGGGGAGGCAGGAGTTCCTGTTATTTCCCGGGATCCGTATCCGGGGACCGGTGCCGGACCGAAGGAGGAATCGGAGTGTACAGAAGAAGAACATCCGCACTTGTGGAGTCAGGGATTCTGGCTGCCATTGCAGTTATTTTTACACTCATCGGGAATTATGTTCCCGTGCTTGACTTTTTTGTCAGCCTGCTGTGGCCGCTTCCGATCATCCTCTGCGGACGCAGGAACGGGCTGATGTGGAGCGTCCTGTGCCTCATCGTGACGGGCTGTGTCGTTGCCGTCCTGATCAGTCCTCTGCAGGCGGTCACCCAGTGCCTGATCCTGGGCATCCTGGGCCTGGTCATCGGTGCCTGCATGCGGCGGCAGATGGCACCGGTGCAGATCCTGCTGTGGGGCAGCCTGGGGGCCTTTGTGTCATTTATCTTAAGCGGACTGGCTGCTTATTTCCTGATGGATATCAATGTCATCGATGCATTCTACGAGGCCATGCAGGAATCAGCCGATGTGACCCGGCAGATCTACGGCATGCTGGGAGTCAGCGGCGGGCCTGTGGAAGCCCAGATGGAACAGCTCCAGAAAATGATCGGCCTGATCCTGCCGGCAGGAGTCCTGCTCAGTGCGCCCATTACGGCTTTTGTGAATTACTGGGCCGCCCGCCGTGTCCTGGCCAGACTGGGGGATTATTATCCCTGGTTCCCGGAATTTGCGACCTGGGTCCTGCCCCGCTGGATCCTTGGCATCTATGGCGTCGGCATGGTGCTCATGGTGTATTTCCGCGGTGACGATGGCGGTCTGGGGTACAAAGCAGGGTATACGGTCTATATGATCGGGAGCATGCTGCTCCTGGTGCAGGGACTGTCCGTAGTCAAATGGTATGTCATCTACCGGAACAAACCGCGTTTCTGGCTGCCTGCGGCAGTCATCCTGAGCTTTTTCATTCCCCTGGCGGCACAGCTCCTGATCGTCATGGGTGCCTTTGATATGGTGGTGAATACGCGCCGCCTGAGGAACCGTCCGCAGTGAGGAAGAGCCGCCTTCTGCCGGGATCCCGGCACGGGGCGTCAGCGCATGGTAAAGGAGGGGGTTGCAGGATGTTTCTTTTGAAGGAACGGAAATCGCCGCTGCAACAGAGCTGAAATGAAAGAAAAAGATCGTGCTCAATTATGGCGGACCGTCCGCGTCGTCATGGCGGTCGTGGGGAGCGTCTGTGCCGTTTACGGCCTTTATGCCAACCAGGCTCTGTGCACGGCTGCCGGCCTTGTCACCGTCCTTCTGGTCTATTATTTCAGTTCCCGGAGCAGCCAGCTGCGGGAAGCCTGGTTCAACCACGCCATGACGACAGTGGTGCGCAACATCGAGCGGGCCAATAACTATGCGGTACAGCGTCTGCCGATCGGCATCGGGGTCTTCGACCATGACGGGCATCTGCAGTGGCGGAACCGGCTTTTCAACGAAATCCTGAGTGTGGATGCTCCGCTGGGGGCTTCTTTTGAAAAGATCATGCCTCCGCCGGAGAACAATCTGGCGGCCCTTGGTGTACGGGATGCGGATAAACAGCTGAAAGTGGGGGACCGGGTCTATTCGATGCTCGTCCGGCGGGTAAAGACAATGGAAGAGCAGGAGGAGGATACGGGCGTCGTCATCTATCTCATCGACATCACGGACAAGGAACGGCAGCAGCGCCGGTATGACGATGAACGGCCCGTCGTGGCCTACGTCCAGTTCGATAACTATGCCGATGCCCAGAAGGGCCTGAACGAAAGCGACCGTGCCAATATGGTCGTCGGTGTCACCAAAGCGATCAGTGCCTGGGCGGAGGAAATCCACGGCTATTCCATCAAATATTCTGAAGATCTCTACCTTGTGGGCATCAACAAAAAAGGGCTGCTGGATACCATCGGCCGCAAGTTCCCCGTCCTTGACGAAGTCCGGAAGATCCGCATCAATCCGCGGACGACGCCGACCATCAGTATCGGGATCGCCTGTGGCGGCAAGAACCTGGCCCAGATGAGCCAGAAAGCCCAGTCCTGTCTGGACCTTGCCCTTGGGCGCGGCGGCGATCAGGCTGTCGTTTCTATGGGTGAGGAGATCAGCTTCTACGGAGCCCGCGGAAGCGTCCAGGCAAAGAACACGAGGGTCCGCGCCCGCATCGTGGCGCAGGCCATCCACGAACTGATGACGAATGCCGACAAGGTCTTCATCATGGGGCATGTCAACGAGGATTATGATGCCATCGGTGCTGCCATCGGTGTGGCCAAGATGGCCCGCACCCTGGGCAAGGAATGCTACATCGTTTCCAGCGGCCAGGGAACAGCCATGACCAACCTTGCGGCCATGACCAGGAACCAGAAGAATGAATATCTCGATCTGGTCATCGATGAAGATACGGCACTGGAACAGCGGACACCGGGCAGCCTCCTCGTCCTGGTGGATCACCACCGGCCCATGCTCACGGCGGCCCCGAAGGTCCTCGCCGCCATCAAGCGGCGTGTCATCATCGACCACCACCGCCGTGCGGAGGATGCCATAGAGGATGTCATGCTGCAGTATATGGAACCGTCCACTTCCTCGACGAGTGAAATGGTGACGGAGATCCTCCAGTATTTCCAGGAACGCCTGGAAGTGACACCGCTGGAAGCCTCCGTCCTGTATGCCGGCATCCTGGTGGATACGAAGAATTTTGCCGTCCAGACCGGTGAGCGTACATTTGAGGCGGCTGCCTTCCTGAGACGCAGCGGTGCGGATCCCCATGTGGTATCCCAGCTCTTCAAGGAAGACGAAGTGTCCGTCGTAAGGCGTGCAAAGATCATTACAGAAATGAAGAAACCCCTGCCGGGCCTTGCCATTTCCATCCATCACTGCTCTGTCAAAGACCGTGACGAGTCGGTGATCGTGGCCCAGGCGGCGGATGAACTCCTCACCATGAACGATGTCCATGTCAGCGCGGTCATGAGTGAGAATGAAGAAGGTGTCAGCATCTCTGCCCGTTCCGACGGAACTGTCAATGTGCAGGTCATGATGGAGGAACTCGGCGGCGGCGGGCATCAGACAGTGGCAGGCGTCCAGATCAAGGGCGCCCATGCGGAGGATCTGGTGCCGAAGATCATAGAAATGGCGAAAGCACAAATGATGAAGGAGGAAAATACAGATGAAAGTCATTCTGCTGCAGGACGTGAAGAAATTGGGTAAGAAAGGTGATATCGTGGAGACGGCCGAAGGGTACGGCCGCAACTATCTGATTCCCCGGGGCATGGCCCAGGAAGCGACCATGCGCAATGTGAACCAGGCCAGGGCGGACCAGCAGGTCGCTGCGCACCGGAAAGCCCAGGCCCACGATGAAGCGGTCATCCTGGCTTCCCAGCTGGAAAAAGTGGTGCTCCATATGCCGGTCAAAGTCGGGAGCAACGGCAAGCTCTTTGGTTCCATCGCTTCCAAGGATGTGGCGGATGCCCTGATCGCCCAGACGGGTATGGAAGGGGTGGACCGCCGCAGGATCGAGATCCCGGAAATCATCAAGAGCCCCGGTGAATATACGGCTACGGCCAGGCTGCTGCCGGAAGTCACGGCGAAGTTCAAGGTCGTTGTAGAAGCAAAGGAATAAGAAGGCATACATGGAAGACAGGATTCCCCCTCAAAACATAGAGGCGGAGCAGAGCGTCCTCGGGGCCATGCTCATCAGCCGGGAAGCCGTGGATAAGGTCGGAGAGATCCTGACAGCGGATGATTTCTACCGTCAGGACGACAGGATCCTTTTTTCGGTCATCATGGACCTGCATCAGCATAACAAGCCCGTCGACATCATCACTGTGACGGAGGCGCTGCGGCAGCAGGACAAACTCGACGCCATCGGCGGGACGGCAACCATCACGGCGCTCAGCAATGCTGTGCCGACGGCAGCCAACGTGGTTTTCCACGCCAGGATCGTCGAGGAAAAATCCCTGCGCCGGCAGCTCATCCGGGCCGGTACGGAAGTTGTCTCCAGCGGCTATGAAGAAGATCAGGACATTGGGGAAACCATCGACCTGGCGGAGCAGAAAATCCTTTCTGTAGCCAACAAGAAGCAGAATGCCGGTGCCACGGATATCAAGGATATCGTCAAGGGTGCCATGGCCCGCATCGAAGAGCTGTACGATTCCAAGCATGCGTTTACGGGGCTTCCCACGGGTTTTGCCGATTTCGACAAGATGACGAGCGGCCTCCAGCCGTCGGATCTGATCATCGTGGCGGCCCGTCCGAGCATGGGGAAGTCATCCCTGGTCCTCAATATTGCCGAACATGTGGCTCTCAAGGGCCATAAGTCGGTGGCCTTCTTTTCCCTGGAAATGAGCAAGGAACAGCTGGTGCAGCGTATGCTCTGCAGCCAGGCCGGCATCGATGCCTCCCGGCTGCGGATCGGCCAGCTCAGGGATGAAGAATGGCCGAATCTCGTGGCAGCGGCGGACCGCCTCAGTGATGCCAGGATCATGCTCGATGATACGCCGGGCATGACGGCTCTGGAAATGCGCTCTCGGGCACGGCGCTGGAAAAACGAGAACGGCCTCGATCTCATCATCGTCGACTACCTGCAGCTGATGCAGGGGTCGTCGCGGCGGGCCAATGACAACCGTCAGCAGGAAATGAGTGAAATCTCCCGTTCCCTCAAGGGACTTGCCAGAGAGCTGAATGTGCCCGTCATCGCGCTCTCCCAGCTCAGCCGCGGCGTCGAGTCACGGCCGAACAAGCGTCCCATGCTGAGCGACCTGCGTGAATCAGGAGCGCTCGAACAGGACGCCGATATCGTTGCCTTTATTTACCGCGAGGATTATTACAATCCCGACACGGAAGACAAGAACATCACGGAATTCATCATCGCAAAACACCGGAATGGTCCCGTCGGTACGGTCAAGCTCTTCTTCCAGAAAGAGTTTACGAGATTCTTTGATCTTACCCCGGAGCATATGGCCGGCGGTCAGGGATGATATACAGAGTCCTGCCCGGACTGCAGAAGCCGGACAGGACTTTTTGTCTGAAAAAAATCCTTCATTTTTTGCTGGAATGTTCGAAAATATGCCGCCTGTCCATCTGCAGCTCCCGGGGCTGCGGATGCAAGGGCAGGAAGCGGACAGGCACAGGGATGCGGCTTCCTGCAGAGAAACGGAACGGGAGGCGTCAGAATCTGCCGGGGATTTGGCTTTTGCGGCGGCGCGGCGCTGCGCTGCAGCGGTGAGCGGGCGCGGGGACCCGCAGCCGGCGGGAGCTTTCGGATCCGGCGCCGGGCGGCAGGGGACGGCAAAGAAATAAATGGAACAAAAATGATATTAGATTGCTACCCGTTCGGAAAAATGGTACAATGAGAAAGCGGCGGGAACGGCGTGTTCTCGTGTCATGCCATTTTCGTGTCATCTTAAGGAGGAAGTATTGTGATTCCACGTTATACAAGTAAGGAAATGGGTTCTATCTGGACCGAGGAAAACGAAGACCGCAACATTGTCAAAGTCGAGATCACTGCCTGTGAAGCGATGAACAAACTGGGGATCGTCCCTGATGACGCGCTCCACGATATCCAGACGAAAGCGGACTTCGATCTGGATCGGGTCCATGAGATCGAAAAAACGACCAACCATGATATCATTTCTCTGCTTACTTCTGTGGCTGAACATGTCGGCGATGCTTCCAAATACATCCATAAAGGTCTGACTTCCAATGATGTCAAGGATACGGCCATGGGCCTTATGATGAAGCACTCTGCTGAAATCCTGATCCGCGAGGAGAAGGAACTCCATGAGATCCTGAAAAACCAGGCCCAGAAATACCGTTACACCTACTGTGTAGGGCGGACCCACGGCATCCATGCGGAACCGATGACTTTCGGCCTGAAATTCCTGCTTTGGATGTCCGAGACGGAACGCAATATCGAGCGCCTGGAACTGGCGAAGAAATACATCTCCGTAGGCAAGCTGAGCGGTGCCATCGGAACGTATTCCAACATCGATCCGTTCGTGGAACAGTACGTCTGTGAAAAGCTGGGCCTCACTCCTGTGCCTGTTGCCAACCAGGTCGTCCAGCGGGACCGTCACGCGTTCTACCTGAGCACCATCGCCGTGTGCGGGGCTTCCCTGGAAAAGATGGCCCTCGAAATCCGCCATCTCCAGCGTACGGAAGTCCGCGAAGCGGAAGAATATTTTGCTCCCGGTCAGAAGGGCTCTTCTGCGATGCCGCATAAGCGCAACCCGATCACCTGCGAAAAAATCTGCGGCCTGGCCCGCGTCCTGCGCGGCAATGCCGAAGCTGCCATGGAAAATGTGGCGCTCTGGCATGAACGGGATATCTCCCATTCTTCCGTGGAACGGATCATCCTGCCGGATTCCACGATCCTGCTGGATCACATGCTCCGCAAGATGAAAGATATCCTCAGCAAACTGCTCGTCTATCCGGATGCGATGCTGCGTGACCTCAATCTGACCGGCGGCCTGATCTACAGCCAGAATCTGCTGATCGCTCTCGTAAGCAAGGGAGTGCTCCGCGAGGATGCCTATAAATGGGTGCAGCGCAACGCCATGGCGCGCTGGCTCAAGGGTGCGGACTTCAAGACCAATGTCGAGGCCGATCCCGATATCGACAAGTATCTGACGAAGGAAGAAGTGGAAGCCTGCTTCGAACCGAAACATATGCTCAAGCACCTGGACGAAATCTACGCCCGCTTTGGAATGTAATCCGAAAGAAGGAGAAATTTATGTCATCTATCGTAGTCATTGGTTCCCAGTGGGGGGACGAAGGCAAAGGCAAAATCGTGGACTACCTGGCCCAGAAAGCGGATGTGGTGGCCCGTTATTCCGGCGGTTCCAACGCGGGCCATACGGTTGTCGTCAATGATGTGGCCTACAAACTGAGACTGCTGCCGAGCGGCATCCTCTACAAGGACAAGCTCTGCATCCTCGGCAACGGTGTCGTCATCAACCCCCGTGTCGTCCTGCAGGAAATCGCCGGCATGAAGGAAAAGGGCATTGATACGGACCATCTGCTCATCAGTGACCGGGCCCATGTGGTGTTCCCTTACCATGAAAAACAGGACGAGCTGCAGGAAGCCGCCCTGGGCGACCGCAAAATCGGTACGACCAAAGGCGGTATCGGTCCCTGCTACATGGATAAATATGCCCGTACGGGCATCCGTGTCTGCGACCTCATGAACAAAGAGATCCTGGCTGAAAAGCTGAAACGCAATCTGGAAGCCAAGAACAGGCTCTTTACGAAATATTACGGTGCAGAGCCCATGGCGTATGAGCCGATGCTGAAGGATTACCTGGCTTATGCGGAAGCGCTGCGTCCCTATGTCGCTGATACGAGCGTCGCTCTGGGCAAAGCGTTCGATGCCGGCAAGAATGTCCTTTTTGAAGGGGCACAGGCTACATACCTCGATATCGACTATGGCACCTATCCGTATGTGACAAGTTCCAATCCGACGGCTGGCAATGCTGCCACGGGCAGCGGCATCGGGCCGCGCTTCATCGATCATGTGGTCGGTGTGGTCAAGGCGTATACGACGCGCGTCGGGGAAGGTCCCTTTACGTGCGAACTCTTTGACAAGGACGGCGATGCCCTGCGCGAAGCCGGTCATGAATATGGCACTGTGACGGGGCGGCCCCGCCGCTGCGGCTGGCTGGACGCCTTCATGGTGCGGTATTCAGCCCGCCTCAACAGCATGGATTCCCTGGCTATTACGCGGCTGGATATCCTCGACGGATTTGACCGGATCAAGATGTGCACGGGCTGGGAGATCGATGGTAAGGCTGTGGACTATATCCCTGCGGACCTGTCCATCCTGGCCAAGGCAAAACCGGTCTATGAAACGTTCAAGGGCTGGAAATGCGATATTTCCGGTGTCCGTTCCTTTGAGGACCTGCCGGAAGAAGCGCAGATCTACCTGAAGCGTCTTGCCGAGGTCGTCGGTGTGGAAATCGGGATCGTTTCCGTGGGCCCGAACCGCGATCAGACTTTTGCATTGAAAGAGTTCTTCGCATAAGCTGCAGTATAGTAAAAAAGCTGTGGAAAGTGCCGTCAAGTGTACGGTACCTTCCACAGCTTTTTTTGCCATTTTTCAGTCTGCCGCGCTTTGCGGCCGGCCTGGAAAGCAGGCGGGACAAAGCCGTTTCGCTGTGCCAGCGCGCATCGGTACGGTTTCAGAGAGCATCCGGCGGCAGGCTGGGATCTTCCGGCGGGACCGGCAGGGACCGGCGCCTGTCCGGATCATGTTCTTTCCGGTATTGCAGCGGCGTACGCCCGAACTGTTTCCGGAACTGGTCGATATAGTAGCTTGTGGAGCTGAAGCCGCAGTCGTAGGCAATCTGACTGATGGGCATCTCTGTCTGGACCAGGGCGGAAAGGCTTTTTTCCAGCCGGAATTTGCGCAGGTACGAAAAGATCGATTCACCCGTATAACGCTTGAAGAGCCGGCAGCATTCCCCGCGGGTGTAGGAGGCAAAGGCGGAAAGTTCGTCCAGGGAAATCTTTTCTGTATAATGCTCACCGATATATGTAAGGATGTGCTGGACGGCCAGATTGCTCCGGGACCGCTGGACGGTGCTGCATTTTCCGGGTCTGTGCCGCAGGATGGACAAGAAGAGCTGGAGCAGGAGGGCCGTGACTTCGAGCTCATATCCGTAGGGACGGGTCTCTGTCAGTGTATAGATCGTACGGATCCGTTCCAGGGCTTCCTGCTGCCAGGGAACGGAGGCGCGCAGGAGCAGACAGGCCAGTTCGGGGGCTTTCAGCGCTGGCAGGAGGTAGCGGCTTTCCAGGATGGAGCCGGGCCAGGCTGCCAGCATGGCTTTTCCCACGTCAAGGCAGATATAGGTGCTGTCGGGATTTCCGACGGGCCGCGCCATATGCAGATAGCCGCTGTTGATGAAGATGCCGTCCCCTGTTTCAAGGAGATATTTGTTTTCATTGACGGAAAAAAGGACCCGTCCTTTTGTGACGGCACAGAACTGGAGCTCATCGTTCCAGTGGAGCGGTGTATAGCCCAGCACGTTCCGGCTCAGCGTGGAACAGTAGACACCGAGAGGAAAGGCCGGACCGGGTTTTGTCGTTTCCCGGTTTCCGGGACCGACCGGGATATCGAATATCTGCATGGCTGTGCCTCCTTTTGCCGGTTTGTAACAATGGATGGATTTGGAAAAAGCAATATTTATATATTTTAAAGCTATTTTTGCATATATTTCAGATCCTGTCCAGAATACAATGAAGCTGTCAGTTGGAATCATTCGGAAGTCACTGTGCGAAAGGAGAAGGTGTCATGGAGAATAATGGAAAACAGATCCTCGGCCGCCTTGCAGAACTTGGACGGACTGGCCTTGATGCGGAGGGACGCCGGATGCGGCTCGCCGCTTCCGATGCGGACAGGGAAGGGCGCGACCTGGTCGCCGGCTGGATGCGGGAAGCAGGCCTGCGTGTCGTGGTGGACCGGATCGGAAATATCTTCGGCATCTGGGAAACGGACGAAAATAAAGCGGAGGCTCCCGTGATGACCGGATCCCACATCGATTCCGTCATCGATGCCGGCCGGTACGACGGCTGTCTCGGTGTCATTTCCGGGCTGGAAGCTTTGAAAACGATGAAAGAAGCGGGCATCAGGACGAAGCATCCGCTCATTGTCGGTGTCTTCACCAATGAGGAAGGGGTCCGCTATTCCCCCGATATGATGGGCTCCCTCGTCTATGCCGGCGGTATGGCTGTCGAGGATGCCCTCGCCAGTGTCGGTACGGACGGGACGATTATGGGGGATGAGCTGAAGCGCATCGGATATGCCGGATCTGTCAGACCGGGGTTCGTCACGCCAAAAGCTTTTGTGGAACTCCATATCGAACAGGGACCCATCATGGATGCCGAAGGAGTATCGATCGGTGCCGTGGAAAATCTGCAGGGCATCCACTGGCAGCGGATCACGATCGAAGGCGCCGCGAACCATGCCGGTACCACACCGACCCGGATGCGGAAAGATGCCGGACTGGCGGCTGCAAAAGTGAATGTATTTGCCCGGGAGCTCGTCACAAAGTCCGGCGGTGTGGCGACAGTGGGGACCATCGCTTTTGAGCCGGGTGCCGTGAATGTCATCCCTTCCAGAGTGGTCTTCACACTCGACCTGCGCAATCCGGACAAAGCAAAGCTCGACAGTGATGACGCGGCCATCGGAGCCTATCTGAAAGAACTGGAAAAGAGTGACGGCGTCAGGATCACGTCCGAGCATATGACCTGTTTCGATCCTGTGCCTTTTGATGACGGCATCTGCCGCATCATAGAAAAATCGGCGCAAAACCGCGGCCTGTCGGTAAGGCGTATGGTCAGCGGTGCCGGGCAGGATGCCCAGATGCTGGCACGGATCTGTCCGACCGCCATGATCTTCGTGCCGAGCGTCAACGGGATCAGCCACAATCCCCGGGAGCTGACCCATGATGAGGATGTCATCAATGGAGCGAACGTCCTGCTCGATGTGCTGAAAGAACTGGCCGAAGCAGAGTGACTGCAGGGAACCGGCTGCCCGGGACAGCCCGCACCTTTACCGGAAAGAAGGCATGGATATGACTGTAGCAGAAGAAGCGAAGGCGCTCAGCGAAAAAATCATCACCTGGAGAAGAGCGCTGCATCAGATCCCGGAAACGGGGCTGCACTGTCCCCGGACGGCGGCACTGATCCAAAAAGAACTGGACAGCCTCGGCATTCCCTGGCAGGCGTACCCGGACCATTCCGGCATCACGGCCATGCTCGGCCGTAGAGGAGGCACCGTCATTGCCCTGCGGGCCGATATGGACGGCCTGCCGGTCCGGGAGGAAAACAGAGTGCCCTACGCTTCCCGGAACGGCTGTATGCATGCCTGCGGCCATGATGCCCATGCAGCGATGCTCCTTGGGGCGGCAGCGCTTCTGAAAAAGCGGGAAAGCAGGCTCCGGGGCGGAGTGGAACTGATCTTTCAGCCCGGTGAGGAAGACCTGACGGGTGCGCGGGCGATGCTTGCGGACGGCGTGCTGGAGCATCCCAAAGTGACCCGGATGTATACGCTCCATGTGGGCAGCATTGCCGGACAGAAGGCAGAGACGGGAACCCTTCTCTGGAAAAAAGGAGCTGTCTTTGCTTCCAGCAACAGCTTCCGCATCCGTGTGAAGGGCAAAGGAGGGCATGCGTCGACTCCGTTCCTTGCGGTCAGCCCGATCCTTGCGGCGCAGCGGATCATCAGCAGCCTTGAAGGGATGGTGAACCGGGAAACGACGTACAATGTGCCGTCCGTGATTGTCTTTACGGGGATCAGGGCGGGCAGCGGAGCTTATAACATCATTCCGGACCGTGCTGAGATCATCGGCGGCATGCGGACGCAGAGCCTGGAAGTGAGGGATTTCCTTATGCGGCGGATGCAGGAAGTCACCCGGGCCTGCGCGGCGGCCTGCGGCGCTTCGGCGGAGCTGGAATTTGTCGAGACCTGTCCCCCGGTCATCAATGACGCGGAGGCAGTGGAAACATTTTTGAAAGCGGCCCGCAAGGTACTTCCGGACAGCGCAATCGAGGAGCTGCAGTATTCCACTATGGGCGGTGAGGACGCGGCTTATTATTTTACACAGGTGCCGGGCTGTTATGCTTTTCTCTCCAATGCGGTGCCTTATGCGGATGGGAAAGAGTATCCTCACCACAGCAGCCGGTTCTGCATCGATGATTCGGTGCTGTGGCGGGGGAGCGGGGTGCTCGCGCAGGTTTGCCTGGACGAAACCGGCGCCTGACACCGGGCCCGCTTCCTGATGCTGCCGCGTTTTTTCAGACTGCGGCGTCCGCGGGCGGATGCAGGCTGGCAGGAGGAAATGGCACGGGAAAGAGCTGCTGCCTTCCGGCGTACGTTTCAGTACGTCAGGGCAGCAGTCTTTTTTGCTTTCTGCTGGGCCGCCGGCATCTGCCCGGGTGTATGGCTGCTGCAGCGGGATAGGGGAAACTGGGCACAAAATATTTTCTGGCAGGGCTTATATAAAACTCGCAAAACAAAGGAAGGTCTCCCATAGAAAGATTGTATCAGATGTCATCATAATAAAGGGGTCTAAGAATAAAATCGAGACAGAGAAGAGATAAGATTGAACGCTTGAAGGAAATTTCCGCTATAATAGGTGTGTATACGCTGTGATAAGGATATCGCTGCTGAGCAGATTTCGGGAAAGGAGTAGGGATGAGTAAATTGCTGACCAGGATTTTGCTGTGCTTTGCATTCCTGCTTGCGGCCGCGGGAGCGGCCGGGTACTGGTTCGTCCATACGCCCCGGTTCGGGTATGCACCGTCCGGCAAACGGCTCGAACGCATCAAGGCGTCCCCGCACTGGCGCAATGGCGCTTTTGAGACACTGGAACCGGTGACCGTCATGGTGGAGGATAAGGACGCGCCCAAACAGGGATTCTTCGTTTCGACGGCTTCGGCTTTATATAAATTCATTTTCGGCGACAACAGCGCCCTCTTTCCGGACCGGCCGCTGCCTTCCGTCAAAACGGACCTGAAACACCTGGATCCGCAGGCCAATGTGGTGGTCTGGATGGGCCATTCCTCGTTCTATCTGCAGATGGACGGGATGCATATCCTGGTCGATCCTGTGCTGAGCGGATACTGTGCACCGCTGCCCCTGAAGAATTTCAAGGCCTATGCGGGAGCGGATATCTACCATGTGGAGGATATGCCCGACCGGATCGACGTGATGCTCATTTCCCACGACCACTGGGACCACCTGGATTACGATACCCAGATGGCCCTGCAGGAACGGGTACGGCACATCGTGACACCGCTCGGCATCGGAGAGGACTTCGAGCGCTGGGGGACGGCACCGGAGAAGATCCATGAGGCGGACTGGTACGAATCCGTCACCATCGCTCCGAACCTGACGGTTTATGTCCTGCCGAGCCAGCATTTTTCAGGCCGCTTCCTGGAACGGAACCGGACGCAGTGGGGCGGTTTTGCCTTTGTGACGGACCGGCACAGGATTTATTACAGCGGCGATGGCGGCTATGGTCAGCACTTTAAGGAAATCGGCCGCCGTTTTGGAGGCTTCGATCTGGCCATCCTGGAAAACGGGCAGTACAACAAGCGGTGGGGCAGGATCCACATGATGCCCGAAGAAACGGCCCAGGCGGGTCTGGATGTGCGAGCCAGAGCCATCATGCCCGTGCATAACAGTAAATTCACCCTGGCCCGTCACGCCTGGGATACGCCCCTGCGGGACCTCAAAAAGGCTGCGGCGGGAAAACCATACCGTTTCCTGACGCCAAGGATCGGCGAAATCGTCGATCTGGATGACCCGTCACAGGTCTTTGCGAGCTGGTGGGAGAATCTCTGAACTGGCGGCATGACGGAGAGCCTGCCCTGAGGCAGAAAGAGACGGGATCCTATGACACAAAAAATCGATATGCTCCATGGCTCCATCTGGGATAAACTGATCCTTTTTGCGCTGCCTCTTGCCGTGACGAGCATCTTTGAACAGTTCTTCAACGCGGCAGATGTAGCCATCCTGGGCCGGGCGGTAAGCAAAAATGCCATGGCGGCTGTGGGCAGCACGAATTCCGCGGTCAGCCTGCTGGTGACCTGGTTCATCGGACTGTCCCTGGGAGCCAATGTCGTCGTGGCCGGGCACCTTGGCGCGGGACGGGAAGAACGTGCCGGTCAGGCCGTCCATACGGCGCTGCTCCTTTCTTTTGGCATCGGCATCCTCATGACGGTCCTGGGAGAGTTTTTCATGGTCCAGTTCCTGGAATCCCTCTCCGTCCCTGCGGAAGTGCTGCCGATTTCAGAGCAGTATCTGCGCACTTATCTGATCGGGCTCCCTTTTATCAGCCTTTATAATTTCGAGGCAGCGGTCTTCCGCAGCCGCGGAGATACGCGGACGCCCCTGCTGAGCCTGATGACAGCAAGTCTGCTGAATGTGGTGTTCAACCTGATCGCTGTCCATGTCCTGCATCTGGGGATCATCGGCGTTGCCGGTGCGACGGTCCTTGCGGGCATCATCAACGCTGCCGTGCTCCTGCTGGTCCTGTCCCGGTCCCGTGACTGCCTGCGCTTCAGGATCCGCCGGCTCAGGATATCCCGGCGGGAACTGCGGGATATCCTGCAGATCGGGACACCGGCCGCTCTGCAGGGCTCTGTGTTCTGTATTTCCAATGTGGTGATCCAGTCAGCGATCAACAGTCTGGGTGCGGATGTCATGGCAGCTTCGGCGGCTGCGTTCACCATCGAGATCAATCTTTACTGCTTCATCAACGCCTTCGGGCAGGCTGCCACGACCTTCATCAGCCAGAATTTCAATGCCCGCAATTTGCGGCGCTGCCGGGATATCGTAAAGGTGAGCATGCTCCTGGACTGTCTCGTGACCATCGTCCTGACTGCAGTCATCTTCTGGAAGGCGGCGGATCTCCTGCAGTTTTTCAACGCTGACCCTTCCGTCGTTTCACTCGGCACGACACGGATCTATTATGTTTTGGCAGCTCAGATCTTCGATACGGTCATCGAGGTCCTTTCGGGTGTCATGCGCGGCTACGGGCAGTCCCTGCCGCCGGCGCTGACGGCGATGGTTGGAATCTGCGGCGTGCGCCTGGGCTGGATCTATACGGTCTTTCCCCGGTGGCATACGTTTGCCGGGCTCCTCGTCGCCTATCCGGCAAGCTGGGTCGTTACCGCTGCGGGGCTCTGCGTCCTCTACGGACGGTTCAGCAGAAAGTTTGCGGAACGGCTTCCGGAAGCATGAGACAGAATACCAGGATACCCTGGAAGCTGCCGCGGCAGTTCCAGACGGAACAGGAGCTGTGAAAAAATGACTGCTCATTTTTTCACAGCTCCTGTTTTTGATCTTACGGGTTAACGTCTCTGTGACATTCCGGCCGAAAGGAAGGATTTCCCGGCAATGGAAGGGGGGACGCACCGCTTCCGGCACCAAAGCACCAAAGCTCCATAGCCTCTGTTTCAGTGCGTTGTGGTTTTTTCAGAGGGTATGACTTCGATTTCAAAGATATTGATGACATCCGCATCGGGGCAGGCGACCCGGATGCGGTTGTTTTTCATTCCGGGGATCGTCCCGCCGTAGCGGAGGATGTCGATATAGGGAAAAAGGACGTGCTGCGCCATCGGACAGAGCCGGCCCCGATCCCGGTCGAAGTCGAACACGGAACCGATGACATGGCCGTGATGGCAGGGCTGCTCTCCTTTTTTGGCGATGACGCGGATCATGATTTTCGGTCTTCCCATCGGCTCATACCATTTCTTCCGGATGGAAGACCTTGTCGAATTCCTCTTCGCTCATCAGTTTCAGTTTCAGCGTCGCTTCTTTCAGAGAGATGTTTTCATCAAAGGCCAGCTTGGCGACTTTGGCCGCGTTTTCATAGCCGATGGAAGGGCTCAGGGCCGTGACGAGCATCAGGGAGCGGTGGAGGTTGCTGTTCATCTTTTCCTTGTTGGCCTTGATGCCCACGACACAGTGGATCGTGAAGGAGTGCATGACATCGCCCAGGAGACGGACGGACTGCAGGAAATTGTAGATGGTGACGGGCAGGAATACATTCAGCTGGAAATTGCCCTGGGAAGCGGCAAAGCCGATCGTGGCATCATTGCCCATGACCTGTACGGCCGTCATGGTGACAGCCTCGCACTGGGTGGGATTGACCTTGCCGGGCATGATGGAGGAACCCGGTTCGTTTGCGGGGATTGTGATTTCTCCCAGACCGTCACGGGGGCCGCTTGCGAGCCAGCGGACATCATTGGCGATCTTCATGAGATTGGCAGCCAGGGCTTTTAAGGCCCCATGGGCAAAGACCATGTCATCCAGACTGGTCAGGGCATGGAACTTGTTCGGAGCCGTCTTGAACTTGTAGCCCGTGTTTTTGGCTACACAGTCGGCTACGAGCTTGTCGAAACCTTTCGGAGCGTTCAGGCCAGTCCCCACAGCTGTGCCGCCGAGGGCCAGTTCGAGCAGGCCTTTTTCGGAGGCCCGGATTTCCTCGCGGCTGCGTTCGAGCATGGTGCGCCAGCCGGAGATTTCCTGGGAGAAGGCAATGGGTACAGCGTCCTGCAGGTGTGTGCGGCCCGTGGTCACGATGCCTTTGTTGTCTTTTTCCAGTTTCCGGAACGCTTCCGTCAGCTCTTTCAGCGCCGGCATCAGGTGTTCTTCCAGGGCGCGGATGGCAGCGATGTGCATGGCCGTCGGGAAAGTATCATTGGAGCTCTGGGACATGTTGACGTGATCATTCGGGTGGAGCAGGGTCTCGCCGGCCAGTTCGTTGCCCCTGTGGGCGATGACTTCGTTGACGTTCATATTGCTCTGGGTCCCGCTGCCGGTCTGCCAGACTGCCAGAGGGAAATTGCCGTCCAGTTTGCCGGCCAGGATTTCGTCACAGACGCTGCTGATGAGTTTGCAGCGGTCCGTGTCGAGTTTCTTCAATTTGCAGTTGGCCTGAGCCGCGGATTTCTTCAGATAGGCAAAGGCTTCGATGACCTCATGGGGCATCTTTTCTGTGCCGATACGGAAATTCTGATAGCTGCGCTGGGTCTGGGCGCCCCAGTAATGATCGGCCGGGACGAGGATCTCACCCATGGAATCATGTTCTTTACGCATGGCCGGCTGAGCGGCTGCGGTTTTCTTCGTTTTTTTCTTATCCATCCAGTTCGCCTCCTGTGGCAAGTACACATACAGATTGATGGTATGGAGATATTGTATCATATTTTTGACCGGGTTTGACCGGAAAACCGCGGACCGGCGGATGTCGGACGGAACTTTCCGGCAGATGCCCAAATGGAAGGCACCATCACTCTGCGGAAAGATATCCACAGCGGCGTGGATGCCGGCATTTATGGCATCTGCCGGATCCTCGTGGCTCCGGATGCACTGAAAGAAGGGAAATGAAACTGTTCTGCTGCGGCAGATCGACCGCTGTAACCGGAAATCCAGGGCTTTCAAGTATTATCTGGATGAGGATGGAAATCTGGTGCTGGATGCCTGCATCCTGTGCCGGGGACAGAAAGTGGACGGAGAACTGGTCTGCATCCTGTTCAACACCCTGGCCCGGCATCTGGAAGAGGCCTGCGGACAGGGGATGAAAGTAATATGGGGATAAGACAAGGGGAATGCTGCACGCTGCGTGCAGCACCCCTCCTTTTTTGTATGAAAAAGAGTATACTTTCGTATAATTGTCTTCGTGGATTCTGTGAATTATACTATAAAAAGAAAAGAATTACAGTTTAAAGAAAAATATCGACAAGCTGGGGACCTGCCACAGCTTCTTTGTGCTAAAATAACGCAAAATTCCAACAACAAAACAAAAACGAGAAAATAATAGAAGAAACCTGGAAAACATAAAAACAAGTCCATGGAGAAAGAAAAGGGGGTCTGCTATGAAAAGATATACACGGATCAGCGGTTTGCTGCTCAGCCTTCTGGCCAGTCAGGGGTTCTTCCTGCTTCCGGTCCTGGCAGCCGGTGCTTCCGGACGGCCTGCCGGTTACAATGACACCGGGGTCCAGCTGAACCGGACCCGGCAGTATCTGGAACGGCAGCGGATTGCCCGGCAGATCCAGGAAGAACGGCCTTCCGGCCAGGTGGAAGGTGGACAGACGGAACAGGGACAGCCGGCGGAGAATCTGCGGTTCCGGCTGAACAAAGTGGAAATCCCGGCTTCCCAGGTCCTTTCGGAAAAGGAGCTGCAGGCCATTGCCGGAAACTATGAAGGGAAAGAAGTTTCCCTGGATGACCTGTATGCCCTGGTGGGGAAAATCAACAGCCTGTATCAGGAAAAAGGTTACGTGACCTGCCGGGCCTATCTGGCTCCCCAGACCATCCGGGAGGGCGTGGTGAAGATCGGCCTGATGGAAGGGACCAACGGACAGGTGGAAGTCCAGGGGAACAAAAGCACCCGGGAAAAATACATCACTCACCGGATCCATATCCAGCCGGGGAAAATCCAGTCGGTCCGGGAACTGAACAGGGACCTGCTCCGGTTCAACGCCACCAACGACGCCCAGCTGCGGATCGCCCTGAAGGCAGGAAAGGAACCGGGCACCACGGATTATGTCATCACCGTCCGGGAACCTCAGAAACAGGTGACCGGGGTGTTCTTCGACAACGCCGGCAGCAAGACCAGCGGGCTGTACCGGGCCGGGATGTTCTGGCAGGACCGGGATCTTTCCGGAAACCGGGACCATCTGTTTATCAGCACCCTCCGGTCGGAAGGGATGAAGACCGTGGCCGGCAGCTACAGCACCCCCATCAGCCGGAACGGGACCCGGGCCGGGATCAGCTACAGCACCAACAGCGTGCATATTACTGACGGGCCTTTTGAATCCCTGGGGGTACGGGGCCATTCCTATGCAGCCACCGCCTTCCTGGTGTTCCCCATAGAGACCACGGAAACGAAGAAATCCCAGTGGGGTCTGGAATACGGACACCAGCGGTCTCAGACGGACTTCGGCACCAGCCTGGGGATGCGGGCCCACTGGGTGGACGATACCCTGGATACAGGGCTGGTTTATTATGACCAGCTGAACTACGGGGATTCCTCCATCCTGTACCAGAAACACGGGTACCGGGTGGGCCGGTACAAAGACCTTTTTGACAACCACCGGAATTTCGGCAAATACGAATTCAACGGCCTGTACCAGAAAGTGTACAAGCCCGGACAGCAGTGGACTTTCCGGCTGGACGGCCAGCTGTCCAGCACCCAGTACCTGCCTTCTGCCGAGATGTTCTATCTGGGCGGCATCTACAGCGTACGGGGCTATACGGAAAGCCTGCTGGGCGGGGACGGAGGCTTTTCCGCCAGCGCCGAGTACAGCATTCCCCTGGACCGGAAACGGAAATGGAACGGATATCTGTTCCTGGACGGAGGCCGGGTCTGGGGCAGCAGTGCCTTTGGAGACCGGAGCCTGGTGGGTGCCGGGTTCGGAATCAAAGGGGAACTGACCCATAAGATTTCCTGCAATGTGGCCCTGGGGATTCCTTTCCAGCGGACCATCAACGGAGAAGAACAGAGCCGGGGACGGATCCATTTTTCTTTCAACGGACAGTTTTAAAGGAGGGCAGTCATGAGCGCCTTGTATAAAAACAGACACAGAAACACGGGACCGAAACAGGATAAGCTGAGCCGGAAAATCCTGGCTGCCTGCCTGAGCGCCAGCTTCGTCAGCCAGCCCATGGCCGTCCTGGCTTCGTCCATTACCAAAGGGGATGGGACAGCCTATACTCCCAGCAGCAATGTATTCCATATCTATGCCCAGAAAATGACAGCGGACAGCAAGACCGGGGTCAACCGCTTTCAGACCTATCAGCTGGATGCCGGGAACATTGCCAATATGTATTTCAACCAGGAAGGAAAATCCGTCTATGCGGACAACCTGGTGAACCTGGTGGGCAGTAAAATCGATATCGGCGGCACCGTCAATGCCCTGAAAAACAACCAGATCGGCGGCAACCTGTTCTTCCTGAGCAGCCAGGGGATGGCGGTCAGCAAGGGCGGGGTCATCAATGCCGGCAGTCTGACCGTGCTGACTCCCACCCAGTCGGATTTCGACAAACTGAATCAGGATTCGCCCAATGCGGATTTGCTGAAACAGGTGGTTTCGGATCCGGCGGAAGTGGCTCTCAACAAGAGCGGAACCATTACCATGGAAGGCACTGTGAATGCTCCGGACGGGGTCATGATGCGGGCCGGCAAGAGCGTCACTGTTGGGGATACCAACAGCAGCGCCTCCATCCGGACCGGTGACACGGACTTTTCCAAACTGGTCAATGTGGAAGGGGCTTCCTCCGGGATTACCGGCCAGACTCTGGCCATGTCCAAGGACGCCAAAGGGGATATCGTCCTGGAGGCTGTTTCCACCGATACCGGCCGGGATGGCAGTGCGGATGCCAGCGTCACTGTGGGCGGCAGTCTGAAGGCCGCCGGGGATGTGTCCATGAAGGCCACGGCTTCGGCTGCCTTCAAGGATACGGGCGCAGCGGAAAAACTGGTCAACTTCGGCAAGGGCAAGATTACCGGCAAGCTGGGGGCGGCTCTCGATGGTGACGGGGCCGTCATGAGCAGCAGCGCCGTTGTGAAGGTAAAGGATACGGCGGACATCCAGGGTAAGGATGTGAAGGCAGAAGCCAGCAGCACCCTCAGTGCTGTCCTGGGAGCTGCCACGGAAGACGAGAAGAGCGGAACCACCCTGACCAGCAAGATCCCGGCTGCAGCTGTGGCTTTTGCGGACGGGAACAATACGGCCAAAGTGGAAATAAACGGCAAGGTCACTTCCACAGGAAATCTGACGGCCAAGGCCGCGGCTGATACCCGTCTGGAAGTGGGGGCGGAAACAGCCACCAAATTGGATAATGAAGGGAAAAAAGAAGGCGAGGAACAGGCCACGGCCAACCTGGCCTATATGGCTGTGTCCGTGGTGGACGGCTCCAGCACGGCTGCTGTCAGCGTGGGGGAAAAAGCTTCCCTCACCAGCAGCGGCAAGGCGGACCTCCAGGCCCAATCCACCAGCCGGGTTTCCAGTTCGGCCAGGGCCAACGCACCGGATGCCTCGGTGGTTTCCACGGCAGTCAGCGTGATGAGCTATGACAGCAGTGCCACGGTGGATGTCCAGGGGACTGTACAGTCTGCCGGGGATTTGACCGTCAAAGCCGACAACCAGGTGAACAAGAACCAGGTGAAGGCAGAAGACGGCATCGGCAGCGGCAAGCAGAAACCGAAAGATCCCAATGAGCGGAGCTTCGGTTCCACCAAGACGGGAAATCTGATCCTGGGAAGCGCCAGCGGCCTCAAGGATCAGGTGGTAGAGGGAATCAAGGATATTATGCCCCAGAAACTGGTGGACAAGCTGAGCTCTCTGGGGGATTCGGATCCGGCGGATGCCAATAAAACCGGTTTTGCCGACAAAATGAGCCAGTATTTCAGTGCCGGAGCCAGTGTGGTGGTGGCTGATGAAACCCATAAGGCCGGAGTCACTATAGGCCAAAAGGGCAGTCTGGTTTCCAGCGGCGGCAAGGCCGATGTGCTGGCCAATGCCGAAATCCACAACACGGTGATTTCCTCCTCGGGCCAGGCCAACAACCAGAACCAGGATGCCAACACCAAGGTGACTGCTGATGTGGGCTTTGCCTACAGCAGCATCGGCAACACAGCATCTATTGTTACGGAAGGCACGGCAGGGAAAGACCAGGTCAAGGGGACAGCTGTGTCCCTGGATGCCCGGGCTAAGACGTATTTCAACATCCGGAAGATGGTCGATGATGTGCCGGCTTATCTGGAACAGCTGGAAACGGATCTCCAGGCTCTGGGCAAGGATTTTAAAGAACTGGGAAAACTGAAGGAGCAGTTTGCCGCAGTACAAAAATATCAGACCAGCATGGCCGACAGCGACGATTCGAAATTCGTCCAGCTTATCGGCTCTGTTGGTGATGCCCTGAATCAAATGGAATCTGCCCTGGATGTGCTGGGCGATACCATTTCCAATATCGGCAGTGATGCGTCACCGGCGGCCATCGATGCCATGAATCTGATCAGCGCCGTCAAGGCCTTCACCTCGCCGGACAGCTATACCACCTACTACGTCCGTACCCAGGATGTGGACAAGGAGAAGGCCCAGGCTAGCGGTACGCAGCAGGGGAGCGATGGCTCCACCCTGGGGCTGGCCGGTTCCATCAACCTGGCTTCCTTCCAGAACAAGGCCTCCGTCATCGTAGGCGCGAACAGCAAATTGACAGCCACCAGTGGAGATGTAAGCACCACTGCGGAAACCCTGACGGAAACCGTCAGCTTCACCGGCAATGCCGGCAAATTCTTTACGCCAAATTCCGCCGCCAATGTGGGCGTGGGCGCCAGCGTCGCCGTCCAGGACATCTCCGGGGACAGTCTGGTCCTGGTGGGGAAGGATGCCGTCCTGACCGGTCAGAACGTAACGGTAAAAGCGGATAACTCCATGAATCAGGTAGGGGTCATCTATGCAGCCGGGTCGGCCGGGACTGCCGGCATCAGCGGCATGGTCAACCTCATGAACGGCGAGAGCAGCAGCGTGGTCTCCGTGGATGACGAAGCGGCCTTGACTGCCACGAAGGATGTGAATATCGCCAGCACCAACAGGAGCACCATCACCGGTGTCACCGGCGGCGCAACCCTTGGGGACGATCAAACGACGGCATCGGTGGGAGCCGGTCTGACCCTGATCAACTACGATGTGAACAATATTGCCCTGGTGGCGGACAACGGCAGCGATACGGATACGGCGGAAAAAGAAATCGCCGATACGGACAGCGACAGGGAAAAGACGGCCAAAAAGGCCGCCAACAAGATTGCCAAAGGCACGGCCCTGGCCCGGAAACTGGCTGGCAGCGATGCCTCCAAAGCCGGGACAAAGACCGTTGTAAATACTGAAGTTACTGGCATTACAGCCAAGAATGTCTCCGTGACGGCGGAAACTTCCGGCACCATCAACAGCGTGGCCGTAGAGGCGGCGGTCCTTAAGGGCGATGACGGATCCCCGGGAGCCTTTGACGGCATCAAGAACGCCATCGGCAAGGCATCGGACAAGGTGGACGGCATCAGCAGTTCCATCAAAGGGAAGATTGCCGACAAAATCGATAAAGTGGACAATTATGTCTATGGGAAACTGGGCGGCCAGGACGGCACGACGACGACAGACGTGGCCAACCTGGGCAGCCAGGTCACCGATGGGGGCACTTCGTCCACGGGAACCCGGCAGACCCTGGGAGAACAGGATGCAGAAACCAGTACGGGCACCAGCGTCCATGTGGCCGGTGCCGGCAGCGTGGCCCTGAACTTCCTGGACGGGGAGACAGCGGCTCTCACGGATGGAGCCAAACTGACGCTTCAGGATGCGGGCACCGTAACAACCGGTGCGGAAGACAGCCTCTTTGCCGGTTCCTGGGCCGGATCCGGTGCGGTGAACTGGATGAAGGGAGGGTCCAGTTCCGGCAGCAGCAACAATGTGAGCATCGGGGGCGCCGCCGCAGCCAATGTCATTGACCGGGATGTGGCGTCCATCCTGAAGGATACCACTGTGACCGGAGCCGGTTCCCTGACCAACACTGCCGTCAAGAGCGGCGCGGAAGTAGCCGCCGGTCTGGGCCTCGGCATTGCCAGGGGCGATGGCACCGGCAAGAACGTGTCCATCAGCGCAGCGGTTTCCTACAATGAAGCGGACAGCGACATCCATGCCCTGCTGCTGAACGATACGGTGACAGGCGGCTCGGTGACCAATATGGCTTACAATAAAGACCTGCAGATCACCGGTGGCATCAGCACGTCCATTACCGCCGGCGGCAACGGCGGTGCCTCTGTGGGCGGCACAGTGGCCAT
Source organism: uncultured Acidaminococcus sp. (assembly GCA_900315205.1). Classification (GTDB taxonomy): domain Bacteria; phylum Bacillota; class Negativicutes; order Acidaminococcales; family Acidaminococcaceae; genus Acidaminococcus. The sequence continues at coordinate 29,686 of OMYF01000021.1, forward strand.
CAGCGATATGGACAACGACCTCCAGAGTATTATCCAGGACGGCACCTACACCGGTGTAGGGAATGTGAATGTGGATGCCGCCACCAACACCAAACAGATTTCCGCGGCAGCGGCTGTGGCGGTCAGCGCCCAGCAGAAATCTCCGGCTTTCGCGGGAGCCGTCAACTACAGCAAAGTGGACAACACCAACGAGGCGGCCATCGACGGCGCTTCCATTACCAGCAAGGGGACCGTAGCCGTGGCGGCCAATGACACCAGTAAGGGCAGCAATGCCTATGAAACCTACGTGCAGAACCGGGGCATCGATACCAGCGGAGCCACCGGGGCTGACGATAAAGTGGAAGAAATCAGCGAAGGCAGTACGGCCAATGGCGGCAGCCTGATGGTCAATGCGGCGGTCAGCGTGGGCGCATCCAAGGATACCGCCGGCGTGGGAGCTGCGGTGAATGTCAGCGATGTGGACAACACCATGAAAGCTCGCATTTCCGGCTCGGCCATCACGGCCAATGCCGTCAGCGGCCATGCGGATACCAGCAGCAAGCTCATTTCCGTGGCCGGCGGCGTGGGCGCCAGCAGCAAGTTCGGCGGAGCAGGCTCTGTCAGCTGGGACATGTTGCACAATGACAACACGGTGACCGTGGAAAACAGCACAATCCATACAGGGACTCTCAGCGAATCGGCGGCCAATACGGCCAAGATCATCAACGTGGCCGGGCAGGTCAGCGCCGGCAAGGCCGGCGTGGGCATGGCCATGGCCTATAACGGCATGAGCAACACGACGGGTGTCTATGCCAATGGGCTGACTCTCAGTGGCAAGGACAGCGGAGAAACGAATCTTGCGCTCTCTGCCGACAATCAGGCGCGCATCATCGCCATCGGGGCCGGCGTCAGTGCCGGCAGCGAGGCGGCGGTGAACGGCAGCATCGCCGTCAACCGCGGTGCCAACAACACGGAGGCCGTGGTGGGCAATACCGATGAGGATTCCACCCTGACCAATGTGAAGAACGTCAGTGTGGCGGCGGACGACAAGACACAGAACATCACCGTCGTCGGCAGCGTCACCGGCGCCGGCACAGCAGCCGTGGGCGGCGGTGTGGCCTACAGTGACATCGGCGGCTCCAAAAGCGGCAGTGAGAACGCCAAACAGAAAGTCCGCGCTGAGATCAATCATGCAGCGATCACGACGGCCGACAGTGCCCGGATTGCCGCCAGGGCCAGCGATACGGCCAGGATGGTCACGGTGGCCGTGGCGGCGGGCGGCTCCGGGAATACGGCTGTCCAGGGGGCAGCGGCGGCATCGCTGATCAACAAGCAGGTCCATGCCGGACTGAACGATACGGATATCGATAAAGCTGCGGCGAAAACAGCCAGCGTATCGGTGGGGGCTGAGAACAATTCGTCCATCATCTCCAACGCAACGGTCGCCGCAGGGGCCGGTACAGCCGCTGTGGGTGCCGGCGTGGCCGTGAACCGCATCAGCCAGAGCACCGAAGCCAGCGTAACCGGCGGCACCCAGAAGGTGGCCCGTGAAGTTGTCCAGGCGACGGGAACGCCGGACATTCTGGCCACGGGCCTCGGCGGCGGAGGGGCCGGTACGGCTGCTGTGGCAGGTTCCTTCGGCGTCAACATCATCGACAACGATGTGACGGCAAGGATCAGCAAAGCCACTGTCACCAGCAGCGGCAATCTCGGCGTCATGGCCCGCAGCGATGAGACCATTGCCAATTATGCCGGTGCCGTCAGCGGTGCCGGGGCAGCGGCTATCGGCCTTGCCTCGACAGTCAATACCATCAGCGGCGATACCCAGGCTCTAGTGGAAAACAGCGATGTGACAGCTGCCGGATCGGACAGCGAACCCATCGAGACGAAAACCATTGATCAGGGGCTGATTTCGGGACTCCTCGATTCCAATTCCTTCAAGGTGGATGGGCTGAAAGGCGGCCGCAAGACCGAACAGAAAAAAGGTCTTGTGGTGGACAGCTCTGCTACTCACAGCATTTCCTCCGTCCTGGCTTCGGCCGGCGGCGCCGGTACCGTGGCTGTGGCCGGCACGGTGAACGTCAATCACATTGGCGGCTCCACCAAAGCGGCTGTCTCCGCCAGCGATATCAACAAGGGCCTGACTGACCTTTCCAAAGCCGACGTGTGGGTCCATGCCGATGATGCGGCCAACTCTGCCGGCCTGGTGGTCAACCTCACCGGCAGCGGCACGGCGGTACGTCTTCCACAAACAGAAACACGGCCAACGCCCATGATTTCCTGGTGGAATCCAGAAGCCAGCAGGCCATGTCCAATTTCGATGCCACGGTAGCCTTTGGGGTTGAAGGGGCAGCTGTGGCCGGCACGGCTTCCATCGACAAGCTGGACAGCACGACGAAAGCCGGCTTGACCCATATGGATGTTGGGTATACCGGACAGGCCAGGGTGACGGCAGACCATACGGATCAGGCCTACCTGGGCAATGCGTCGGCCGGTGTAGCCTTCATCGGCGCCGGTGCGGGCCTGGTAACGGGCATCGTCAGGGAAAACTCCGTGGTTGCTGCGGATGTGACTGACAGCAGCCTCCAGTCTGACGAAAATGATTCCAAAGCCACTATCCAGGCGTCCAATACCAGCCATCTGCTGACGGCAGTCACTTCCAGCGGCGTAGGGATCCTGGGAGTGGGCGCGGCCGGTACTGTGGCTGTGAACAACATGGCCCAGCAGGTGACCGTCTCTGTATCCGGCAGCACCATCAAGGCCGGTTCCCTGGATATCCTTGCCCAAAATACCATGGATGCCAGCACCAACGGCGGCTCCCTGGCCGGAGGCTTCGGCGGCGCCGGCGTGAGCGTGGCGGTCAATACCTTCAATGATAAAGTTGATGCAGTCATCGACAGCGGTTCGCAGCTTACAGCCACCAGTGGCGCACTGACGGTCCGGGCCGAAGAAGACCGGGATCTGAATCAGATCGTAGCCAATGTTTCTGTGGGTGTTGCCGGTGTCGGCGCCAACATCATGGTGACCAACGTCAACAAAGCGGTGGACAACCAGGATGTACTGGACAAAATCGATGAAGCGAATTCCAGCGTTCCTGACTACAGTGGCAAGGTGAAGGGCCTGTCCGAATCGGAGCGGGGAACCCTCCAGGAGAACAGCCGGCGTAACGGGTCCGGCGGCACGGAAGATGAAACCAGCGGCGTCCATGTGAAAGTGGACGGTTCCAGCCTGACCGCTGCCGGTGACCTTACAGTCGGGGCACAGGAATCCAGTGATGCCGCCATGAACGGCGGCAGTGTCACCGTGGGCGGTGCCAGCTTCAACGGGGCAGTTGGCCTGCTGAACGTGAAGCATGATACCCAGGTAACGTTGAACGGGGCCGTTCTCAGCGGCAGCACGGTTGCCGTGGAAGCGGTGGAACAGGACAAGAAGGACGGTACGGTCCTCAACGTGGTCCAGGGGTCCGGCGGCGTCTATGCTCTGGGGGCTGCTTATGGAAAAGCTGCCACCAGCGGCAATACCCAGGTAACGGCGACCGATTCCACCCTGACCGGAAAGAAGGTGAAGGTGTCGGCCAAAGACACCAGCACCACCGAGGCCAATGCCTACGGCCTGACGGCGGGCATGATTGCCGCCGGTGCCATTGTCTCCCAGGCGGAAAATACCAGCAATACCCGTGTTGTCCTCAGCGGCAGCACCCTGAAAGGCACCGGGACGGCGGACAGCGTCACTGTGGAAAGTGAAAAAGCCAACGGACTGACGGCCAATGCCTATGGCGGGGCTGTGGGCCTTGCCAGCGGTCAGGGTGTGGCGGCCACGGCCAAAGAAAAGGGCGTGAGCACCATTTCCATCCAGAAGGGGACGGGAGACAGCTCCCTTAAGGGAACCAGTCTGACTGTGAAAGCCACCACGAAACCGGCTGTTTCGGCCATGGCAGGGAGCCTTTCGGCTGCCCTGCTGGGAACGGCCAGTGCCTCTGTGGCCACAGCAGAAACCACCGGTACCGTATCCGTTTCTGTGGGAGACGGTACGAATCTGGATGGGGACAGTGTATCCATTTCGGCCAACACGGAAACCCAGGATGGCAAAAAGAATACGGAAGCCAGCGTCAAAGGGGTCAGTGCAGCTGGAATTGGCAGTGCTGTGGTCAACAGTGCCACCGCCCGGACCAACATGGATGCAGCCGTCACCCTGGGCAAGGCTTCTTACAAGGCGGATCAGGGCACGGCCCTTTCCGTCAGTGCCATGAATACCACCCAGACGGCAGCTGATGCCCGGGGCATCACGGTGGGCGGTCTCTTTGCGAGCGGGACCAATCTGTCCTATACGGAATCCGGGACGGAAAGCGACGCCAATATGGCTGCCGTTTCCCTGAACGGAGACGGGGCCCAGCTGAATAGCCTGGACGTCCGTGCCAACGGGACCAGCCACAGCCTGACCACGGCGGACGGCAGCGGCGGCGGTCTCGTCAGCGGTGACCTGGCCGGTGCAGCGGACAACAAGACCTATACGGGCAGCCGGGTGGATATGGCCGGCAGCTGGCAGGTGGCCGGGGATGTATCCCTGGAGGCGGCCCAGACCGACCATATGGACCTGAATGCCGATGCCACCAAGGCGGCGCTGGTGGGTGCCAGTGCCACCACGGCCAAAAACACCGCCAAAGGCAGCAGTACGGTCAGCCTGAAGAGCAGCGATATCCAGAGCGGCAGTCTGTCGGCTACCGCTTCCCATAAAGCCAATTTCGGCCAGAAGGAAGCGTATGCAGTGGAAGGCAGCGGCTACGGCGGCGTAGCTGTCCAGGGGGCGGAACTCACCAATACCATCAGCCGGTCCGCCAGCGTGGATGCCGGCAGTGCGTCCCTTGAGACCAGCGGAGACCAGGTGCTGGCGGCAGAAACCGGCGGCAGCATCAACGCGGCCGGCTACATCAAGGCAGCCGGACTTGGGGCCGCCACCTGGGTCAATGTAAACAATACACTGGACGGGACCGGTAAAGTCAGCACCGATGGCAGCACTTTCCTGAAAACCACGGCAGCGGACGGGGATATCACCCTGTCTGCCTCCGATGACTGGGATGTGACGGCCAAAGGGGTGGCGGATACCCAGGGCGGGGCAGCCGGCGGAGCTTCGTCGGATGTGACCAATACCCTGACCCGGACCAATACGGTGGATGTGCAGGGCAAGATCTACAGCACCAATGATGTGAATCTCTATGCCGGGAAGGATGCAGACGGGGCCCTGAGCCAGCTGGATCTCCTGGTGGATTCGGAAGCCTACAACAAGACGGCCCTTGCCGTGGCCAAACCCAAGTATCAGAATACCCTGAACCAGAGCAACCAGCTCCGTACAGGAGCCGGTTCAGAAGTGAAGAGCGTCCGCAATGTGGACATCTATGCCGATGAAGGGCAGAAATACCTGAAGGAACGGTCTATCAAGTATACCTGGTATGATGCGGACGGAGATGAAAACTTCACCAGCACGTCCGTGGGAGAAAAGTCGGATGAAATCAGCGACGGGACCAACAACTATGCGGACATCAACGGCCTTGTTCTGGCCGGCGTCCAGAACAAACAGAAACTGGTCATCGGCGGAACCGGACAGCTGGTGGATCTGGATCCGGACGAACTGGAAGCCGTCAGAGCCTACGGGAAGGGACAGCAGGATGCTGTGGCCAAACCGGACTATGAGGCTTCCGACGCCATCGATACTTCCAAGATCCAGCTGCAGCGGGTGGATTACGCCAGCAGCCTGTTTGAGCGCTATGAAGAACTGTCCAGGCTAATTTCCCAGTATGATGACAGTGCTGACGGAACTACCGCTCTCCAGGGCTATGTGGCAGAACGGACCCGGATTTTCAATGAAATGAAGGATCTGGGCCTCCTGTCGGAGACAATCGATGCCCAGGGGAATACGGTGTACATCCCGGTCAGCGGCCTGTCCGTGGATACCATCATCCTTCCGGACATCCTGGCTTCCGGCGGCAACATCACCGTCCAGGCGGGGACCCTGAAAGGGTCCGGTTCCCTGACAGCCCAGGGGGCACCGGAAGTGACCATCGAAAACCACACCAACCTGTACATGAAGGTGGGAGACGTCCAGGCCGTCAATCCGGGCGGTGAAATCTCCTACAACAGCCATTCCATGAAGACCGGCGATACGGCCACTATCAGGGACGTGAACAGCGACAAGGCTGCGGCTGTCAGCCTGTCCGTCACGGCAGATGCCGATTCCAGCCAGGGCGGGGTCATCAACATCACCAGTGATTACGGTACGGCTCCCCTCTATGCGGCCATTGAAGGAGAGACGGCCTCCAAATCCCAGAAGGCGGATATTGAGATCAACGGCTCGGTCAAAGCGGAAAACGGCGTGGTCAACGTCACGTCCAACAATTACAGCATCCTGCTGCAGGGAACGGACAGCCGCACGGCGGAAGTCAGCGGCAAGGAAATCCACCTGACGGCGGGCAAATCCATCAGCCAGGGCTTTACCGACGGCATCGTCAATATCGGCGGCAATCCGGAAATGCAGTACAATGGGCTGTACCAGCAAAATAAGAAGGATTACAACGATGCCTATGGATTCGTTAACACCACCCCGATCCACCGCCAGGATACCACCAATAGTGAGGTCAAGGATGGCGGCGGCACCCGCATTGCCGGGGACAATATCTACATCAATGCATCGGACATCAACGTCAACGGCCTCATCCAGAGCGGCTATGGCTCCTATGGCGTAACCATTGAGGACAGTGCCGTGCAGTCGGCGGTGGCCACCCTGAAGAAGAACTGGAATGCCAGCGGCCAGCCGGAACTGTCCGATGCCCTGGTCATGACCGGTTCGGTCTACCGGGTGGTCAAGGGCGGACCGGTGCTCCAGGCCGATGGGACCTATGCCTATCAGCCGGATGTGTTCTACAATCCCTCCACGGATAAACTGGTCATTCCCGATATCGATGCCCACGGCGGACAGATTTACCTGAGCGGCCGTATTTCCAGCACCGGGAACGGCAAGATTGCTGCCCTGGACGGAGCCTATGACATTACCGTCAACAACAATACAGATACGGACCTGCAGGTGGGCAAACTGATCAGCAACAAGGCTGAAGGCCTGATCAGCATCAGCGATTCGGCGAAGAACACGGTGACGGAATACCGCCGGAACAGCACTGTTGTCAAAGACCTGACCCAGTGGGACAAGGCGGCGGGAGACTGGAAAGTCATCAGCACCGGAGGGGCCCAGAGCACCTATAATCCTCTGGAAAATCTCCGCTACAACTGGACCAGCGGCCAGAAGGTGTCCACCACCAAGGAATATACCCACACCCATAAAGCCGGCCTCTGGGGTGCAGTGACCACCCTGGACAAGACGGCCCTGACCAAATATGAGCAGGAAATCAAGCCGGTAGAAAAAAGTAAACAGACCAACTACAATGACAACGGTACCTACATCGGCGTGGAAAATCTGGGAGACAGTCAGTACGTCTTTGTCTATGACAATGTGGTCCTGAACAACACCCGGTCCGCTGTCAAGACCCGGACCTGGCGCACCGGTTTTCTGGGCTGGTTCAAATGGGAAGAAACCAAATGGACCACTTCCACCGGCACGGCTCAGCAGTATGTGGGCAGTGTCAAGGCGGATCATGCCGTGAGCATCGGCTTCTTCGGCAATGCCGACGGGAATTCGGCCATCCAGGTGGCCAGCAACGCCGGCGTGAACCTGAACGGGAATATCCAGTCCAGCCAGAGCGGCACTGGCTCCACCATTTCCATTGCGTCGAAGAACGGGGCCATCACCCAGGACGCCGGCCTGGTCAAGGGGGACAATGTGACTCTCCAGGCGGCCAAAGGGATGGAAAACATTTCCATCGAATCCCTCGGCGACACGGTTCGTCTCGATGCCCTGAATACGGGCAGCGGTGATGTGAGCATCTCCGTAGACGGTGCCTATGGCAAAGCCGGCAATGTGGACCTGGTACAGGCCCGCAATCAGAATGGGGATGTGTCCCTGACGGCCCTGGGCAATTTGACCCAGGAAGGCAGCGGCGTGACGGTGGAAGGAAACCGGATCGACCTGACCAGCCTCCAGGGAAGCATCGGGACGGCAGAACAGGCCATCCGGGTCAACGCACCGGATGCGGCCGTGGATCCGCTGAATCCTCTTTCCAGCAGCCTTAACGCCGGGGCAAAACAGGACATTTACCTGTCCGAGGACGGCGATATGCGGGTAGGGACCATTTCTGCGGGTGGCCATGTCGATCTGAAAGCCACAGGCACGCTGGCAGATGCCCTGCCGTCCGGTGACACCATCGACCGGGGCAACACGGCGGACCTGATCCAGGGATGGAAAGACCTGGGCCTCATTGACGGAGAAGGCCGCTACACGGACAAACAGGCGGCTGACGTGGCCGAATACAAGGCCGGCGTCACCAGCGAGTTTGCCCGGTATACGGAACTGAAGACCTACTATGCTTCCCACGACCTGCCGGAAGGCGGGGATTCCCAATACGAAACCCTGAAAGCCCGGTATGGAAACTACAGCAGTGCCGACGACTATCTGGCCTATGATACAGCGGCCAGGAGCCATCTGGCAGACCTGCAGCAGGCCGGTGCCGGCTGGAAAGAAAATGACCTGCTCTATGCCATCAGTGATGCCATCGTTAACAAGACCACCGGCAGCACTGATACGGAAGCGAAACAGGCCAATATTTCCGGGAACAACATCACCCTCCAGGCGGCCAATATCGGCAGCGACAAAGATGCTGAAGATATCCTGGTGAAAGGCATTACCCAGGATGACCGGCTGGACGATTTGAAGAAAGTGGTCAATGCCAACAGTTCGGACGTGGGCTATACCACCAATGACCAGGGTGAAAAGGTATTCCGGATTTACGGGAAAGTCCCTGTAGGAATTGAAGCCAACGGGGAACTGAACATTGTATCCGACGGCAATATCTACGTGGCCGGCCGTTCCAGCGGGACCAGCGGGGACAAGGAACTGAAACTGGGTTCCATCCAGTCTTCCAACGGGGACATCCGCATCCTGGGCAAGGCCGGTGTCAGCAACTCCCTCACCGACGGCAGCAGCAACCTGACCGGGAACGACCTGATCCTGGAAGGGGGCACGGCGGACATCGGGACGGCGGACAAAGCCGTTACCGTGGACCTCAGCGGCATGCTCAATGCCCGGACCGACGGCAGCCTGTATATCGACAGTGTGGGAACCCGCGATCTGCAGATGGAAGCTCTCTACGCCGGAAAAGAAGCCAGCCTCAGCTCCGCTCAGGGCATCATCATGAGCCCGACGGCGGCTGAACAGGCCTACCTGAATGCCGGGACCGTCCTGAACCTCAGTGCGCAGAACGGAATCGGGACCGAAGGCAAGGCCATCCGCATCCTGGACAACGGGGCCATCGTCAACGCCCGGAGCGTCACCGGGGATATCTACCTGGCCGGCAAGGGCAGCGGCGATGACAGCCTGTTCCTGGTGGGAACGGTTTCCACGGACAAGGAAGGAACCGTTTCCATTACGGCAGAAAGCGACCTGGCTGCGGGCAGAGAAGATGGAGAACAGCCTCTTGTCAGCACCATTGATGGAGGCACCGTATCCCTCTTCAGCAGCAGGAATCTGGCATTGGACAACGGCAGCCTTACCGCTGACACCCTGAAACTTACGGCAGGGGGCAGCGTTACCCAGACGGAAGCCCATGCCATAAAGGCACAGACAGCTTCTGTGGATGCCGTGTCAGGCATCAGCCTGAACAGCGGGGCGGAACTGGAATCTGACAGGAAGTTCAATGCATTCGAGAATGTCACGCTGAAGAACGCCAGCGACGCGACGGATGTCGTACTCGGCAATGGCGGCGATAAAGGCCTGACAGTGACCTTTGCCGCTGGCAGCAAGGCCAAGAACGTGACCGTCCGCAACTACGCGGACGGCACGGTCAATGACCTTGCCATCAACGGCCCGATTGCGGCTGCCGCAGGCATCGCGCTGACCAATGACGAAGGCAATCTGACCACTACAGGCGCAATGGAAGCCGAATCTTCGGATATCCGGGAAATGGCTGAAGGCAGCCTGACCAACAAGGGCAGCCTGAATGCCAGGCAGGATATCATCCAGCAGGCCGGGCAGAGCGCAGCAAATGAAGCCAATCTGACGGCAGGCCGTGATATCATCAGCACGGCAGGGAAAGACCTGACCGATGGCGGCGCTCTCAGTGCCGGTCGGAATGTCAGCCTGACGGCTGGCAGCGGCAGCATCACCAATGGCGGTGCTGTGACGGCAGACCAGAACGTGACCATGACGGCTGGCGATTCCATCGAGAACCAGGCGGCTGTAACGGCTGCCAAAGCGGCCCTCAGCCTGACGGCACAGAAGGACATTGCCCAGCAGGGCGATGCCACGGCAGGTACCAGCGTCCTCATGGACAGTCAGAAACAGGGGAATATCGCAGTGACTGGCGATGTGACTTCCGGTACTTCCACTGCGCTGAAGACGAAAGACGGCAGCATTACGGCAGGAACCGCCGGACAGAAGAAACGGATCCAGGCCGGGACCACTGCAGCCCTGACCAGCGAAACCGGGGACATCATCGTCCAGGGTACGGTGGCTTCCCAGCAGGGCGCGAAACTCAGCACAGCCCGGAAAGGGGATATCCTGGTGAAGGGCAGCCTGCTGGCTGCGGAAAGCGGTGACGCGGAAGCCAGGACGCAGGAAGGCTCCATCCAGGTGGACGGCACTGCAGAAGGCGCAAGGGACGTGCTCCTGAGCACAGCCCGGGGCGATGCGGCGGTGACCGGCAGGGTCAAGGCCGGACAGGATGTGAAGGCCTCGGCGGATCTGGGGAATATGACCTTCCAGGGAACCCTGGAAGCCGGTCGGGACATCAGCGCCCGGACGGGCCGGGGAAACATGGACTTTGCCGGCAGCCTGACCAGCGGCCGGGATCTGACGGCGGTTACGGAAGAATCCGGGAACATGGTGTTCAACGGTCTGGCGGATGCCGGGCGGAATTTCCTGGCTGACGCCAGACAGGAAGGCACCATCACCCTGCGGAAAGACATCCGCAGCGGCATGGATGCCAGCTTCCATACCAATGACGGCAGCCTCCTGTTTGCCGGAGTGGACCTGTCGGCAGCGGAAGACATCCATGTAACGGCGGATACGGGCAGCGTGACCCTGAGCACCACAGGACGGGGAGATATAAAAGATTCCCACCGGCAGGCCAATGGGGACCGGGCCTTCGTCAGTGCCCCTGCGGGCAATGTGACCATCAGACACACCGGCGTGGGGGATGTGGATCTGTATTCCCTCTATGCCCACAAGGATGCCGGCGTGGAAGTTGCAGACGGGAACCTGTATCTGGATACTGTCAACGGAGATCTGGTGGCCGTACTGGTGAAGAATGCCCGGAAAGTCCTGGATGTGGAACATATGGTGGCAGGCACCGGCATCAGGATGACCGGGGCGGATATGAGTGTGGACGACGTGCTCCAGCGGGTGGACAGCCAGGGAAACCTGACTCTGACTCTGGATGGGGCATCGGAAGATATGCCCATCGAAAGCCTTGCCATCGGCGACATCAAATCCAACACCGGCGTCCGGTTCCCGCGGCTGTGGCTGCGGAAAGGATCGGTGCAGGTCAGTGAGGGCGAATTCCTCATGGACAAGCTGATGATCCTGGACAAGGCTGTATTCAGCAACGGGACCATGGTGACCCATGTGTTCGGCACCACTCCTGTGGCGGATCAGGCGGCAACCAGTGTCTACTGGAACAACACCCGGCTGAACCGGCCTCAGGAATTCCTGGGAGAATGGCGGAATGACAACGGACTGAGCGGCAGATGGATGTATCTGAATTTTGACCGGCAGGGTCATACCCAGTTCAGCAACGGCAATCTGCTGGATCTGGACCCCCACAACTATGTGTACAACCAGCGGTACAGTGAGACCAACTGGACCCGTACACAGGGCGATCGGGATTTCGGAAACTTCTGGACCGGGGCCTACCATCCGGAACTGAGCTATCACGACCGGTACGGCCTGCAGCAGTGGAATCTGGAACTGCCCGGAAATGCCAAAGGGGAAGAACTGAGCGTGGAAGAAGTGTAAGGAAAAGCAGCGAAAGCAGCCGCAGGGGCTTACCAGGACCGGCCGCAGGCCGTGCCGCCCGGTAAGCCCGTCTGCGGAACTGGAAAAGGAGAATGCATGAATCCTAAAGCCCAAAGTTTCCAGGAATACCTGGACAAGGAAAAACTGCAGGACTTTACCCCGGAGGAAATCTCCGGGGAGGATCTGAAACCTGTGGTGTTCCGTTCCCATCTGGCACTGAAGGAAGTCCGGCTGCCCGTAGTGGTGGTCTGGGACCTGAGTATCTACGGCATGGTGCGGATCCTGGTGGTCCAAAAGGCTCTGAAAAAGGCCAACGAAACCGCCCTGCTGAAGCAGATTAATGAGACCAACCGGAAATACAAGGCCTTCAAGTATTATCTGGATGAGGAAGGGAATCTGGTGCTGGATGCCTGCATCCTGTGCCGGGGACAGAAAGTGGACGGAGAACTGGTCTACATCCTGTTCAACACCCTGGCCCGGCATCTGGAAGAGGCCTACGGACAGTGGATGAAGACAGTGTGGGGATAAAAGAGTCCTGACCAGGGGGCTGTTGCACAGGCAGCAGCCCCCTTCCTGACGCTTATAGGTATAAGCCTCCAGGGCGACCCGGCCGAAAGGCTGGTTTCCACCGTACTGAAAGGAGAGCCGTACCGCTTGCGGCCACACAGCACCGTAGCACCAATGCATTACATACAGCTTCACAGCTCCCGCTGCCCGGAAGCATTTGACAAATAGTGAGTTTTTCAGTATAGTGACTATACTGACTCGGGTCAATAAGGAGGAAATCATGGGCAGGGTAAGAAAAAATCCGGAGGAACGGCGGGAAGAACTGGCAGCGGCTGCCCTTGCCCTTTTTTGTTCTCAAGGATATGGAGTAACACAGGTCAAGGATATCTGCACCCGGGCCAGGGTGGCCAAGGGTACTTTTTTCTACTATTTTTCCACGAAAGAAGCGGTGCTCCAGTATATTTTTGACGAGTGGGCCAGGGATTTCATTGCCGGGTATCTGAAGCAGGTCAAAGGGAAGGACGCAGTGGAAAAGATCCGGCTGTTTCTGCAGGCCTGGAAGGCGGACAATCCGGTGGACCGGCTGATGGACAGACTGGTGGAAGAACAGCAGAACAGTCTGATACGCCGTCTGTGGAATCAGTGTATGGCGGATTGTTTCGATCCTGTCCTGCTGGAAATCTTCCGGCAGGGCATCCGGGAGCAGGTTTTCCATATGGAGTTTCCTCAGGAGAGCCTGGCTTTCTTCTGGGCTTTGCTGGACGTGCTGTGGCCTGCAGGCGGGGATGCCGGTTGTCTGCCCCAGCGGGAAAGCATTGCCCGGAAACAGTTGGAAAATCTCCTGGGGATGGAACCGGACAGTCTGCGGATTTTTGAAAAGGCAGAATGAATTCTGCCTTTTCTTTCGGGTCGTTACTGACCAAGGTCAATAAAAGGGGATGGATTATGGAAAACAAGAAAAACAGGATAAGGTTCCTGATGATCGGGCTGATGCTTCTGATCCTGGGGATATTGGGTTGGCGGATGCTGGGGCAGAAGCAGGAGGAGAAAAAGATACAGCCCTATGCGGTTTCCACAGATCGGGTACGCTTCATCGAAAAACCAGCGGTTAAACCTCTTTCCGGAACAGTGGAAGGCTTGACATCCTCCATTATCAGCAGCCGGTTTTCCGGACAGGTGACGCAGGTCTATGTGGAGGATGGACAGCCTGTGGCCAAAGGTCAGCCCCTGTTTCTCATGGATACGGTGGAACTGGAAAACGGAGTCCGGATTGCCCGGAACCAGGTAAATCAGGCGGAAGCCAGCTATCGCAAGGAATCCAAGGATTATCAGCGGTTCCTGCAGCTGTTCCAGCAGGGGGCCTATCCCCGGCAGCAGTTGGACAGTCAGTATGCGCAGATGCTTTCCAGTCAGGCTGATCTGGATTCTGCCAGGGCCAATCTGAGCAATGCGGAGAAACAGCTGACAGAAGCTACGGTGGTCAGTCCGGTCAATGGAGTAGTGGCCCATAAAGCCCTGACACACGGCCAGAATGTATCTTCCGGCAGTCAGGTCATGACTGTGGAACAGATGGATGCTGTCTATGTGGTCATCCACGTGGAGCAGAAAGATATGGCATTCCTGAAAATGGGAAAACCGGTGGATGTGACCGTGGATGCCTGTCCGGACCGGATCTTTACCGGTTCCATGGAAGTCATCAGTCCTGTGGCGGGAAAGGAAAGCCGGATGTTCCGTGTGAAACTGCGGGTGGAGAATCCGGAACAGCTGCTGAAGCCGGGAATGTTCGTGCAAGTCCAGCTTCCTCTGGGTCAGCCCCGGCAGGTGCTCTCCGTACCGCAGAAAGCGGTCCTGGGAGAGAAGGGGGTCCAGTATGTGTTTACGGAAGAAGAGGGCAAAGCCCGCAAGGTCAGGATCAAAACCGGAGATCTGATCGACGACCGGATAGAGATCCTGGAGGGGGCAGATGAAGGAATGGTGATCCTGACGGATAATCTGGACAATATCAAAGAGGGGGATCCTGTCCACTTGGAGGAAAGCGTATGAGTCTTCCGGAAATCAGCATCAAAAGGCCTGTTTTTGCCACCGTTGTCCTGGTGGCTCTGGTCCTGCTGGGGGCCGTCAATTATGGAAAAATGAGTGTGGATGAAATGCCGGATACAGCGCTGCCCTATGTGTCGGTTTCCATTACTTATGAAGGAGCACAGCCGGATCAGGTGGAAAGCCAGGTGACCCGGAAAGTGGAGGAAGCGGTAGGGGAAGCCAGAGGCGTAAAGCATATTGAATCCATTTCCAAGGAAGGGGAATCGGAAGTCAATGTGGAATTCAATTTCGGGGTGGATCCGGCGGGTGCTGCGCAGGAAGTGCGGGATAAAATCAGTGGCGTACGGGGGAGAACTGCCTGATTCGGTCAAAGAACCTGTCATTTCCCGCTTCGATATGAACGCCCAGCCGGTGGTCACGGTGGCCCTGAGCTCTGATACCGCCAGTCTGCGCGAAATCAGTATCTTTGTGGAGGACGTCCTGAAGCCCAGACTGCAGAAAATCAGCGGTGTGGGACAGCTGACCATCAGTGGCCGGGAAGAGAGGGAAATCCAGCTGCAGCTGGATCTGGACAAACTGAATGCCTATGGTCTTTCCGTTGCTGAAGTGGGACAGCATATGGAAGCGGCCAATCAGGACATCCCCGGAGGCAAGGTGGGCGGCCAGGAGGAACTGCTGGTACGGACAGCCGGAAATTTCCATTCACTGGACCAGTTCAACCAGGTCATCGTAGGCAGCCGGAACGAGATACCCCTTTATTTCTGGCAGGTGGGGAAGCCCCAGGATACGATCAAGGACAAAACCAGTACGGCCAGATATGATGGGAAACCGGCCGTGGGGATTTCTGTGGGGAAACAGTCCGGCAGCAATACGGTCCAGGTGGCCAGTGATGTGAAGAAAGAGCTGGAGCGGATCAGGCCGATCCTTCCTGAAGGCATAGAGATGCATCTCGTGCGGGATGATGCCTCACGCATTGCCGATTCCCTTTCTCAGGTAAAAGAAGATCTGCTGACGGGGACGGTATTCACCATCCTCATTGTATTCTGGTTCCTGGGGGACTGGCGGAGTACGGTGATCAGTTCGCTGGCCATTCCCATTTCCATCGTAGGTACATTCTTTTTCATGAAATTGGCCGGATTTTCTCTGAATACCATGTCCCTGCTGGGGCTGACCCTTTCTGTGGGTCTGCTGACCGATGATGCCATCGTAGTCATCGAAAACATCATACGCCACCGGCAGATGGGGCAAACGGCCAAAGAAGCGGCGCTCCAGGGCACGGAAGAAATTACCCTGGCTGTGATGGCGGCCACTTTCACCGTGGCTGCCGTATTCCTGCCGGTGGGGTTCATGTCGGGAAGCGATGGGCAGATGTTCAAGGAGTTTGGCTTTTCCGTTGCTTTTGCGGTCCTGGTCTCCCTTTTTGTGTCCTTTACCCTGACTCCCATGATGGCGGCCCTGTACCTGCCCGTAGGGGAACCGGCACTGCCGTCCTGCCTGGAAAAACTCTGGCAACGCTGGCAGACAGGCCTGGACCGGCTGACCCGATGGTACAGCGGACTGCTCCGTACTCTCCTGGATGGTCATCGGAAACAGGTGCTGGGGGTGGCTGTGGCGCTGTTCCTGCTGAGCCTGGGACTGATTCCCTTCCTGGGTTCGACTTATATGCCGACGGGAGACCGGGGACAGTTTACGGTAAAAATCCGGGGCGCCTCCGATGCTTCCTCTGAAAAAATGGATGAACAGGCCGGGTATCTGACAGATGTCCTGAAAGAAGTCCCGGAAGTCCAGCATGTTTATGATGCTTCGTCCAATCAGCAGCATGAATTGTTTGTGAAACTGGTCCCCAAAAAAGAACGGAAGCGGAGCCAAAAGAAGATTATCCAGGCCATCCGGGAAAAATGCAACTGTCTGCCCGGTGTCCGGGCTGATTTTCTGGAAGAGGATGAAAAACCCATTGCCGTTTCTCTGACCGGTCCTTCCCAGAAGATGCTGATCCCTCTGGCCGAGCAGGTCCAGCAGGAACTGGAGCAGATTCCCGGGGTACAGGATGTTGCTTCCAGTTTCCACGGAGGGTCTCCCAATCTGATCCTTTCTCTGAAAGAGAAAGAGGCCCATGATCTGGGAATTTCTTCCTCTCAGGTGGGAACCACTATCCAGACACTGCTGAACGGCTCCGTGGTGGGGAAATACGATGACCAGGAGGAACGGGTGGATATCAGGATGCGTCTGACTCCACAAGGCCGCAGCAAAGCAGATATGCTGCAGCAGGTCTATATCCCCAGTGAGCATCAGCAGGGAGAAGGGCAGCTGATGATTCCCCTGTCCCAGGTGGCAGAATGGAAATATGGCACCAGTGCCAGCGACATACGGCGTTATGACCGGCAGAAGGAAATCCGGATTACCGGCAATACGGATGGAACGTCCCTGGGAGAAGCGATGGACGGGTTCTTTGCAAAGGTGGAGGAACTCCGTCTCCCTCCCGGATGCCATGTGGGACAGGCAGGAGCCAGCGATGACATGGACGATTCTTTTGCCAACATGCTCCAGGCTCTGGGTCTGGCTGTAGCTTTTATCTTTATGATCCTGGCTGCCCAGTTTGAAAGTTATGCAGAACCATTTGTCATCATGTTTTCCCTGCCTCTGGCCCTGATCGGGGCTTTGGGCGGCCTGTTTGTCACGGGCAGTGAAATCAGCCTGGTTTCTCTGATCGGCATCATGACGCTGATGGGACTGGTGACCAAGAATGCCATTCTGCTGGTGGATTTTGCCAAGGAACAGATCCGGGAAGGGGAAAACTGCAATGAGGCACTGGTGAAAGCCGGCAGTGTACGGCTGCGGCCCATTCTGATGACCACGTTTTCCACCATTGCCGGGATGGTGCCCATTGCCCTGGGTATGGGAGCGGGAGCGGAAGTCCGGGCTCCCATGGGCCATGCGGTCATTGGCGGGGTCATGACTTCCACTGTGCTTACCCTTGTGGTGGTGCCAACGGTTTATTCGCTGCTCCATCAGTGGCAGGAAGAAAGACAAAAGAAGAAAAAAGAGAGAGCTGCAGGTACCTGCCCTGAACCGTAAAAAAGAGGAACAGTTCCGGAGGACATGCAGCAGGCTTTCTCCAAAGACTTTGAAGCTGTCTGCGGCCCGGCGGAACAGGCTGTTCTCCCGGCAAAGGATATGCAGATGTCCGGCTGGACGGGACTTACGGGCAGTGGATGGAACTGATCGGAAAACAGAAAAACAAGGTGTATGGGAAAGGGAGATCCCTTTCTCCATACACCTTGTGTCTTTTACAGTCCGATCTTTCTGTATCCGGAGCCGGTACTGCAGATCCCGGTCTGACAGAGGAAGCTCAGCTTACCCTGAAGACCATGCAGTACAGAGTGGGCAGGAAGAGCAGGGTCAGAGCCGTGGCCCCGGTAAGGCCGCAGGCCATGGCGATGGCCATGGCATTCCAGAAGGGGCTGGCGAACATCGGGACAAGTCCCAGGATGGTCGTGAGGGCTGCCAGCATGATGGGGCGGAAACGGACGATGGATGCTTCGACAACCGCCGTATGATGGTCCATGCCCTGTTCCTGGTGCAGCTCGATCTGCTGGATGATGACCATGGAATTGCGGATGACGGTCCCGATCAGGGCAAAAGAACCGACTTCCGCCATGACGCCCATGGGCGCGTCGAAGAGCAGGAGGCCGATGGCAATGCCGGTGATGCAGAGCGGTGCCGTACAGAGGATGACAAAAAGTTTGCGGATGTCCTTCATCTGGAACATCAGGAGGACCAGCATGGCGACGAGCATTCCGGGAACCGGTCCCAGGAGGTAGCGGGTCGCTTTCGTGCTGCTTTCGAGCGGACCGTCGATTTCCACCTTGACGCCGGGCGGCAGGCTGCTGCGGAATTCTTTCATGTCATCCCAGATTTTCTGGGCCACGTCGTTGCCCGTGACACCTTCTCCGACATCGGCGCCGATGGTGATGGTGGGCTGCAGATCCCGGCGCCAGATCATATTGTCTTCCATGACGGGCGTAATGCGCGCCACCTGGGACAGCGGGACGGCGCCGTTTTTTGTGGGGATCGTGATGGACTGGACGTCATGGAGGGAATTGCGGTCCTTCTTGTCCAGCTGGAAGACCATGGAACGGTTCTGGTCCCCGTCGTAATAATGGGAGAAGGTATAGCCTGAAACATTGGCGTAGAGGACATTTGAGACCTCACTGCGGGTCAGGCCGATCTGTTTGAGCCGGTCATTGTCGATCTCGATCCTGACGGCCGGTGCTTTTTCCATCCAGTCATAGATGGTCATCGTCACGTCAGGATTCTGCTCCATCCGGTCGCGGACTTTGGCCGCATAGGTACGGGCCATATCCGCTGTGGGGGCGGAAACCCGGAACATGACAGGATAATCCTTGGGCGGTCCCAGCGGCACAGCCTTGGAATAGGCCGTGACTTCCGGGAGTTTTTCCTTGATGATGGCGTCGATTTTTTTGGCGATCCGCCTGCGGGCATTCACATCTTTGGCGACCGTCACGAGCTGCGCGTAGTTGTCCCGCGGCTGGACCGGGTTCAGGACGAGGATGAAGCGGGGCGAACTCTTGCCGATATACGCCGAATAATGGTCTATGTCGGGATCGCCGTCAATGGCCTGCATCAGTGTCTGCATGGCCTGGTCGCTCTGCTTGATGCCGGCGCCTTCGGGCAGGTGGAGTTCCGTAATGACTTCCGGCCGGACGGATTCGGGGAAGAATTCCTGTTTGACCAGGGTCAGCAGGAAAATGGAGCCGGCCAGGCAGCCTGCCGCGACGGCCATGACTGTCTTATGATGCTTCAGGCACCATTCCAGGACGGTGCGGAACCTGTTATAGAAAGGAGTATCATAGCTTTCCGCCTGGATGACTTTGGGACGGATCCATTCATAGCCGAGCGTCGGGGCCACTGTCTGGGATACGAACCAGGAAAACATCAGCGTCATCGAGATGACCGGGAAAAGGGATCCGGCAAATTCAGAAACGTTGCAGTTTGAAAAAGCGATGGGCAGGAAGCTCAGGCACGTGATCATGGTACCGAAGCACAGCGTCGTGCCGTTTGTCTTGAAGGCGTACGTGGCAGCTTCCAGTCGGTCCATGCCTTCGCTCATCTTGACTTCCATCAGTTCGACGACGACGATTGCGTCATCGACGAGCATACCCAGGGAAATGATGAGGGAACCCAGGGAAATCTTGTGCAGGTCGATCCCGGCAAGGTACATGCCGACAAATGCGCCCATCAGCACGAGCGGGATGCAGACCGAGATGACATAGCCGCACTGGCGGCCCATTGAAAACAGGCTCACGACGAGGACGATGATGATGGCCTCATAGAGACCTTCGGAAAACTCACTGATGGAGTCCTCGACCACCTTGGGCTGGTTGGCGACCTGCTTCAGTTCCATCCCGAGGGGCAGGATCTTTTCCATTTTGCCGGTCAGGGCTGCCAGGTTATGGCCCAGCGTGATGTTGTTGCCGCCGTCGGCCATGGAGATGGCAATGCCCACAGCCTGCTGTCCGTTCACATACATCTTCGGCTCCGGTGGATCCGGATATTCCTGGGTGACCGTGGCGATGTCTCCCAGACGGAAGGTCCTGCCGCCGGCATTGATCAGGATGGCGCGGATATCATCCAGCTTTTCCGTAAGGCCCGTGACCCGCATGTACACATTGTCCCCGCCTGTGTCGAGGACGCCCGTCGGGGCCACGGTGGTCTCTCCGTTGATGGCGGATGTGACCTGTTCCAGCGTGAGGCCCAGTTCCGCCAGCTTGGCATTGGACATACGGACATAGATCCGCATGGGCTGCTCACCGATCAGCTCCACCTTGTTGACGTCGGGGACCGTGTAAAACTGGCGTTTCAGTTCTTCTGCCTCCACACGGAGGTCTTCCAGGGAGAAGCTGTCGGACGTAAGGGCATAGATATTGCCGTAGACATCATCGAAGCGGTCGTCGAAATAGGGACCGTAGACGCCGCTGGGCAGTTCCGAGGCATGATCATTCACATAGTTGCGGACTTCCAGCCAGTGTTTGCGGACTTCCGCGTTGGGAACCTGTTCCTTCAGGATGACGTTGACGACACTGACGCCGGGACGGGAATAAGAGGTGATGTAATCGATGTCCGGTGTGGCCTGGACCATTTTGTCCAGTTTGCTCGTCACGAGATCCTGCATCTGGTCAGCCGTGGCACCGGGCCAGGCGGCCGAAATGACCATCTGGCGGACGACGAAGGACGGGTCCTCGCTGCGGCCCAGCGCATGGAAGGAATAGATACCGGCGATGAAGATCAGGACCGTAAAGAAGTAAACGACCTGGCGGTGCTTGACGCACCAGCGGGCTAAATTGAAATTCATCAGGATTCACTTCCTTCCAGCTTGACCTCCATTCCCTCACGCAGCTTGCTGATGCCGGCAGTCACGACCACATCGCCGTCCGACAGGCCATTCCGGATGCTGACCTTGTCTTCCTGGTAAGGGCCGAGCTCGACCGGGATGAGGGTAACTTTGCCGTCCCGGACGACCCAGACACCTGTGGAGCCGCCCGCTTCGTAAAGTGCGGAACGGGGAATGACGACTGCGGACTGACTGGCTGTCCCAAGGGTGACTTTGGCCGTCATGCCAAGGCGGGCGCCTTCCGGCATGGCTGGAATGGAAATGCGTACTTTATAAGTCCTGGTCGCCGCGTCGGCCATGGGAGAGATATAGCGGATGGCGCCTTCGGCCGTGGTATCGCCCAGGGCCCAGAACGTGATCGTGCAGGGCATGTCCGGAGCGATTGTGCCAAGGCGGCCTTCGGGGACATAGATCTCGATTTCCCGATTGCCGTCCTGGACTACAGTGACCATGGGGGAGCCGGCCGAAGCGACCTGGCCCACTTCGCCCGTGACGGAAGAGACGACACCGTCGTGATCGGCTGTGAGCTGTGTGTAGCCGAGCTGATTCAGGGCTGTCATGAGCTGGGCCTGCGCCTGGGCCAGAGTGGCATCAGCGGCCTCGTGCTGCGTACGGTATGAATCCCAGACCGATTCGCTGACGGCGCCCTGCTGATAGAGGGCCTCGTAACGGCGCGCGTTGTCCGCAGCCAGCTTGGCACTGCTGACCGCGGAGTTGACCGCAGCCTGGGCATTGTCGACCTGCTGCTGGACGTCCTTGGGATCGATGAGCATCAGGATGTCGCCCGTGTGGACCTGGTCACCCAGATTGACATTGCGCTGGGTGATCCGGCCGCTGACCTGGAAGGCCAGGGTCGATTCGTATTTGCCCCGCACCGTACCGGGATAGGTATACTCCGTGGCGTAGGAACTTTTTCCGATGGTCACGGTACGCACGTACGGGATGGTCTTTTCCACCCTGGGTTTGTACAGGACTTTATAAAGGGCGTGGCCGATCAGGCAGACAAGGATGACCGCACAGGCGATGGCGAGTACCTTCCTGTGGCTCTGGAGCCAGCGGGTAATCTTTTCTTTCATGCTCATGCCTCCTCTTCACGGGTCAGGAAGTGGGACAGTACGAACTGGACCAGATTATCCAGCACCTCTTCCAGGGGCAGATTGTTCGGATTGAGGGGCAGTTTCTGGTCTTTGACGAGGAACAGGGTCTCCGTGATGGAAATCAGGATATAGGATACGTAGGAACGTTCTTTTTCATCCTGGAAAGGCCGCAGTTCTCCCTCTTTTACCGCTCTTTCGAGGAGCTCTGTCAGGTAGTGCGACATGTCGAGGAGCTGCTCCCAGGCTGAGTCGTCGAGCAGGCCCGAGGGTGTCAGCAGTTCTTTGTAGACAAGATTCAGATGGCCCGAAGGATCGATCTGGATCTTCAGCAGGCGCTTCAGGAAAAAAGCAAACTGCTTCAGTGGGGACAGGCCCGTTGCGGCCGTTTCGTTCTCGAGGAAATGGATCCGGCTGAGCTGCTGGTTGATGACGGCCTGGTACAGGGCCTGCTTGCTGCCGAAATAGTAAGCCACGAGGGCGCTGCTGCAGCCGGTCTTTTTCCCGATTTCCTTCAGGGTGACGGGATAGTATCCTTTTTCATTGAAAAGACTCTCTGCCACGGAAAGCAGTTTTTTGGTTGTCAGGGCGGCATCTCTTTGCTGCATGGGACATCTCTTCCTTTCACGAAGAAAATTATTAATTGATTGATCAATCAATTAACTGCTAATTTTTATAATAGCATCTTTGTTTTTCCATTTCCAGTCGAACTGAAAAAATATTTGTTATAATGATTCAGTAATGTGACAGAATGTTTCTGCGATACCATTTGCCTGCAGCGGGAGCGCCGGAAAAACGATGTACGGGTTGATCCCTGCAGTCAGAGTCCTGTTTCAGATTTAAGGAGGAGCGAAGATCCATGCAGACTATTTTACTGGCGGCGCTGCTGGGCGCCCTTTGCATCACCATTGTTTTTCTCTGGCAGCTCCAGCGGACGTTGCGGGACCGGGATGCCTGGCAGCAGCAGGTTTCCCGCGAAAATGCCGAAAAGCTGCAGACGAGCCTTGATCAGAAGGTGACCCTTTCCATGAGTGTCGTCAGCGACCGGCTGCAGCAGGTGAACCGCAGCCTGGGGACGCTGGAGAGTCTTTCCCGGAATGTGGGTGAACTGAAAAAGGTCATGAGCAATGTCAAGAACCGGGGGATCTGGGGCGAACTGCAGCTGGGCCAGCTGCTGGCGGACATGCTTGCGGCCGATCAGTACGGGACCAACGTGGCCATACGGCCGCGCAGCCAGGAACGGGTGGAATTCGCCATCCGCCTGCCCGGAAAGGATCCGGCCCATCCCGTATGGCTCCCGATCGACGCCAAACTGCCCCAGGAAGATTACGCCAGGCTCCTGCAGGCCCGCGAGGACGGCGACAGCGATGCCGCGGCGGATGCTGCAAAGAAGCTGACCGTACGCATCACCGCAGAGGCCCGCGATATCCGGGAGAAATATATCGCGCCGCCGTATTCCACCGATTTTGCTGTCATGTATCTGCCCCTGGAAGGGCTTTTTGCAGAGGTAACGGCCGTTCCGGGCCTGATCAGTGAACTCCAGCGGAAATACCGGGTCACGGTCGCCGGCCCGTCGACGCTTGCAGCCCTGCTCAGCAGTCTCCAGATGGGCTTCCGGACGCTGAGCATCCAGCGGAATACCAGCCAGGTCTGGCAGTTCGTCACCCGCATCCGGACGGATATGCAGAATTTCGATGCAGCCGTCGAAAAGGCGCAGAAAAAACTTGCCGAGGCCCAGAATGCCCTGGAAGCCGTATCCCAGCGGAGCCGGATCCTGAACCAGCACCTGGAGAGGGCAGAAAAATTTACGAGTCAACTTGACAAAATCGAAAAGAACGATTAAAATAACAGCCAAGTACTTGAAATATCTTCATCAATAGTATTAAAAAAATTAATGACGGAACCAAGTACAGAATAAGATCCGCACCAGAAAGCTGCCGGGTGATGCGAGGCAGTACGGACTTGTCCTGGAATCCATTCCCGAGATGGCGGGGGCAGCAACCCGCCCGGCGAAACCGTTATCCTGACAATGAGGTCCTCACTGGAGGACAAAACAAGGTGGCACCACGTGAGAGTTTCTCCCGTCCTTGACAAACCGATGAGGGATGTCAGGTACGGGAGTTTTTATTCAGCGATATGGAGGAAAAAAGAAATGGATAAAAAGAAAGTACTGGTTGCAGAGCGGATTTCTGATAAAGGCGTAGCGAAACTGCAGGAGAACCCGAATCTGGATGTAACGGTCAATTTTGAGATTCCCCGGGAAGAACTGATGAAGATCATCGGGGACTACGATGCCCTGATCGTCCGCAGTGTGACCAAGGTCAACGAAGAACTGTACGATGCGGCCAAAAACCTCAAAGTCGTGGGCCGTGCCGGCAACGGAGTGGACAATATCGATATCGAAGGTGCGACGAAACGCGGCATCATCGTCGTCAATACACCGGAAGCCAATGTCATCTCCGCGGCGGAACATACGATCGGACTCATGCTGGCTTCGTGCCGCAACACGGTCCGTGCCATGGAAATGCTCCGCAAGGGTGTCTGGGACCGCAAGAACCTGAAGGGCATCGAATTGTACCACAAGACCCTGGGCATCATCGGCCTGGGCCGCATCGGGACCCTCGTGGCGAACCGGATGCATGCCTTCGATATGCGTGTCATCGCTTATGACCCCTACATCCCGGACAGCCGGTTCCAGCGCCTGGGCGTGGAAAAGTGCGAAACCTTGGATGATCTGCTCAAACAGTCGGACATCATCACCATCCATACACCGAAGACGGAAGAAACGATCAATATGCTGACCGCCAAGGAATGGGCGAAATGCAAGAAGGGCGTCCGCGTCGTGAACTGTGCCCGCGGCGGCCTGTACAATGAACAGGACCTGGCTGAAGCGGTCCGGCAGGGAATCGTGGCGAGCGTCGGCCTCGACGTGGTCGTGGATGAACCGAAACCGATCTCTCCGCTGATCCAGATGCCCCAGTGTGTCGTGACGCCCCACCTCGGTGCCAGCACCTACGAAGCTCAGGACAAAGTAGGCCTTTCCATCGCGGAAGAAGTCATCAATGTACTGGAAGGCAAGATGGTTCCCAATGCTGTCAACCTGCCGGCCATTTCCGCCACGGAACTGGAGGACCTGCGCGGCTATCTTAAGCTCGGCGTGACTTTGGGCAAGCTCTATTACCAGCTGCGGAAAGATGCCGTGGACAAGGTGGAAGTGACCTATGAAGGGGAAGCGGTCAACCAGGAAACCACGCTGATCACGAGAGCAGTCCTGCAGGGGCTCCTGAAGCCTGTGCTGCGGGAACGGGTCAATATGGTCAATGCGGAACTGGCTGCGGATACGCGCGGGATCACTGTGACCGAGAGCAAGGTCAAGGGCGAAGGCCGGATGAACCGGGTATCCATTGCCTTTAAGGCCGGCGATAAGACCTTTACCGCTGCCGGGGTCGTCACTCCGGACAACCAGCCCCATATCACCGAGATCCAGGGATATCGTTTCGATGTGGTGCCCGCACCCTTCATGATCGTGGCCCGCAACGATGATAAACCCGGTATGATCGGCCAGATCGGCACGCTCCTTGGTGCCGGCCATGTCAACATCGCGACGATGCAGGTGGCCCGCAAGAAAGAGGAAGGCGCTGCCATGATGGTCCTCACCGTTGACAGCAACGTGGAAAAGAATACGCTCGACATCCTCCGCAACCTGGATGGGATCGTGGATGCCAAGATGGTACTTCTGTAAGGAAAGCCGGGCGGCTGCGGCAGACTGCCTGAGGGCAGCCTGCTGGCAGGCCGTACCGAAAAGAGCTGGGCGCCGGTACGGCCGGAGCCTGTGCAGCAGAGAAAAACAGAGGAGCTGTGAAAAATGAGCAGTCATTTTTCACAGCTCCTCTGTTTTTTACGGGCCAGGGCCTCCGGCCCGGCCGCAAGGCTGGATTCCGCGGCAATGCAAACACCACAGCCCCACAGCCCCAGAGCTCCCCAGCCTCTTTTGTCAGGAAGCGCTGTCGAGCTGCTGCATTTTTTTATAGCGTTTTTGCAGGACGTCGATGAAATCCGCTTCCATCTGGGAAGGCTGCGTCCCCTTGTGCTTGATGATGCCGAAGGCAAACCGTTCCCGGCAGCCCAGCAGGGGTACGGAGATCACACCGTAAAGGGAGTCCTGGTCTTTGAATTCCATGATGCCGATGGTAAAGAAATTGGTCCGCGACAGGAGCCGCATCTGTTCCTGCCGGTCGTTGACGTAGATGATCTTGCGGGCCATATTGAGATCGATCGGTCCGGATTCCGTCGTCAGATGGTAGATGAAATCCTCATACTGGCCGATATAGCGGACGAATCCGTAATCAAGGAGCTCGCGGATATCGATGCCGCGGCGGCCGACCGTGCGGACGAGCTCATGTTCCGAGGACATGCAGACATACGGCCGTATCGTTGCAAGCGGGATGTATTCCAGACCCTGGTCCGCGAAATTGCGGGCCGCGCGGTCCTCTTTGACGGCCGTATGGATGACGCCGAGACTGGAACGTCCCTCCTTGACATCATTGATCACTTCGAGCGGAGACGCTTCATGCAGCCGCCCTGTAAAACTGTCGATGTCCTGATAGCGGCGGCAGATTTCGTTGTAGCACTCCGCTGTATGGGAAAACCGGGTCATGCTTACATTGAGGCTGCTGCATTCGACTTTGCGGGCACTGACCATGAGCTGGAGCCGGTCCATTTCTTTCAGGATGACCTGGCTGTGCATGAGGATCCGCTGTCCGTCGGATGTCAGTTTCGTTCCATGGCTCGTCCGGCGGAAAAGGGTCACGCCCATTTCGTTTTCAAGTTTCCGGATGATGTGGCTGAGCTGGGGCTGCGAAATGAAAGTCGCTTTGGCGGCCTGTGAAATAGAACCGTATTTGGCTACGGCGGCAAAATAACGCAAATCGTTTGTATCCATGGCAACTGCTGCTGAGGACACGGGCAAAAGGATATATGTACCGGCCTCTGTCCGGGAATTCCTGCTGCGGAGATGTCCGGATCTTCCGGCTCTGCGGGTCAGCCGGAGGCCCTGTACTTTTGCCTTTCCATGTCTGCAGAGGCAGCAGCAATCTTACCTCCTTCTTTTTCCGGACTTACGGGCACGGCCGGGGAGCCTCTGCTTTCTCCGCTGGCGTGTCTCCTGTTCTTGGTTTTTCGGATTTTCAGGGATATCCCTACCGGTTTCACGATTGATTTCTTTTCATTATACCATAGACGGAGCTGCGGGGGACAATGCCCGGGCGGATCGGTATGTGTCAACGTTTTCTCGGGATACCCATATAAGATTGTGTCATAGCCTAATTAAATGCGAAAAATGGAGCTTAAATGACCTGTTGCTGTGCTGCTGGCCGTATAGCCTCCAATTCTCCCGTTTTTAAATCCCACATGTGGGACCATGGGTGACTTCTTCAGAGCGCTCCGCAAAGCTTTAC
>OMYF01000027.1 GCA_900315205.1 uncultured Acidaminococcus sp.
GAAACTCTTGGTGTACATTTTTAGACTCTTCATAAAGACGCTCCTTTCTCCAGGAAAGTCTCACTTTCTACTGTCTAAAAATATGATACACCTTTCGTCTTCCGTTACGTCACCGGTCACGGTTTCCGTCAGGGTCCCTTTTACGGTATTGCTCTGGTCTCCGTTCACCGTCGTGCTCTGGCTGCCATAGGTTTCCGTCACAGCACCTTTGACGCTTTCCGTCTTGCTGCCGCTGATGGTATTGGTCTGGTCTCCGGCCACCACATTGGACTGGTTGCCGCCCACATTGGTGCTCTGATCACCGTCAACCGCAGTTGCCTGGCTGCCGTATTTTTCGGTCACAGCACCTTTGACCGTTTCTGTCTTATCGCCGCTTACCGTATTCTGCTGGCTGCCGCCTACGATATTGGTCTGGTTGCCGCCTACAGAAGTCTTCTGGTCCGTCTTGACGTTGGTGATCTGAGCATTGAAGTTTTCCGTTTCCGTACCTTTTACATTCACGGTACGGTCTCCGGACACGGTATTGGTCTGGCTGCCTGCCACATAGTGGATTTCATTGCCGCCCACCCTGGTATCCAGGTCGGACTTGTAGTCTTCGGTGACCTTGCCCGTCACAGTGGTCGACATATTTCCGCCCACCGTAGTGGTCAGGTCTTTGCCCACCGTATTGGTCATATTTTCAGAGGCCTTATTCACCAGGTCTTTGGCGATGTTGGAAATGGTTCCCTGTTCCGCCGTATTGGTGATATCCGCCGTCCCCTGGACCACCGAAGTGGTGTTGGTCCCGTCAGTCACCGTACTGGTGACGCTGTCCAGTTTCTGCTCTACGGAAGAGTATTCCGTGCCGGCCGCGTTCTTGATTTCCTGGAGGATGGCCTCCACTCTCTGCCGGAAGGTGGAGGTGTTGCCGCCAGCGTCGGTCACCACGTCGCTGGATTCTTCCGAAGTCTGAGCAGACACATTTCTGTTCTTATCCGAATCAACAACCTTGGATGTCACATCACTGCCTTCTACGGTCAGAGTGCTCTTGCTCCAGTTGCCATCGGCATCAGTGGATTTTGCCCAGGTGGACGTGCCGTTTTCATCATAATCGATGGCGCTTTCTTTTTCACTGCCGTCTTTGGTGCTGGTGGCTTTCTTGTAGGAAGTGATTTCACCAGCTGCCACTTTCGTGCTGGCCGTTACGTTGCTGTCGCCTACAATGCCGTTCTTGGTCAGGTCGATTTCATCGACATTCAGCTTGCCATTGACCGTCAGGTCGCCGCCGATAGTGGCATCGCCGCTGGTGGTGATGGTTTCAGCGCTCAGGTTCTTCACACCGGTAATATTGCCATTCTGCATGGTTGCCGTGCCATCGGAGATGCTCTTACCCTGGATAGCGCCGCCGGCGGTCAGGTCACCGGTAATGGCAGCGCTGCCTGCTGTCAGAGCTCCCTGGATGGAAGCGGTGGCACCCGTAATGGCGCCTCCTGCATGGATGTCACCTAATGCGGAAATGTTGCCCGTGGAAGTTACGGTGCCGCCGGTAATAGTGCCGGAAGTATTGATATTGCCATTGGAAATGGTCGCAATGCCATCGGTCAGGGTACCGCCTTTAATGGTTCCCGTGCCGGCATTGATATTGCCGCCGTTGGTACGGAGTGATCCGCCCTGGGTGTTGATGTTGCCGCCGCCGGTCTGGATAAATCCGCCATTGGTTTTGATATTGCCGTTGCTGATGGTGGCCGTGCCATCGGTCAGGGTCTTGCCCGTCACAACGCCGTTGCTCATGGATGCACCGTTCCCATCAGTCAGGGTAGCGCCCTGTACCGTCGCGGTAGAAGTAACATTGCCGCTGGTATCTACCGTAAAGGCACCGTTGGCTCCCTTGATGCTGCCGTCAGCGCTCATAGCTGCCTTGGCTGCATCATAGTCATCCCCGCCGGTATAGACGCCGTTGGCGTCCATCACACTGCTGTTGGTGCCAACTTTGATGCCCTGTTCGTTCAGGGTGATCTGGTTGTCCTTGCCCTTGTTCAGGATCATTTCATTGGCATCGGTCCTGGAGGTGGTCACATTGCCCTGGGCGTCAATGGCAGTGGTATTCTTTTGCAGGACATTGTCGTCGCTCAGGCTCAGTCCGCTGTTGACGGCTTCCGCCAGTTTGGCGTCCGCTGCCACACGGGCCGAAGTTTCTGCCGTAATCTTATCATCCAGTACTTCATCGGCCGCTTTACGTTCTGCGGCTTCGTTGGCATCCGCCTGGCTCAGGGCCGTAAATCCAGCAGCCATATTTTTATTGGTGGTTTCCACACTCTTGTTGATGGTATTGACGCTCGCCACCAGATTGTCATTCACCTGCTGGATTACTTTGTCCTGAGCCGCATCAGCCCCGATCCGGGCAGCGGTTTCCTTGGCCAGAGCCGCATCCAGGTTTGTCACATTTTCACCGATGGTGTTGGCTTCTTTTACCACAGCCCCATCCTGTACAGCGGCATCGGTCTTGTTTACATAGTTTTTGTTTGTTTCACTCAGCACATACTCTTTTACATCGGTGATCCGGGTATCCAGAGCCGTAACCTGTTTATCCAGGCTGACCAGGTTGTTGCCTACCGTATTGTTTTGTTTGATATAGGTACCGTCTTTGGTAGTTTCGTCGGTCACACCATCCGCAGCCATTTTACCTTTTACAGTCACATCACCACTAGAAGTTATATCGCCAGTAGAAATGCTTCCAGATGTCAATTTTTTATTGATTTTCAGATCGTTGACAATCTGATTTTCTTTAGTCCCTACAATCAGATTGCCATCCTTGGAAACATGTAGGGCCGTGCTGGTCTTCTGGTCCGTCATAGTCTGCTTGAGAGCATTATCGGCGGCTTCACGGGCAGAAGCTTCGCTGTCGATATTGGTCTGCAGGGTCGTATCTGCAGCCTTACGTTCCTGGGTTTCTTGTGCGATATTCAGGGTATGCTGCGCAATGCTCGCAGTATTCGTCGCGATGTCCTTGGTATTCGTCGCGATGTTCTCTTTATTCGTATCTACCTGACCCAGCGTGGTCCCGATGGTCGCTGCGTCTCCCTGTTCTATCGTCAGCACCTTTTGGCCATTCAGCTCAACAGTGCCGATCTGGATAGGATCCGCTGCATAAGACGTCCCTCCCATAGAGACAACGCTGAAAAATACAGCCAGTGCGGCTGCTGTCCGCACTGCTTTTTTCCGTCCCACTGACCGGCCGCCCCCTTTGGACTGCCCTTTTGCCAGTTCGGAAACTACCATATACATGCCCCGTGTTTTGTTCCAGATTACTTTATAGATTCTGTTCATAAAGCCACACCTCTTTTTGTTTATACATGTAGATTCATTTTTAAGCATATCCTGAACCGTACACAGAAGCGCGCATTCCGTATACCTCTCCAGAATATGGTAGCAAACTGTATGATACTTTTCAATTATACGAAAGTATACATTTGTTTTGTAAGCACAATTGTTTTGTGGATTGTACTTTTTTCCTCTCGCGAAGAACGAAATTTGCTCATGATTCAGTTTTCTTAAATCATAGTTATTTTTGATTGATGAATATGCAAATCCCTCCCATCCGTCCATTCCGGTCAGGAAATCCTCTGGCCGGAGATTCCTTCTTTTGGCTTTTTCATGATAGCATACACAAATAGATATTTTTTGCGCCCGGCACGAATTGTACGTTTTTTGTCATGAAATGATTTATCTGATTTTTCTTTCTTTTCGTCTTTTGTAAACGGACTTTTCTGCAGCAGCAAAAAAATAGCTCCGTTTCCGCAAAAAAGCGCAGGAACAGAGCCGGCTGCAGACGAAAAAAAAGCAGGTGGGGACAGATCAAATCCCACACCCGCTGGAAAAAACGGACTGTATGCAGTTTATCCAGGATCAGGCCCAGTGGACCATGATGCTTCCGAGCAGTCCCGACACAACGGAAACGGATACGATACCGGAAATGATGAGCTTGGGCATCATATAGTCCCACATGACTTTCACTTCATCCCCATTGCGGCCGCAGGCATTGGAGACTTCTTTGGCGATCAGATAGGTCCCGGGGAACCCGAAGAAGGCAGCCGCCGCAAGTCCAATGGAAAGACGCCAGCCGAAATGGAGCAGCCTGCCGATGATGACGGAAGAGACCACGCACAGCAGAGCACCCAGGACCAGGATGATGGAAAGCGGCTGGAGCATGGAAAGCAGCATTTCCGGCGTGGTCTGAGTGAGGCCGGCAAAAATCAGGGTAAAGATCGAAGCCATGACAAAGGTGAACCCGTTTGCCTTGACAAGGCAGTTTTCTTCCACCAGCCCGACTGCATGGAAAATGACTCCCGCGATCAGACCCAGGATCATCCAGTTGATGCCCGTGATTTTCGCCAGGACGGAACAGAGATAGGAAATGAAAGCCAGTTTGCAGATGATGACGTTCGGCGTGCTCAGTTTTTCCGGCAGATGGAAAAGCCGCAGATCCAGCTTGCTGCCCTTATTCTTCTCTGCGGAGATCCGGCCTTCCCGGAATGCTTCCATATAGCGGTCCCCTTCTTTTTTGCAGAAGAAGCTGGCCATCGGGATCCCGATGAAGCTTTGGGTAACGAGGATCAGGACGCCGAAGATCTTCAGTTCGGGACGGCTGACAGCCTCCGCCAGGGGTTCCATGATCAGATAGGAAATCGTGGCACCGGCCATGATGGGTGCGCTCATAAGGGCGTAATAAGGATCGATGAGGAGGCGTCCGATGAAGAACACACCCATGCAAATGGCCAGGGTTGCCGCAAAAGCCAGGATGACAGTCCGCCATTCCTTCAGGAAATCATTGAAATCGATGGATGATCCGATATGGATCATGGCCATGCAGATGGTGATCTTCGCAAAGGGAAGCAGGCCGGAATCCACAAACAGGGAACGCGGTACGCCATTCCAGAAGGAAATGGTAAATACCGTGGCACTGACGAGGAACATGGAGATGAAGGCCTTGGTCTTATCGGCAATGAAATCCCCGACAGAATAGACGAGAAACACATAGAACATGGCAAGTACAGGATTCATGCTGGCGCCCCTTTCTTACTGCCTGCAGAGGAGACAGTCCTGTTTGTCGTAGAGATGGCTCGTATGGATGGCACCGGTCTCGCTGCACATCGTGCGGGCTGCGGCGATCAGGCGGGGCAGGCTGTATCCCGTGTCATACCCGGCGGCTTCCAGCATATTGACGATATCCTCCGTCGGCAGGTTGTAGTTGCCGGGCACAAAGGGGAACGGCCCCGTACCGATGCCGCCCAGGGACCCTTCCACGGACGTCACACCCGCTTCGACCGCTGCCATGACATTCGCGAGGCCCATGCCGTACGCATTGTGGACATGGACGGAAAGGCGGTCCAGATCCACATCCGCTTTCAGTCCTTCGATGATTTCCCGCACATGCGCGGGCGAAGCGATCCCTGCCGTATCGGCCAGGCTGATCGTACTGACTCCGGCTTCCAGGGCTTCCGTGCAGATCGCTTTCAGACGGTCCAGCGTCACATCATCCCCGTAGGGAGAGCCAAAGGAGCACAGCAGCCCGATCTTCAGTCTGGCACCGCCCGCATGGGCCAGGATGTCCCGCATGTTCTGCAGCGAGGCTTCGAGGGTCGTATGGATGAGTTTTTCATTCGTCCTGTCACTGGCAGAAAAAGCATACTGC
Organism: uncultured Acidaminococcus sp.; assembly: GCA_900315205.1. Lineage (GTDB taxonomy): Bacteria > Bacillota > Negativicutes > Acidaminococcales > Acidaminococcaceae > Acidaminococcus. Next base: position 5,672 of record OMYF01000027.1, read on the forward strand.
AGCGAAGTGGCTCCGGCTGCCAGGGCCCGCTTGAGACCGGCCACGTCAAAAGCAAGACCCATGCACTCCACAGCGAGCTGATGCTCTGCCACATAAGCCCGGGTCTGCTGCATGACTGCAGCAGCATCTTTCATCTGGGGGACCTGCTCCGGATCTGCAAAGTTGACGAGATCAAGGACGCGGGCTCCGCTGTCGATCATGCTCCGGATATATCTGAGCTTGTCTTCCGTCTTGATGACAAAAGGCTGATGTTCCCAGCCATCGCGGGGACAGGCTTCCACAACAAGGATCTTTTTCCGTTCCATAGGTTCCACTCCTCCTGTACAGCACGGCAGGCGCCGTCTTTATGCTTCCAGGCCGGGGACAAAAGACAGCTGCCGCGCGCCGCCTTCCTGCAGCCGCCGGCTCCTGCTGCCCGCAGGTCCCCCTGCCATATGTTCTATCTACTGTAGCACAGATGGCCGAAAGGAAAAAGAAGAAGAAAGGTGATATGCTGCAACCATGAGATTGCAGGCCATCCGGAGTGCCCCGCCGGCCGCCCGGCGGACGCGCCTGCGCACAGCGGGGACTCTTTCCGAAAAAAAGCGCCGGCCCTCCAAAAGAAAGGCCGGCGGTCATCCGAATTTTCCTGCAATGTACAAGTTGCAGGAATTCAATTATATTGTTCTTTTTTATGGCAGCAATCCATGGTACATTCTTATTTGAAAGAAGCCGGCAGCGCAAGGCTGGCATAGCGTTCCCGGATCAGGCTGCAGTACCGTTTGCCGAAGGAAGGCAGCGTCTTCTGTTTCAAAGAAGCCAGTACGATCCGGTTATGGTCCGGAAAATCCTTCAGCGGAAAGACATAAAGCGGATCATCCCGATGGAGCAGATTCTGTTCCTCCACAAGGGGCAGATACATGGACCAGCAGAAGCAGGCGCCGTATCCGCAGGCGCTCAGCAGGATATGCATATCCATCTGGGACAGTTCCATGACGGGGCGGATCTGCCGGTCATGGGCACGGAGCCAGCGGTCCAGGCAGCGCCTGGAAATGGAATTGGGCAGATTGAGGATGAAGGGGAGAGCAAGGAATTCCCGTATATCGATGCCCTGACGGAAACGCGCAAGATCCGCTGCTTCCAGCTTTCCCAGATGCCGGCGCAGCAGCCTGTCGGAAATGACGAAAGACAGGGTTTCTTCCATGACGGACCACTGGCGGAAACGGACGGGATCGACAAAATCCCCGTCAATGAGCGCCACGTCGATTTCGTTGCGGAGCAGTTTCTTCTGCAGCTCACTGGAAGGAGCCGCCACGGGACAGACGGCCACGCCGGGATATTCCTGCCGCAGCGCGGCCAGCACTCCGGGCAGGACGATGCGGAAACGGCCCTCCGGGGCCCCGACACGCAGCGACCCCACATCGGAACGCCGGATTTCCTGCAGCCGCGTCTGGAGATTCTGCTCGGCAATGGCGATTTCCTGCATGGAATCAAGGACCGCCCTTCCAGCTTCCGTCAGCGCCAGCTTCGGTGTGCGCGTAAAGAGCACGGTCCGGTACTGCTGTTCCAGGTTCCTGATGTAACGGCTCAGGTTCTGATGGGAAACATGCAGTTTTTCCGCCGCGGCCGATATGCTTTCCGACTGGCACAGTACCCTGAAATATTCTGTATTGAACAGCATGGAGCACCTCATTATCCGATTGAAAACAGGAGGAAAAAAATGAAACGTCGAGTCAGTCCGTACAACCAGATCCCTGTCCTGAAGACTGTTCCCATCCTTTGCGATGTGACACTGCGTGAAGGGGAACAGACCGCAGGGGTCTCCTTCTCCCGGGGAGACAGGAAAAAATTCGTCACGCTCCTGGAAGAAGCACATTTTCCACAAGTCCAATTATATAATACCTGGCACGGAGCGCAAGTGGACGAGAAGGCCATGGAGATCAATGCGGAGCTGTGTGCCCTGCCCCGCCGCTGCCTCAGGACCGAAGTGCTGAATTTCAACACTTCCGACTGGGATGCCCTGAAACAAATGATCGACCTGCAGGCACAGACAAAGCCCGATATCATCCACGCCTCCTTCTCCCTTGCCGCACGCAGTGAAGCAGAACTGGAAGCAGAAGAGAAAGAGATCCAGCGGACGGCGGACTATATCGCCGGCAAGGGCCTGGAATGCAACATCAGCCTGCTCGACTCCACCCGCTCCGATCCGCAAATCCTGAGCCGCATGGCCCGGGCCGCCGCAAATGCCGGAGCCGCACGGGTGCGCCTTGCCGACACGGTGGGTGTCGCCGATCCGAGCGGCATTGCAGCGATGTGCCACACGGCCCTTGACGCCATCGGGGACCGCGGCACCATCCTGGGCATCCATACGCACAATGATTTTGGTCTGGGCCTCGCTGACGCCCTGGCAGGGATCCTGAGCGGAGCGGGACTCGTGGACGGCTCGGTCAACGCACTGGGCGAACGCTGCGGGAATGCCTCCCTGGTGGAAATTGTCATGGCCCTCGAAGGCCTTTACGGAATCAAAACGGGCATCGACTGCACCAAGCTGAAAGCTCTGGCCCTTTATGTGTCGCAGATTTCCGGGATCCCGATCCCGCCGAACACGCCCTTTGTGGGGAAATATGCGTTTTCGGACAGTCTGGCTGCCCACATCCTGCTTTCGATGAAAGATCCTCTGGCCGTGGAGGGGATCCTGCCGGAGGAATTCGGCGGCAGACGGATCGCCTTCCTGTCCCGGAACATCACGGAAGAAGCTCTCTATGCCCTTTGCAGGCGGCAGGGCCTGACGCTTTCCAAAGAGAAAATGGCGCCGCTCTATGAAATCATCTGCCGCCATATCGGAAATGAAAAAGGTCTGATCCTGACGGAAGAAGACCTGCCAAAGCTGGCAGAAGAACTCTGATATCGGAGCTTCAACAGCAGAAAGGAAGTTGTCTCTATGAACCCTCTGAAAGTTGCCATCCTGGACGGAGCGATCCTGAGTCTCCTGCTCGTCGTCGGCGTTGCGCTGCGCAAGCACAGCCGTTTCCTCCAGAACCTGTATCTGCCGGCATCCCTGATCGCCGGTTTTGTCGGACTGCTCCTGGGACCGCAGATCCTGGGCCATTTCACCGGCATTTCCCTTCCCATCGGCAAAACGATCGCCCAGTGGCCGGGCCAGCTGACATCGGTCGTGCTGGGACTTGCCTTTGTGGGAGCCAAACCTTCGAAGAATTTCGGGCGGATCGCCTCGGAAGGAGTCACTGTCTCGGGGCTGATGCACCAGACACAGGTCCTCGTCGGACTGGGACTGACGATGCTCCTGATCCCGTTCTTCCCTGAACTGCCCGTGAGCTTCGGCTTTACGCCCGTCTTCGGGTTCCACGGCGGACACGGGACGGCCAACGCGGTCGGTGTCGCCCTGGCCCAGTACGGCTGGCCCGAAGGCATCTCCGTCGCCAACACGATGGCCACGGCCGGTCTCATGTCGGGCATCATCCTCGGCATGATCGTCATCAACATCGGTGTCCGCCGGGGCTATGCCCAGAAAGTCCTGAAGCCCCAGGCCATCCCGCAGAGCATCAAAGAAGGCATCGTCCCGGCCGCGGAACGCAAGAGCATCGGCAGCGGCGTCACCTATGCGGACTCGCTGGACCCGCTGGCTCTGCAGCTTGCCATCACGGGCCTGATCTTTGGCGGGGCCACCCTGATTTCCAAAGGCCTGGTCCTGATCCATCCCCTGCTGAAGGAAATCCCCCACTTTGCCTGTGCCATGGTCCTGGGGGCCACCTTCAATTACGTGATGCGCCGGCTCCATATGGAGTCCTACATCGACCGCGACACGATCAACCGGATCTCCGGCGTCGCCCTGGATTATCTCGTCTGTGCCGCCATTGCGACGCTCTCCCTGAAAGTCTTCTCGCTCTACCTCGTACCCCTTGTCCTGACCATCGTCGTCATGATCATCGTCAATCTGACAGCCAACTTCTATTTCTCCTGGAAGATCTTCGACGTGGACTGGTTCGAGCGCGCTGTGGCAAGCTACGGCCTGGAAAGCGGCGTGCTCGCCACGGGGCTCATGCTGCTGCGTGTCGTCGACCCGAGATTTGAAACGACGGGGCAGGATTCCGTCGCCTCCGCCGTGTCCCTGCTCTATCCGCTGGCCATTCCCTATGTGGTCCTCATGCCCCTGCTTTCGACGACCGTACCGGCCTGGATCCTCTGGGGCTTCAGCTTCCTCATCTGGCTTGCTTTCTACATTGTGGCCCGCCGTTCGTTCTGGCACAAGGACCGGCATTTCTCAGACCTCCTGGATGCCACGAGCAAGGCGCCCTGCGCCCGCTCCTGAAAAATCCTGAGCAGGCCCCGGTACGTCTGAAGGGTCAGCCGTCCGGACAAAAAACAGCACCTCCCCTGCAGGGCAGTGCGGCTTTGACGCAAAAGGCCGCCCGCTCCGCAGGGATTTTTTTGCAGGACGGCCCGCCGGGCGGACTGCAGCGCACAGATCCATATGAAAAAACATGGCTGCCATCCCGCTTTGAGGAAGGCAGCCATGAAAGCATCGGGAGAAAGCTCCCGCTTACATCCCAAGGATATGGATCAGCATCAGCCAGGCGAGGCCGTAATACGTCACGACACCGACAAGGTCCGTGACGGTCGTGATGAGCGGACCGGATGCCACAGCCGGATCGACATGGATCCTTTTGAAGAACATGGGCACCACCGTCCCGACCAGACTCGAGATCAGCATGGAAAGCATCAGGCTCAGGCCAATGCAGACGGAGATGCTGAAAGCTGTCCGCGCCGGATAATGCCGGGCCGCCACGATGTAGATGCCGATGGCGCCGATGGCCACGATGCCGAGGATCAGGCCGTTGCAGAAACCTGCGGCAGCTTCCTTGCGGATCAGGCGCCACTTCTCATGGCCGGTCAGATTTTCATCCATCAGGACGCGGATGGTCACAGCCAGGGACTGGGTGCCGACGTTACCCGACATATCGAGGATCATGGACTGGAACGCCATGATCAGCGTCAGTTTGGCCACGACCTGTTCGAACAGAGCCACGACGGACGACACAAGGACACCCAGGAAAAGCAGGAGGACCAGCCAGGGCAGTCTTTTTTTGATGGACTGGGACAGAGGTTCGTCCAGATCTTCTTCGGCGCTCAAGCCGCCTAATTTTGCATAGTCGTCGCTCATTTCATCATCGATGACTTCTGCCACATCGCTGGCCGTCACGACGCCCAGGATCCGTTTGTCCCGGGAGAGCACGGGGATGGAGTCTTCTCCGTAGTCCTCGATGACCTGCAGGCAGTCCGCGATCTTCTCGTTGGCGAACACGTAAGGGAAGCCCTTGACGATGATCTCGTCCAGGGGCGTATCCCGCCGGGCCACAATGAGATCCTTCAGGGAAAAAGCCCCGGCGTACATATCATTCTGGTCCACCACATAGATTTCGGCGATGTTGTCACAGTCAGCGGCTTCCTTGACGACTTCCTTCATCGCTTCCGGCACGGTCATGCAGGATTCCACCGTGACAAAATTCGTCGTCATCCGGGAGGCAATGGTGCTTTCATCAAAAGAGGCCAGAGCCGCCAGTGATTTCCGGACGGCCGGATCCATGTGCGCGAGCCAGGAGGTCTTTTTCTCACTGTCCGTCGCCTTCAGGAAGTCGACGGCCTCATCGGATTCCATGGCGGAAAGGACGGCTGCAGCGCGTCCATCCGGCATTTCCTCCAGGTATTTTTCCGCATCATCCGTCTCTTCCACGTATTCGATGATCTCAGCGATGCGGTCCACGGGCAGGATCTGTGACAGATGGAGCCGTTCGGCCGGTGTCAGGACGGGAAGGACATCGGCGATATCGTTTTCATGATAATCATCCAGGGAATCCCGTATCCAGTCGCCATCCCGATTCGACCGGATAATGGCAAGGATGCTCTGCATATGCTTCTGCTGTACTTTTTCGTCCATGATGTCCTCCTCCTTTTTCTATAGAGATTTCGTGTCCATTATAGCCCGAAAGAAGGAATAAGACAAATCAATCCGCCAAAAAACCGCAAAAAAGCTCCATTCTTTTTTTCTCAGAGTAAAATTCAGGTAAAAACCGTATTTATCCTGTAAAAATCAGCTTTTGATCCGGTCCGGCAGTCCACGGATATCCCGAAAAGGGGAGAGCGGAGGTCTTGCACACATCCCCGCGGAGGGGTACGATGGATTTACCCGCAGAGCTTCCATATTCCTGCCGTACCGCTTTTTGCCATGATCCAAGGAGGGATTCCCGTGAACCTGTCCCAGCTCCAATATTTCCGCTGTCTTGCACGGACGCTCCACTACACGCGCGCCGCAGAAAAACTGCATATTTCCCAGCCCGGCCTCAGCTATGCCATCCATGAGCTGGAAAAAGAGCTCGGTGTCCCTCTTTTCGAACGCCGGGACCGCCATCTGGCGCTGACAGATTACGGCGAGGCCTTTTACGGCCATATCGACGGAGCTCTGGAAGAAATCCGGCTTGCCGCGGAAGCGGTGCACAAGCTGAAATGTTACGCAGCTTCCACGATATCTCTCGGCTATATGTACAGCCTTTCGACTTCGCTGATCCCAAAGATCACGCAGGCCCTCACCCGCGAGGCCGGCAGCCGCCCGCTGCATTTTTCCTATGTGCAGCAGCTGCAGAACGAGCTCATCGAGTCCCTGAAAACCGGGGACCTCGACTTTGCCTTTATCGGTCAGACGGATGACCCGGCCCTCGAGACGGTCCCCATCGCAAGACAGGAGTTCCGTCTCGTCGTCGCCAGAGGGCATCAGCTGGCCCGCTATGACGAGCTGCATTTTCCGGAATTCAAGGACTATCCGCTGGTCACCCTGCACAGGAACAGTTCCCTGCGCCAGATCATCGAGGCCCAGTACGCCCGGTTCCACGCTGTCCCCATCGTCCTTGCCGAAACGAAGGATCCGACGACGACGCTGCAGTATATCACGCAGAACTACGGCATCACCATCATCCCGGACCTTCCCAATCTCGCCCAGTTCCCGGTCAAGTGCATCCGGATCGCCACACCGGGTTTTTCCAGGACAATCGATCTTGCCTGGAAAAAGGACAATCTTTTCACGGAACCGGTGCGCCGGGTCAGGGATTTCATCGTCCGGACCTTCGGCAGGAAAGCGCTCTGACCTGACTGCACAGCAAAGAGAGTCTGCCGGACATAAAGAAAAACCCTGTAACGCGTTCGTTACAGGGCTTCTGTCTTTTCCGGAATCAGATGAGTTCCAGGATTGCCATGTCAGCAGCATCGCCGCGGCGCGGGCTCGTCTTGTAGATACGAGTATATCCGCCGTTGCGGTCTTTATACTTCGGGGCAATTTCCTCAAACAGTTTCTTCGTGGCTTCTTCGTCAACGAGGGCAGCCAGGACCTGACGGCGGGATGCGAGCGTATCGTTCTTTGCCGTCGTGATCAGCTTTTCAGCCAGGCCACTGATTTCCTTAGCTTTGGTTTCAGTGGTTTCAATTCTCTCGTTTTTGAAGAAGGCGGTCAGGACGCTGCGGAACAACGCTTTCCGGTTGCTGGAATTGCGGCCCAATTTTCTGTATGCCATGTTTCGTCTTCCTCCTATTATTCTTCTTCGGAATTGCGCAGATGCAGGCCCAATTCCTCGATCTTGTTCTTGACCTCTTCCAGGGATTTGCTGCCCAGGTTGCGGACGCAAATGAGCTCGTCTTCGGTCTTGCTGATGATGTCTTCCACAGTATTGATGCCAGCCCGTCTCAGACAGTTGTTGGAACGAACCGTCAGATCCAGATCATCGATGGACATCTGGAGCACAGAAGACTTCGTGCCTTCCTCGTCCTTCTTCTCTCCATCTTCACTGCCCTGGATCTTCGGGATATTGGTGGTCTTGAAGAGAGCCAGATACTTGATCAGGATTTCTGCTGCAGAAGTCACGGCTTCATCAGGCCCCAGACTGCCGTCCGTCCAGACTTCCAGTGTCAGACGGTCGTAGTTGGTGACATTGCCCACGCGTGTATCCGTCACGCCGAATTTCACGCGCGTAATCGGAGAGTAGATGGAATCCACAGGGATAAAGCCGATGGGCCGATCCTTGCTCTTGTTCTTGTCCGCCTGGACATAGCCGCGGCCCAGGTCAACATAGATTTCCATGTTCAGGTCCGCATTCTTATCCATCGTCGCAATGTGCAGTTCCGGATTCAGGACTTCCGTATCCTGATCACAGATGACATCAGCACCGGTGACTTCGCCCTCGCCGGACTTTTTGATATAGAACGTCTTCGGCTCGAAGGTGGCCTGATCATCCAGGTTCACCTTAAAGCAGAGAGACTTGATATTTAAGACAATATCGGCAACGTCTTCCCTGACGCCTTCGATCGTAGAGAACTCATGGAGCACTCCGTCGATCTTGATCCCGGTAACAGCCATACCGGTCAAAGATGAAAGCAGTACACGACGCAGACTATTGCCTAACGTAATACCGTACCCACGTTCCAAAGGTTCCCAGACGAACTTACCGTAGCGTCCGTCAGGGGAAATTTCGTCGACAACAAGGCTTGGTTTTTCAATTTCCTTCATGCGGAAGCCTCCTTTTGCGCATTACCACAATACGCGGTCTCTAAGGTGGAGAACAGTATCAAATTACTTGGAGTACAGTTCGATGATGAGCTGTTCTTCGATGGGCACATCGATTTCATCACGAACGGGCAGACGGTCAACCTTTCCGCTGAGGTTTTGTCCGTCTACAGTGATCCAGGCAGGAACGGCAGTCTTGCCCAGCGTTTCAGCCATACCCTTGAAGTAGGCAGAGCTGCGGCTGCTTTCCATGACGGAAACAACGTCGCCGGCCTTGATCAGGGCAGAGGGGATATCCAGACGCTTGCCGTTGACGGCAATGTGGCCATGGGTCACGAGCTGACGGGCCTGACGGCGCGTGTTGGCAAGACCCATACGGTATACCACGTTGTCCAGTCTGCGTTCCAGCAGGATCAGCAGGTTGGTACCGGCAATGCCTTCCATCTTCTTGGCTTTTTCATAATAGCCACGGAACTGTCTTTCCAGAATGCCATAGATGAACTTGGCTTTCTGTTTTTCAGCCAGCTGCATTCCGTATTCGCTCTTCTTTTTGAACTGGCGCTTCGGCTGACGGTGGGATTCTTTCGTAACGCCCACAAAAGCCGGAGACATACCCAGGGATCTGCATCTCTTCAGAACCGGAGTCTTATCAATAGCCATCTATCACTTCACCTCCATTAAACTCTTCTGCGTTTGGGCGGACGGCAGCCGTTATGAGGAATCGGAGTCACGTCTTTGATGGACTCTACTTCCAGGCCTGCAGCCTGCAGCGCACGGATAGCGGCTTCACGGCCGGCACCCGGGCCCTTGACGTATACTTCGATCCGCTTCAGGCCATGTTCCATAGCGGCCTTGGCAGCCGTTTCAGCGGCCATCTGAGCTGCGAAGGGAGTGCTCTTGCGGGAACCGCGGAAGCCCTGGCCACCAGCGGATGCCCAGCTAAGGGTTGCACCGGTCGTATCAGAAATCGTCACGATCGTGTTATTGAAGGTGGAGCGGATATGTGCTACACCGGATTCAATGTTCTTGCTTACTTTCCGTTTGTTACGGACAACTTTCTTACCAGCCACTCGAGTGATCCCTCCTTATTACTTCTTCTTTGCCGCGTTCTTCGGGCCTTTACGCGTACGGGCGTTGTTCTTGGTGTTCTGGCCACGGACGGGCAGACCCGCTTTGTGTCTGCGGCCGCGGTAGCATCCGATTTCCACCAGACGCTTGATGTTCAGGGATTCCTCACGGCGGAGGTCACCTTCGATTTTATATTCATGATCCAGGATCTCACGCAGCTTCGCGATTTCAGCTTCCGTCAGGTCACGGACACGAGTATCATAGTTGATTCCGGTCTTGTCCAGAATTTCACGGGACAGGGTCAGACCGATCCCGTAGATGTACGGCAGTGCGTATTCGATACGCTTGTCTCTCGGCAAATCTACACCGGCAATACGAGCCATTCTTTAAAGCACCTCCCTCTCTCAGCCTTGTCTTTGTTTATGTTTCGGGTTTTCGCAAATGACCATGACGCGGCCCTTGCGCTTAATGATCTTGCATTTTTCGCAAATGCGTTTTACAGACGGTCTAACTTTCATGTTGCTGAACCTCCTCTTGCCAATCCTCTTTATTTAAACCGATAAGTGATCCGTCCCCGGTTGAGGTCATAGGGCGTCAGCTCTACGGTCACTCTGTCTCCCGGGAGGATTTTTATGAAGTTCATACGTATTTTTCCGGAAATGTGGGCAAGGATTTCGTGATCGTTTTCCAACTTCACACGGAACATAGCGTTAGGTAAAGATTCCAGGACAGTACCTTCTACTTCAATAGCATCTTGTTTCGACACTTGTGCCGGCCTCCTTACTTTCCTTTCACTGCGGCGACCACATCGGCATAGACTTTGTCGATAGGCTGGGTGCCGTCGATTTCCTTGTAGACGCCTTCCGCTTTGTAATACGCAATCAGAGGAGCAGTTTGGCTATGGTATGCTTCCAAACGTTTCTTTACAGTGGTTTCTTTGTCGTCATCACGCTGGAACAATTCTCCACCGCATTTGTCGCATACATTTTCCTGCTTGGGAGGATTATAGACGACATGGAAGGTCGCGCCGCACTTTTTGCAGATGCGGCGGCCGGTTACCCGGCTGACCAGGTCCGCGTCGGGAACAGCGATGTTCACGGCAGCGGTCAGCTGGATGCCCAGATCTTTCAGGATCTGATCGAGGGCAACAGCCTGTTCCTTGGTGCGGGGGAATCCATCCAGGATGAATCCCTTGACGCAATCCGGCTCGGCCAGACGTTCCCTGACGATGCCAATGGTGACTTCATCGGGGACAAGCCCGCCGGCGTCCATATATTTTTTGGCTTCCTTACCCAATTCCGTACCATTTTTCACAGCCGCACGGAACATGTCTCCCGTCGAAATATGAGGAATCGGGAAATCGGCAACTAATTTTTCTGCTTGGGTTCCTTTCCCTGCGCCGGGAGGTCCCATTAAAAGAATATGCATGTCTACTTCTCCTATTTCATGAAGCCCTGGTAGTGACGCATCAGCACCATGGACTCGACCTGTTTCATCGTATCAAGCGCAACGCCCACGACAATCAGTAAGGCCGTACCTCCGAAGTACACTCCGGAGATGCCTGTCAGCCAGACAATCAGGTTCGGCATGATGGCAATAAATGCCAGGAAAACGGCACCGGCCAGCGTAATCCGGTTCATGATCTTATCCAGATAGGCGATGGTAGGTTTGCCCGGACGCAGCCCGGGGATGAACCCGCCGTATTTCTTAATGTTATCGCACATATCGGGAATGTTCAAGCTTACTGCCGTATAGAAGTAAGTGAAGAACAGAATCAGCAGGATGTAGAGCGTCGTCTGTACAGGCGTACCCCACTGCAGATACCCGGCAATCTTCTGGACCCAGGGCACTTTGATGAACTGGGCGATCGTCACGGGGAACATCAGCACCGAAGAAGCGAAGATGATCGGCATGACGCCGGCCTGGTTCACTTTCAGAGGAATGTAGGTGGTATGGCCGCCGTACATTTTCCGTCCTACGATCCGCTTTGCATACTGAACGGGAATTTTGCGGTAAGCCACAGTAATGGCTACAACAAACATGACCATCAGGACAGCAAGGAGAGCGAAAATCAATATATTGAAGATATTGACCGTGCCGGCCGAGAGGTACTGGCCGATCGTGGCCAGACCGCTGGGCAGGCGGGAAATGATGCCGGCAAAGATGATCAGTGAGATCCCGTTGCCGATTCCCCGTGCTGTAATCTGCTCACCGATCCACATGAGGAGGATGGTACCCGCCGTCAGAGTGATGACGATGGTAGCAAAGGAGAAGAAACTCGGATTGTTTACGGCAACCCGGAGACCATAGGCCATGCCGATTGCCTGGATCAGTCCCAGGCCAACCGCTGCATAGCGGTTGATCTTGTTGATTTTCTTCTGTCCTTCCGCGCCTTCCTTGGACCATTCCTCCAAGGTCGGGATGACCACGGTCAACAGCTGCGTGATGATAGACGCGTTGATATAAGGAGTAATGCTCATAGCAAATATTGAAAATTTGCTGAGCGCGCCGCCGGAGAACAGGTCAAGCAGTCCAAACAGGTTTCCGCTGTTGAAGAGCTGCTCGATCATGGCTGCGTTGACACCCGGTACCGGGATTTGCGTTCCAGCCCTGAATACTATGAACATCGCAAGGGTAAAGCTCAGCTTCTTTCGGAGTTCTGTAGCCTGCATCAGGTTATCAAGGGCTGAAGCCAATTAGATCACCTCTACTTTACCGCCGGCAGCAACGATCTTCTCTTCTGCGGTCTTGCTGAAGCCCATGGCTTTCACCGTCAGTTTCTTGGTGATTTCGCCATTGCCCAGGACACGGATACCGTCGCGAATGTTCTTGACCAGGCCCACTTCAATGAGGGAAACCGGATCAACCACTGCTCCGTCGTCAAAGCAATTCAGTACATCCACATTGATTTCAGTATAATGCTTGCCGAACTTGTTATAGAAACCGCGCTTCGGCAGACGCAGGTATAACGGCTTCTGGCCACCTTCGAATCCAGGACGCTTGACCCCGCCGCTGCGGGATTTCTGTCCTTTCTGGCCTTTGCCGGATGTCTTACCCAGACCGGAACCAAGACCACGGCCCACACGGACGCGGGCTTTTCTGGAACCGGGAGCGGGAGCTAATTCATGCAAATACATTTGCAGCCCTCCTTGTCAAGCCTTGACTTCTTCTACTTTGACCAGATGTTCAACTTTGTGGAGCATGCCATGCAGGGTAGCATTGTCTTCCTTTACCACACTGGTCCGGATCTTCCCGAGGCCCAGCGCTCTGACAGTTGCGCGCTGATCCTTCGGATAACCGATTACGCTGCGGGTGAGCGTGATTTTCAGCTGTGCCATATCTCGCTACCTCCTTAGCCCAACAGTTCTTCGACAGTCTTGCCGCGAAGAGCAGCAACGTCCTTGGCGTTCTTCAGTGCCTTCAGACCTTCCAGCGTAGCTCTGACCACGTTGTTAGGATTGGAGGTACCCTGGGATTTGGTCAGGATGTCCTTGACACCGGCCAGTTCCAGGACCGCACGGACAGGGCCGCCGGCGATAACGCCGGTACCTTCGAAAGCCGGCTTCAGCAGTACGCGGCCGGCACCATAGATACCGATCACTTCATGCGGAATGGAGGTACCCTTCAGAGGAACCGTAATGAGGTTCTTCTTGGCATCTTCCACACCCTTGCGGATAGCTTCGGGAACTTCGGCAGCTTTGCCCATGCCCATGCCAACCTTGCCGTTTTCGTCTCCGACAACGACCAAAGCAGAGAAGGAGAAACGACGTCCGCCTTTTACGACTTTAGCGACACGGTTGATGAAGACGACTCTTTCTTTGAAGCCATCATCTTGTTTTTCGTAATTAGCCACTCTAATGTCCTCCCTCAGTTAAAATTCCAAGCCAGCTTCGCGGGCAGCTTCCGCCAGAGCGGCTACACGGCCGTGATACAGGTAACCGCCGCGGTCGAAGACAACCGCCTTGATGCCTTTTTCCAGGGCCTTCTTGGCAATCTCGGTGCCGACAGCCTTGGCAGCTTCGATATTGCCGCCGTAAGCAGCCTTGTTGGCTTTTTCTACGGAAGAGGCGGAAACCAAAGTTTCGCCGGTTTCATCATTGATGATCTGAGCATAGATGTTGCTCAGGCTGCGGTAAACGTTGAAACGAGGTCTTTCAGCCGTTCCCACAATATTTCTACGCATGCGCTCATGACGTTTTTGACGCGCAGCATTCTTATCTTTCTTGTTCAGCAAGAGATTCACTCCTTCCTACTAGAAATTACTTCTTGCCCTTGGCGCCCGCTTTACCTTCCTTGCGGATGATATGCTCGCCTACATAACGGATGCCCTTGCCCTTGTACGGTTCAGGAGCACGCAGGCTGCGGATCTCAGCAGCTACAGCACCGACCTTTTCCTTGTCGATCCCGGATACGACGATCTGGGTGGAAGACGGGCAGTCAAAAGTGATGCCTTCGGGAGGATCCATGACGCAGGGATGGGAGAAGCCCAGCGTGAAGCTGAGGGCCTTGCCCTGCTTTGCGACACGGTAGCCGACGCCCTGGATCTCCAGAGACTTGGAGAAGCCTTCCGTCACACCCAGGATCATGTTGTGGATCAGGGTACGGGACAGGCCGTGCAGGCTGCGGTATTCCTTGTCGTCGCTCGGACGGGTCACAGTGATGACGCCATCCTTCAGTTCGACGTTGATTTTTTTGTTGATCTGGCGGCTCAGTTCGCCTTTCGGTCCCTTGACGGAGACCAGATTATCATTCACGGTTACCGTGACCTTGTCCGGTACAGTAATCGGATTCTTACCAATTCTAGACACTTATAAGCACCTCCGGTCCTAGGTTGATCTTACCACACGTAAGCGACGACTTCGCCGCCCAATCCAGCCTTGCGGGCAGCCTTATCGGTCATCATGCCCTTGGAGGTGGAGATCACGGCGATGCCCAGACCACCCAGCACGCGAGGCAGCTGGTCTTTTTGGGAATATACTCTCAAACCGGGTTTGGAGATACGTTTGATGCCGGAAATCACATGTTCCTTGTTAGGACCATATTTCAGCGTTACACGGATAACATCCTGATGCTTTCCGGGAACGACTTCGAAGTCTTTGATGAAACCTTCGCTCTTCAGGATCTCTGCAATGGCAGCCTTGATCTTGGAGCAGGGGATTTCAACTTTATCGTGATGAACCGAATTCGCGTTACGGATTCTCGTAAGCATATCGGCGATCGGATCAGTCATAGTCATTTACGAATGCCCTCCTTCCTGTATACGCGCTCTTACCAGCTTGCTTTCTTCACTCCGGGGATAGCGCCTTCGTAAGCGTATTTCCGGAAGCAGATACGGCAAATGCCGAACTTGCGCATGTAAGCGTGCGGTCTGCCACAAATCTTGCAGCGGTTATATTTACGAACCTTGAACTTAGGTTCCGCTTTCCATTTCTCAATCAATGCGGTCTTTGCCACGGTTTAATCCTCCTTATGCGCTGAACGGCATACCAAGAAGCTTCAGCAGTTCTCTGGCTTCTTCGTCAGTCTTGGCAGTCGTGACGATGATGACGTCCATACCGCGGACCTTTTCCACCTTGTCATAATCGATTTCGGGGAAAATCAGCTGTTCCTTCAGACCGATGGCATAATTGCCGCGGCCGTCGAAGGACTGCGGATTGACACCTCTGAAGTCACGTACGCGGGGCAGGGCAAGGTTCATGAACTTGTCCAGGAATTCATACATCCGGTTGCCGCGGAGCGTAACCTTTACGCCGATCGGCATGCCTTCACGGAGTTTGAATGCCGCAATGGACTTCTTGGCTTTGGTGATCAGGGGTTTCTGACCGGAGATGACCGTAAGGTCTTCTACAGCGGAGTCGATGGCCTTGCTGTTGGTCACAGCATCACCGCAGCCGATATTGATCACAACTTTTTCCACTTTAGGGATTTCGTTGACGTTTTTATAATTGAACTTTTCCATCAGGCCTTTAACGGCTTCGGAAGTATATTTTTCTTGCAGTCTCGTTGCCATGTGTAATCCTCCTTCCCGTATTATTTGTCGATAACTTCGCCGCACTTCTTGCAGGCTCTGGCAAATCCGTCACCTACTGCAACTTTTTTGATACGGGTCGGTTTCTTGCAGGCCGGGCAGATGATCATCACGTTGGAGGAAGCGATCGGAGCTTCTTTCTCCACGATGCCGCCCTGCGGATTCTTCTGAGAAGGTTTCGTATGGCGCTTGACCTGGTTGACACCTTCCACGGTCACTCTGCTCTTTTTCGGGAAAGCGGCAACGACCTTGCCCTGCTTCCCTTTGTCTTTACCAGCTAATACCACAACGGTATCGCCTTTTCTAACGTGCAATTTAGTTGCTTCTGCCATTTTCTGCGATACCTCCTTATCAGAGCACTTCCGGAGCCAGGGAAATGATCTTCATGTAATCCTTATCACGAAGTTCCCGGGCAACCGGCCCAAAGATACGGGTGCCCCGGGGGCTCTTGTCATCTTTGATCAGAACAGCTGCGTTTTCATCGAAACGGATGTAGGAGCCATCCGGACGGCGGGTGCCCTTCGTGGAACGGACCACAACGGCCTTGACCACTTCACCCTTTTGGACAACGCCACCGGGTGTTGCATCCTTAACAGCAGCTACAATTACATCTCCGATATTAGCGTATCTGCGATAGGAACCGCCTAATACACGGATACACATAATCTTCTTGGCACCGGTATTGTCGCCAACATTCAGCACCGTCTGTTGTTGAATCATGGTTTACCTCCCTTGCTAAGCAGTGCTTAGCAGTCTCACTTATTTTGCACGCTCGACGATCTCAACAACGCGCCAGCACTTATCCTTGGACAAAGGACGGGTCTGTTCAATCTTCACGACATCACCGATATGGGCATCGTTGTTCTCATCATGAGCCTTTAATTTAATGGTATGCATTACGCCCTTTTTGTAAAGAGGATGCTGAACGAGACGTTCGATGGCGACCACAACGGTCTTCTGCATCTTATCGCTAACGACTTTACCAGTACGCGTAACACGCAAATTTCTTTCTTCAGCCACGGAATGTTGCCTCCTTGCTTGGGTTTAGCTCCGATCAGGAGTTAATCTCGCGTTCCCGTTGAACGGTTTTGATCTGGGCAATGGACTTCTTGACTTCACGGATCTTCATCGGATTTTCCAGTTGTCCCGTTGCCAGTTGAAAACGCAGGTTAAAAAGTTCATCTTTCAGGCCGGCTAACTTTGCATCCAAGTCAGTGCCAGACATTTCTCTGATTTCTTTAGTTTTCATTAAGCTTCACCACCTACTCCATTTTCACGCGCGGTGACTTCGGCATCCAGCTGTTCCTTCGTCACGAAGCGGCTCTTGATCGGCAGCTTGTTGCCGGCAAGACGCATAGCTTCTCTGGCGATTTCTTCGGTAACGCCGGCCATTTCGAACATGACGCGTCCCGGTTTCACAACGGACACCCAGTACTCGGGAGAACCTTTACCACTACCCATACGGCTGCCGGCGGCTTTTGCCGTTACAGGCTTATCCGGGAAAATCTGGATCCATACCTGACCGCCACGTTTGATGTAACGGGTCATAGCGATACGGGCGGCTTCGATCTGACGGTTCGTGATCCATGCCGGTTCCAGAGCGACCAGGCCATACTCGCCATGAGCGACTCTGTTGCCACGCATTGCACGGCCTTTCATGCGGCCTCTATGTTGTTTACGGTGAAGTACTCTCTTCGGTAATAACATTATTTCGCCCCTCCTTCTTGTGCTGCTTCAGGAGCTGCTTTCTTAGCGACTTTCGTCGGCAGGATTTCGCCTTTGTAAATCCAGACCTTGATGCCGATGCGGCCGTAGGTGGTATGCGCTTCGGCAGTGCCATAGTCGATATCGGCACGCAGGGTGTGCAGAGGAATGGAACCATCACGGTAGCTTTCGCTGCGGGCGATTTCAGCACCGCCCAGACGGCCGGAGCAGGTGATCTTGATTCCCTTGGCGCCCAGACGCATGGTGCGGCCTACGCACTGCTTCATGGCACGGCGGAAAGCGATACGGCGTTCCAGCTGGGAAGCCACGTTTTCAGCCACGAGGGTTGCATCCATATCCGGGGACTTGACTTCCACGATATTGATATCCAGCTTGCTGTCGGTCAGCTTGGCCAGGTCTTTCTTCAGCAGTTCGATGTTGCTGCCCTGACGGCCGATGACGATACCGGGTTTTGCCGTGTAGATGGAAATACGCATCTTCTGTTCGGTTCTTTCGATCGCAACACGGGAAATACCGGCCTGGAACTGTTTATCTTTAATAAAATCACGGATTTTAATATCTTCAAGCAGATACTTTTGATAGTCCTTGTCGGCGTACCATTTGGAATCCCAATCATCGATTACGCCAACTCTGAAACCATGTGGATTAACTTTCTGACCCACTATTCATTCCCTCCTTCTGACAGGGTGTTATTTTTCGGCGACGGCCACAGTCACATGACTGGAGCGTTTCAGGATCTTAAATGCCTGTCCACGGGAGCGTGGATGAATTCTCTTCATAGTAGGACCCTGGTCCACAAATGCATTGGACACCACCAGATTATCGACATTCATATTAAAATTATGTTCCGCGTTTGCTACAGCAGAGCGAAGAACCTTCTCAATCACTTCAGAACCGACTTTCGGGGTATACTTGAGGATTGCGAATGCTTCATTCACGGATTTGCCGCGGATCAGGTTGATCACGATGCGCAGCTTCCGAGGAGCGATGCGGATATATTTAGCAACTGCTTTTGCTTCTTCCATCGTATGTATCCTCCTTCCCCGAATTACTTGCCAGCCGCAGCGGCTACTGCAGCGGCCTTGTCGCCATGGCCCTTGAAAAGACGGGTCGGAGCGAATTCACCGAGCTTGTGGCCAACCATGTCTTCCGTCACATACACAGGCACGTGTTTGCGGCCATCATGGACGGCAATGGTATGACCCAGGAATTCAGGGAGAATCGTAGAGCTGCGGCTCCAGGTCTTGACGACTTTCTTTTCACCGGCAGCGTTAAGGGCATCAATTTTTTTCTTAAGGCTCTCTTGGACGTACGGTCCTTTTTTAACAGATCTCGACACTGTTCTGTCCTCCTTTCTCGAAGACTGGTTATTTCGTTCTGCGCTTCAGGATCAGCTTGCTCGAAGCTTTCTTGTTCTTGCGGGT
Source organism: uncultured Acidaminococcus sp. (assembly GCA_900315205.1). Lineage (GTDB taxonomy): Bacteria > Bacillota > Negativicutes > Acidaminococcales > Acidaminococcaceae > Acidaminococcus. Next base: position 24,462 of record OMYF01000027.1, read on the forward strand.
ACGGGTACCGAATGCGCTCTTGCCCCAAGGGGTGACAGGACGCTTGCGGCCGACAGGGGAGTGGCCTTCACCACCGCCGTGCGGATGGTCATTCGGGTTCATGGCAACACCGCGGTTAGCAGGACGGACACCAAGCCAACGAGTACGGCCGGCCTTGCCCAGGGTCAGGTTTTCGTGGTCCAGGTTGCCGATTTCACCGATCGTGGCACGGCAGTTGATGTGGACCTGACGCAGTTCGCCGGACGGCATGCGGAGCAGAGCATAGTTGCCTTCCTTGGCCATCAGCTGGATGGAAGTACCGGCGCTGCGGCCCAGCTGGCCACCTTTGCCGATCTTCATTTCCACGTTGTGGACCATGGTACCAAGGGGAATATTGGCCAGCGGCAGGCAGTTGCCGACCTTGATATCGGCAGCAGGACCGCTGACGATGACATCGCCGACCTTCAGGCCCTGAGGAGCCAGGATGTAGCGCTTTTCGCCGTCGGCATAATGCAGCAGAGCAATGTTGGCCGTACGGTTCGGATCATATTCGATCGTGGCGACCTTAGCCGGCACGTTATCCTTATTGCGTTTGAAATCGATGATGCGGTATTGTCTCTTATGACCGCCGCCCTGATGACGAACCGTCATTTTACCGGTGTTGTTGCGGCCGGCATGCTGGTTCAGTTTAGCAATCAAAGGGCGATGCGGCTTATCCGTGGTGATCTCTTCAAAGGTGGACACAGTCATGCTGCGTCTGGAAGGAGAATACGGATTAAAGCTTTTAATAGCCATTGATTAGACCTCCTTAGACGAATTACATTCCTTCGAAGAGCGGAATTGTATTACCTGCAGCCAGTTTTACAATTGCTTTCTTGTAATCGGAACGCTTGCCTTCATATCTGCCCATGCGTTTTACTTTGCCTTCCACACGGACCGTATTGACATTCACTACCTTGACATTGAAGATGGCTTCAATGGCCTGGCGGATTTCAGTCTTGTTGGCGTCCATGGCAACCATGAACGTGTATTTGTTGTCCTTGCCCATCATGTCGGATGTCTTTTCCGTTACGATAGGTCTGATGATAATGTCGCGAGGATTAGCAGCCATTATGCGAGCACCTCCTCAATTTTTGCAACGGCATCTTTGGCCAGCAGAACTTTTTCTGCATTCAGGATATCGAATACGTTGAGGCATTCATTGGAGAGTGCCTTGACCTTTCCGATGTTGCGGGAAGATTTCTCAACGTTTTCATTGGCACCGTCAGTGATGATCAGGGCCTTCTTGTCAGCGGCCTCAAAACCCTTGAGCATTTCCACGGCGCTCTTGGTCTTGGGAGCATCGAAGTTCAGTCCATCCACGATCACGAGTTCACCGTTTGCCACTTTGGCAGACAGGGCGCAGCGGATCGCCAGGCGGCGTGCCTTGCGGGGCATCGCGATTGCATGGGAGCGGGGGGACGGTCCAAAGATCGTACCGCCTCCGACCCACAGAGGGGAACGGACGGAACCGGCTCTGGCACGGCCAGTACCTTTTTGTTTCCAGGGTTTCTTACCACCGCCACGGACCATGCCACGAGTCTTCGTCGCATGCGTGCCCTGACGTTCATTTGCTTGCTGCATCACAACAGCCTGATGTACGACGGCTTCGTTGAATTCCACACCAAAGACGTAGTCCATCAATTCTATTTCTTCACCGGTCTGTTTGCCGGTGATATCATAAACTGCTACTTTCGGCATTGTAACGCCCTCCTTTCAATGATTATTTCTTGGCTGCTTTCTTGACATCCGGACGGACCGTATCTCTCAGCAGCAGGAAGGTGCCTGCGGCACCGGGAACAGAACCTCTGACCATGATCAGGTTGCGTTCTGCATCCACTCTGGCAATCGTCAGACGCTGAACAGTCGCGCTCGTACCACCCAGACGGCCAGGTAACTTCTTACCTTTGATGACGCGGCCGCCAGGACCGGAATGCATAGGACCATTGGAGCCCGGTTCACGATGGGACTTGGAACCGTGTTTCATAGGTCCGCGTGCGAAGTTATGACGTTCAATCGTACCAGCGAAACCTTTACCGCGGGAAACGCCGATGGCATCGATCAGATCGCCGGCTGCGAAGATATCAGCAGCGATCTTGTCGCCAACCTTATATTCGGAAGGTTCAGCCAGACGCAGTTCACGGACGAATTTGACCGGAGCCACACCTGCTTTATCAAAGAAACCCTTCATGGGTTTGTTAACCTGTTTTTCCTTCACATCACCAAATCCGAGCTGGATGGCATTGTAACCATCTGCTTCTTCCGTCTTGCTTTGCAGGACGACGCAGGGGCCGGCCTCCACAACAGTAACGGGAACGAGCGTACCATCAGCTTCAAAAATCTGGGTCATACCTAATTTTTTACCTAAGATTCCTCTAGCCATAGTCGCACCTCCTTACGCTTTGATCTCGATATCAACACCAGCAGGAAGATCCAAGCGAGTCAGTGCATCGATCGTCTTAGGTGTAGGTTCCAGGATGTCGACCAGTCTCTTGTGAGTTCTCATTTCGAACTGTTCACGGGAGTCCTTGTTGACATGCGGGGAACGCAGAATCGTGTAAATGTTCTTTTCCGTCGGCAGTGGAATCGGGCCGGATACCTGAGCACCCGTACGTTTAGCCGTTTCCACAATCTTGGAAGCACTCAGATCCAGTGCTTTGTAGTCATACGCTTTGAGGCGTATACGGATTTTTTGCGTCTTTGCCATTCGTTAATTCCTCCATTCGCCACGTTTCAATGAACGGACATACTCAGCAGAAGTTCCCTTCGCGATACCGGACCGGAAGCCATCTTCTGCCTCATCGCGGGCCCTTTATGCATGATGAATGAGGGGCTTTGGCCAAGCCCCTCATGCTGGGCTTTCAAAAAATTGTCAGTCGGCAATTATTCGTCGATTTCGGTTACGACACCGGCACCAACGGTATGGCCGCCTTCGCGGATAGCGAAACGCAGACCTTTTTCAATAGCGATCGGGGTGATCAG
>OMYF01000075.1 GCA_900315205.1 uncultured Acidaminococcus sp.
AGAGGATAAGTACAGCAAGGCGATCCGAAAGGAAAGCATCTTCCGTAATCTGGCTACGGTTATCCACGCCTACGGCGGCTCCAGCCGCATCTTCGCAAAGGATTGCGAGGATATCGCGGCGTGGGTACCGGAGGGCGGCTCCATTCAGATCTATGACGCTGTCAACGATTTCACCCGCTACCCGGTCGATATGCACAAGCTGGCCGTTTTCGTGAAGCTCGACGACGATTTCATCCGCGACGCGACCTTCGACATCGAGGACTATCTCACGAAGCGCCTTGCCCGATGCTTTGCCAAGGCGGAGGACGCCGCTTTCCTGAACGGCAACGGGCTTTCCGCTCCGACCGGCATTCTGAATGCGGAGACCGGCGCGACGGTAGGTATGACCACGGACGCGCTCACGTTTGACAGCGTGATCCGGCTGTTCTTCGCCCTTGATCCCGACTACCGCAAGAACGCCGTATGGATGATGAATGACGAGACGGCGCTGGCGCTGCGCTTGCTGAAGGATGAGAAAGGCAATCCCCTGTGGAACCATGCTAACGATACCATCCTCGGCAAGCCTGTGGTGATCGCCAACGATATGCCCTCTGTCGGCTCCGGCAATACGCCGATCCTGTTCGGTGATTTCAGCTACTACTGGATCGTCTGCCGCAGCCCGGTCAGCGTCCGCACGCTGAAAGAGAAGTTTGTCACTCTCGATCAGGTCGGCTATCTGGCGATGGAGTTCATGGACGCCAAGCTGGTGCGCCGCGAGGCAGTACAGGCGCTTCAGATCGCCTGATAACAGTCGCAGGCACGGCGGATTTCGCGTCTGCCGTGCCTGTTTTCAAAAAACTCAAAGAAACTATTACACCGATTTCTACGGCGTTTACAGCGCATGATTTCAATTTATGGGTTAATTACCCCTTTGATTTCCCGAAAATGCGCGCGTGACCCCACGCCGCTGTCCGCTGTGAACGCCGTAGAGATTTGACCCGCCCCTCCCCGGGGCAGAAAGGAGCAGCTATGATCCAGATGGGTTTAGTTTCCGTCAAGCAGATCGGTGACACGATCTATATCGTGCGGTCGAAAACCAGCACCACAGCCAACGAAACGGCCTACGAGAAGGTGCGCCGACTGATCTTGGACGACACAAAAAAGAAGCAAAGAATAACGCCGAAAACGCTTGATATATCTTCGGATAAGAGCCATAATACAGTACCCGCTTGAGCTGTGCCGGGAAGGAGGATTTTATGATCAACAGACAGTCTCAAGCCGCTGCCGCCAGCAGCGATAAAATAACCGCCCTGTACTGCCGCCTCTCCCGTGACGACGAGCTGCAGGGTGACAGCAACAGCATCAAGAACCAAAAGGCCATTCTCCAGAAGTACGCCGACGACAACGGTTTCCGCAATACGGCCTTCTTCGTGGACGACGGGTACAGTGGGACGAATTTTTCCAGACCCGACTGGCAGCGCCTTATGGGGCTGGTGGATGAGGGCAAGATCGGCACAATCATCGTCAAAGACATGAGCCGCCTCGGTCGTGATTACCTGCAAGTCGGTATGTATACCGAAATGGTATTCCCGAACAACGATATCCGCTTCATCGCCATCAACAACGGCGTGGACAGTATCAATGGCACCGAGAACGACATGACGCCGTTCATCAACATCTTCAACGAATTCTACGCCAAGGATACCAGCCGCAAGATACGTGCTGTTTTCAAGGCGAAGGGACAGGCGGGAAAGCCACTTGCAACGAATCCACCATTCGGCTACATCAAAGATCCGAACGACAAAAACCATTGGATCATTGAGGAGACCGCCGCTAATGTGGTACGCGAGATATTCAGCCTTTGCGTTGACGGATACGGGCCTTCCCAGATTTGCGGAATTATGATGCAGAAGGGTTATATGAATCCAACGGCGTATATGCGCTCCATCGGTGTGAAGAAGCCTGATAACCGTACCGTCGGGGACGATTACACTTGGCAGCCAAGCACCGTCACTCACATTCTGGAGCGTCGAGAATACCTCGGCTGCACGGTCAATTTCAAGACCTACCGGAAGTCCTACAAGTGCAAAAAGCAGCTCAAGAACGATCCGTCGGAATGGCAAGTTTTTGAGGGAACGCACGAGCCGATTATCACAAAGGAAGTTTTCGATATCGTGCAGCGCATCCGAGACGGCAGACGCAGACCTACGCCGATGGGCGAGATGCCCGCTCTGTCCGGCATGGTGTATTGCGCCGACTGCGGCAGGAAACTGTATCAGGTCAGGTGCACCACTATGAAGCAGAAGGAATACATGGTCTGCTCCGGCTATCGGAAAATCAAAGGTGCCTGTACCTCGCATCAGATCCGCAACGAGGTAATCGAGAATCTGCTTCTGGAAAAGCTCCAGAATTTACTTACCTTCATAGGCCGCCACGAAGACATTTTTGTACGGCTGGCCACAAAGCAATCGCAGGCAGAAATGAATCGCAGCCTCCGCGACGGCAAGCGTGAGCTGGAACAGGCCACGGCCCGTATGCAGAAGCTGGATGCGATCATCCAGCGGCTCTACGAGGACAACCTCGACGGCAAAATCTCCGATGACCGATTTGCCAAGATGACGACCAGTTACGAGCAGGAGCAGACGGAGCTTGAAGCCCGTGTTGCCGAGCTGCACGATTTGATGGAGGCGGCAAAGGCCAAGTCGGACGGCATCGAGAGCTTTTTGAAAATCGTGCGCGGCAGGACGGAGATCACAGAATTGACGCCGACGATCATTCGGGAATTCGTCGATAAAATCTTCGTTCATCAGGCCGTGGATTTCGAGGGACAGAGGATTCAGCAGATCGACATCGCATGGAACTTCATCGGCGTTTTCGATCCGCCGGAATCCGATATCGAAGCTACAAAAGGGAAATCGGCATAGCCGGTCGTTTCCAACCAACTATGCCGATTATTTTTTTCGGGATGTTAATCCCTAATTTGCCCCCGCTTTAGGGTCGGGTTTTCTCCTTCTACAGCAGGACACGGGCTGCTCTTTCCAGGCCCATTCCTTTCATTTTGTCCTCTCCCGGCACAGGTCCTCCCCCATCACCCGAGGCAGCAGGACTGTAAAAGTAAGCAACGCCAGCACACCCGCGCCGATGAGGACAGAGGCGTGCTGACCCCAGGCTGCCGACTGGCCCGTCAGGGCGAGCTGACGGAAATCGCTCATGGCGTAATGGAGCGGCTGCAGCCATGCCAGGAAGCGGACGATGCCCGGCATGGCCTGTTCCGGCCAGATATAGCCGGAAATGAGGAAGGCCGGCAGGCTGTAGAATACGAAGCACTGCGTCAGGGCCACTTTCGTCCGGAAATAGAGACCCGCCAGACCGGCCAGGTTCTCCACAGCAAAGAGGAAAGCGCCGCAAAGCAGCAGCACCGCTCCCAGGTTTCCGTAGAGGGGCAGATGGAACAGCCCGACGAGGACGCCGATGCCTGCGAGGACGGCGCAAAAGCTGCACACCCAGTAAAGCCCCATTTTACCGGCCATGACGCGCAGCATGCCGTGGCGCCGGTAATAGCCGCTGCGGCTGTCCTCCTGCACGGACAGGGCATAGCTCATGGCAAGGCCCAGCTGGGCGGCGGTGAGCATGACCCCGTAGACGTAGAAAGCCAGGTAGCTCTGCGTAGGGTTCCCCATATAGCGCAGGCTGAGCCCGACGGCGCCGGGCTGTACCTGTGGCGTCCCGTGGAGAGTGATGGCTCCGGCCCGGAAACGGCCCAGCCAGTCCGCCCAGATAAGCTGCATGGGCTGGGATGCATAGCTTGCTTCCAGCGTGTTGGCGCCATCCTGCAAAAATCCCAGGGTGACATCCTGCCCCTGGCTGAATTTCCCGGCAAAATCCGGCGGAATGACGATGACCGCAGCCGCTTTCTGCGACCGCAGCCACTCTTCCGCTTCGGCCTCACTGGCCGTCGTCCCGACGAAGTGATAGGAATCGGCACTGGCTGCATCCCGGATGAGCTGCCGGCTGAGGGCCGACTGGTCCAGATCACAGACAGCCACCGGGATGGCCTGGACGATCTGCCCCCGGTAGAGCGTGCCGATGAGCATGGCGTAGGCACTGGCAGCCGCGAGGAGGACGACGAAGACGAGGCGCCGCCGGCAGCAGAGGATCAGGAGTTCCCTGCGGATGATGTTCCACATGTCTTATACCTCCTTTGTCTGCGCGTCACTCCCGCACAGGCAAGCGTCATGAAGAAAAGTGCCATCCCCAGCATGACGAGCGCATGGGTCCCCCAGTCCGGCGCGCTGCCGAGGACCAGGAGCCGCCGGGCATCATCGGCCACATACCCGATGGGGACGAGATAAGAAAGGAGCAGGCTCGGCGCATTCATGGAATGGCGCGGCCAGACAGCTCCCGAAAAGAGGACCGTCGGCATGACATAGAACAGCGCACAGGTAATGGCTTGTTCCGGCTGCCCCGCCCAGGATCCCATGCAGAGAGCAAATCCCAGGACAGCCGCACTGTAAGCGGCAAGCAGCAGGATCAGGCGGATCCAGGAGCCGTGGGCGGCGATCCCGAAAAGTACGAGGCTCACCGCAAGGCAGAGGGACAGGGAGAGCAGGGCCACTCCCAGCCAGACGGTCCATTTGGCCAGCAGGAAGGCCCGGATGTGCCGGTGCCGGGCGCGGTCCCGGCGGCGGAGCTCCAGGACCAGCGACGGTCCCAGAGAAAAGATGGTCCCGATCTGGAGGGCGTGGAGGATGAGGACGACCAGGAAGAAATCTTCATAGCCGCCCGTGGGATTGCCGACGATGCGGCTGCTCAGGTTCAGCATGGCCTGGGCATCGTTCCGGTTCCAGCCGGCAGCAAGCCGCTGCCGGGCAGCGATCCGGCCGTCCCAGGTGCTGACGGTCTGCTGCACGGCCCGGGTTGCGACACCGCCGAGGACCGTATTGCTGTTATCCACGGTAAGTTCGATGGCAGCCATCTGTCCGGATCCGATCCGCCGCGAAAAATCAGGAGGGATGGTGACGGCAGCGCTGAGGCCTTTTTCTGTCATCGTATGCACCACATCCTGTCCCGTGCCTTCCATTTCATAAAGACGCAGATCCGGACTGGCTGCCAGGTCCTGCACGAACTGCCGCCCGGAAGCACCCCGGTCCAGATCATAGACAGCGATGGGTACGCCCGTCACGGCATTTTTGCAGAACAGGGCACCGAAGAGCAGCGTATAGACGAGGGGCACGAAAAAGATGACCAGCACCGTCCGGTGATGCAGGGAAAAGAGCAGCTCCGCTTCACGCTGCACATGGGCGATCCAGGAAAGCACAAAAGCGCGCATGGCTCAGGCCTTTCCGAGGAGTCTGAAGCGCATCCCCGGCCAGACGACGCTGCTGTTGGTGCGGACGCGGACATTGAAGGCCATCACGTCGGTATCGCCCCGTTCGCTCGTCGCCTTCTGGGTGGCAAAATCCGCTTTGCGGCGGATGCTTTCGATGGTCCCCTGCACGGTCTGGCCGTTCCGTCCCTGCAGGTTCACCGTATCCCCCACCTGGTACGCTCCGAGTT
>OMYF01000045.1:0-10359 GCA_900315205.1 uncultured Acidaminococcus sp.
CAATTCACTAATGTAATTGTAACATCAGGATATTCTGATTAAAAAAATCTGTTTGAGTAAGGCTAAAATCTTACTCACAAAAATATTATACGAGGAGGGGTTGGTATGAAATCATTGAGTAAAGCTCTTTGTGTATTTGTTGCATCTTTAACTTTTGGATTACTGATAGTGGGATGTGGGAATAAGAATAAAGCAGCACAACAATCTAATAATAAATTAGGGCTTAAATCTCCTATTGTAATAAAGTATTCTCATGTACAATCTACTAATTCGCCTACGCACAAGGCCATGACCTGGTTAAATGATTATCTTAAAAAAAATTCAGATGGAATGGTATCGATGGAAATTTACCCTTCTGGGCAGTTATATAATGATAAAACTGAAATCGATGCTATAGTCACCGGCAATGTTGATATGATTTCTACATATATGAGTAAATTGACTTCAGTTGATCAATCTGCGCAATTTGCTCTTGCTCCTTACCTATTCTCTAATGTAGATGAAATGGAAGAGTTCTATACATCTGAACAAGCCAGACCTCTGTACAATAAGATAGAAGACCTGGGGATAAAAGTCGTCGATGTGATGTTTGGCGGGGAACAATATTTTATGAGTAATGGTGCATCAATCGCCAAAATTTCAGGATTTCGTGGGAAAAAAGTAAGAGAAGGTGGCGGGGCAATGACGAATGCTTTGTATGATTCGTTAGGAGCATCCGTTACTACGGTTCCTTTTAGTGAACTATATACTGCAATGCAGACTAAATTGGTAGATATCGCAGTAACTTCAGTTGATTCGGCCGTAAATATCCAGCTACAGGAAGTTTTAAAAAGTGTATCCAATTATAAACATCAATTTGCTCCTTACTTGATCATGTTCAATAAACAAAAGTGGGACTCTTATCCGCCTGAAGTTCAAAAACTTCTTAGTCAAGGTCTTAAAGAAGCAAGAAAGAAACAGTTAGAATATACAAAAGAAGATTGTGATAAGGCCCTTCAAACAATTAAAAAGACTTGTGAGTTCCATGAAGCAACACCTGAAGAAATTGCAGAATTGAAAGCTAAATGGGATCCTATTACGGCTAAATATGTATCTAAAGAATGGCTTAATGCAATTTCTGATTTTAAAAAAAATAAAAAATAACAACTTATAAGTCAAGGGAATTAGAAAGTGGCGTCACAATATAATTGGGACGCCACTAACTTCCAATGATAGATGGAAGGGAGTTCCAAATGTTAAAAAAAATGATTGAAATATACGACTCCATTGAGGACATCATCACATGTTTTTCTATGGTTATAGGTATTGGTGTTATGTTCATCGGTGTTGTAGCCAGATATGTATTTAATTCACCACTGACTTTTGTAGATGAAGTAGGACCTATCTTTTTAGCATGGAGTTCTTTAATAGGATATTCAGTTGCCTTACGTAACGATGAACATATTAAAATGGATGTATTTTATAATACTGTCCACACTTCTAAATTGAAACATGCGATGATCATTTTCAGTTATTTTTGTGGGCTTTTATTTACTCTTTTTATGTTGGTATATGGCTATAAAACAATGTTGCTCCAATATAAAATGCATAGAGCTACTCCAATCCTTGGCATTCCAGTATGGAGCTATTATTTGGTAATTCCTTTTTCAGGAGCAATTATGAGCTTGCGTTATATTGTTATGATTTTTAATTTCTTTCATAAAACAGAGAAAGAGGGGTGATTTTTTATGGAATACGCAGTGCAACTTATACTTATATTTGTACTCCTCATGATGCTACGCGTTCCTATTGCTGTTTCTATGGGCCTGGCAAGTTTGACTGGTTTTCTATTAATTGACTTTAACCTAAGTGCTGTAGCCGGACAATTATATACAGCTGTCGCCTCAACTTCTTTACTGACTATTCCAGGATATATTTTGGCTGGAGCTATTATGGCTAACGGGGGTATTTCAAGATATTTACTTGACGCACTCAGGGCCTGGATAGGACATGTTCCAGGCGGTATTGCCATAGCAACAGTCTTGGCATGTGCATTATTTGCAGCAATCACTGGATCAAGTTCTGCTACAATTGCAGCTGTTGGTGGCCTAATGATTCCAGCTATGACTGAATCAAATTACAGAAAACCTTTTTCTATGGGTCTTGTTTCCAGTGCTGGTTCGTTAGGAATTTTAATTCCTCCCAGTATTCCTATGATTCTTTATGCTACTATCGCTGGTGTTTCTATAGCAAAATTATTTGCAGCTGGTATGCTTCCAGGATTTATAGTTGTCTTATTATTTACTGTTTATATTATTGGGTATAGTATTATCCATAAACAACGTGCTGAACAAACCGACAGTAGAGATCGATTCAAAAAAACATTGAAAGCATTGCCGGCTCTATTTTTACCAGTTGCAATATTAGGCTCTATTTATTCCGGGATTTTGACAGCTACTGAAGCTTCTGCATTTGCGTGCGTTTATGCTTTGTTCGTTTCTACAATTATTTATCGTGAATATACTTGGGAAAAATGTAAGAGTGCAGTGATGGAAGCAGCTAAATCGACTGCGACAATCATGATGATAATAACTGCTTGTTCGATGTTTTCACTGTTTCTTACAACTACAAGAGTCCCTCATCAAATCCTACAGATGGTTGCAGAATCTCAATTAAGTGCTGTTAGCCTTGTTATGATTTGCAATGTTATTTTGTTGGTCCTTGGCTGCTTTATGGATGGTGTGTCAATAATGCTGATTGCAGCACCTTTAATGGTTCCAATAGTAAAAGGAATGGGATATGATTTAATTCAATTTGGTATTGTTATGACGATGGGCATCCAAGTAGGACAAATTACTCCTCCTGTTGGAATGAATTTGTTTATGGTTTCAGGTATGGAACATGAACCAGTAGCAGATGTTATAAAAGGAGCGATGCCTTTTCTAATGATATTGATATTTAGTTGGATTTTAATAACTCTTGTACCTGGAATAACGAATTTAACTTCAATGTTTTTTAACTAATAAAGCTGAGCATTTACTTGTCTTTAGAAAATTTTAGTCATTTTCAGAACTAAATTATTCTGATTAAATAGCGAATGTGGTTGTAAATATAAAAATAGGCCCTTTACCACATGCCGGGGCATCCACTAACTACGGACGTGAGCGTTTTCTGCTCACGTCTTTTCTGTTTCTGCTTTGCTGCTAAAATCGACTCTTTCATGAAAGCAACTTTGTTCCCTGATTATATTTTGTATTTTCAGATTCAAAAAACTTCCTGCATATCTGAGCTGAAAGAGGCACCGAAGATGATTTTTTTCATCATGGAACAGGTGAAAACAAGCTCCAACAGACGTTTTTCGGCAGTTATGAATCACTGTTCATGGGGCATATCGAATCGGTATAAGTGTTGAATGTATCTGAATTTTTAAATAACATTAGAACTGTAAAAAATGCCGGCATCCTGGATCAATCTATGGAAAACAACTGTTTCACTCGAGTCCGCAGGGAGGGGTGGTTCCATGAGCAGCGGAACAAAGAAAATGCCTTTGCATATCAAGATATTCCTTGCTTTGTTCCTGGGGATTGTTTTCGGTTACATATTGAATTTCATGGGCGGTGTGCATCAACCGGTGATCAATAGTCATATCCTGCCATTTCTGCAGTTCATGGGAGATCTTTTCCTGAAATCCATCAAGATGGTCGTAGTACCGCTGGTATTTTTCTCCATTGTCGATGCGGCACTGTCTCTGGGGGATATCCGGAAACTGAAAAGTATCGGCCTGAAGACAGTGGGCTTTTTCCTGGGGAGTTCGGCTGTTGCCGCAACTATCGGACTGGTCTATGCCAATCTGATCCAGCCCGGAAAAGGGGTGCATCTCAGCGGGCAGGCAGCAAAAGTCAATGTCAGGGAGCTGCCCGGTGTCTATAAGACCATCCTGGATCTGATTCCGGACAACCCGTTCCAGTCTCTGACGAACGGCGACATGATGCCCGTCATCGTATTTGCGCTCCTGATGGGATTTGCTATCATCAAACTGGGCGATAAGGCGAAGATATTATCAGAAGTCATGCATGCGCTGTCGATGGTTATGTTCAGTATCATCAACATCGTCATCGCCCTGATACCTTATGGTGTGTTCGGCCTGATGGCGGTGGCCATGGCGAGATACGGGACCGCCATATTCGGACCTGTCCTGAAATTTATCCTGACCGATTACCTGTCCCAGGCGACGATGGTTGTGGTTGTGTACAGTATCTTCCTGACTTGCATCGCAAAGGTCAGTCCGTTGAAGTTTTGGGAAAAAAGCAATCCAGCCGTACATCATTGCCTTCAGCACCTGTACTTCTTCTGCAGCGCTTCCGGTTTCCATGGACGTGGCTCCCCGCAAACTGGGCGTACCCAGTGATATTTCCAACTTTGTCCTTCCCCTGGGCGCGACAGCCAATATGAATGGCACCTGCATCTACTTCGGCATCATCGTTATTTTCGCCAGCCAATTGTACGGAATCGACCTGTCACTGCAGCAGCAGATCCTGCTGGTGATCCAGGCGACTTTCCTGAGTGTGGGATGTGCTGCTACGCCTCAGATTGGTTTGATCATTTCAGTCACGCTGCTCACCCAAATGGGACTCCCACTGGAAGCAACGGCTCTGGTCGCCGGTGTCTACCGGATAATCGACCAGGCGCACACGGCGACGAACTCTTCCGGCGATCTTGTGACTTCTGTCTGCATCGCCGCGCTGGAAGGCGAACTGGACCGGGATGCCTTCAACAATCCCAGTCAGGGTATCGATAATCAGTCCATGACTGCCTGATTCGTTTGATCTGGTTCATTAAGACTTTCTATATCTGTAAGGAGGAAATCATCATGGAAGACAACAGGATTATCGAATGTATCGAAAGAGCGGACTATCTGATGGGTAACCTGATGGCAGTGAAACCGGGTGAAGAAGTCCTGATCGTCGTCGATCCTCAGACGGACATGAGAATCGCCAATGCCATTGCCGGTGCAGCTGCCCGCCGCGGCGCTGAATACGGGATCTATATGATGCCTGTCCGCGGCAAGGACAAGGCAACGATTTTCCCGAAATCTCTGGAATTGGGCATGGACGCCTGTGATGTATTTGTAGGGATGACTACGGCTTCCGGTGCGGCCATCTATAACAACCACCTGAAGGAACTCATCAATGAGAAGAAGCTGCGTGAAGTTTCGATCTGCTTGAGGGACATAGACAACTTTACCCGGGGCGGTGCTCTGGCTGACTACGAAAAGGTCTATGCTGACGGTGAAAGGCTGCAGGCGATCTGGAGAGGCAAGAAGACTGCCCATGTCACGAGCCCTGCAGGTACGGATCTCTACATGGAAATGAACCAGATGGAACCGATCATCGAATGCGGTATTGCCCGGAATCCCGGTGACGCCATGGCTTGGTCCGATGGCGAGGTTTCTCTGGGGCCTGTCATTGGGACGACTCACGGCAAACTGGTCGTGGATGGTCCGATCTGCTACTATGGATGTCCGACGGTACCGGTGGAACTGCGGATCGAAGGCGGCCGTATCGTGGAAGTGGTCGGCGGCGACCCGAAGATCTGCAAGGAAATCAGACGTCAGATTGCGGAAGTGAAGGACAGCGACAACATTGCAGAGATCGGGCTGGGGCTCAATCCGGCCAGTCTCTTCAACGGTGACTTCGAGGAGGAGAAGAAGGCAAGAGGTACCTGTCATATTGCCATGGGCAACGGGTTCTACTATGGCCAGCCGGCAAGGAGCACGGTCCATATCGACATGGTCCAGTACAATGTAACGGTTGTCTTCGATGAAGGGATGCCCACGGAAACCATCATCGTAAAAGACGGCAAGGTCGTCTGCCTGGGCGATAAATAGAAGCTGAACGATGTGAAAAGAGACATTTTGCCCGTAAAGGGTCCCTACAGAGAAAATCCCCCATTGTACCTCTGCAGTCCTTTATGGGCCTCTTTTCATATATATGGCAGAACACGGAGCGACGAAACATCCTGAAGGGATTTGGGGAGGGATCGATATGGAAAAACAGCGGTTGGTCAAGATTGCATTGGGGCAGTTTACTTCAGTCCAGGGAGATACGGATGCCAATCTGGCGCGGATCCTTGAAATGACAGATCGGGCAGCTGAAAGGAACGCCGATCTTGTGGTATTTCCGGAACTTGCCTATTCCGGATATTTCTGTGATTCTCTGACGATGCAGAAACTGGCCGAACCTCAGGACGGACCTTTTGTACAGACGCTCTGCAAAAAAGCAAAGGAAAAAAAGATCCATATTATCGCCGGGTATCCGGAATCCTGTTCCATTCCCGGCAGGATCTATAATTCTGCTGTCTTTATCGATGACGGCGGCAATGTGATTGAAAATATGCGGAAAGTCTATGCCTGGGGAAGCGAGAAACTGAAATTTCGGGAAGGGACCCGGTATCCTGTCGTAAACACGAAATTCGGCAAAGTCGGTATACTGATCTGCTATGACATAGAGTACCCTGAACCGGCACGGATCGAAGCTCTCAAGGGTGCTGAAATCATCGTGGACTGCAGTGTCTGGAGCATCGATCCTGCTGAACACAGATGGCACGTTGATTTGCAGGCCAATGCCCTGTTCAATCTGCTTTTTACGGTGGGCTGCAATACAGTAGGGGAAAATGTGTGCGGCAGCTCCATGGTGGTGGGGCCGGACGGAGAGGAGCGGGCAGTGGCTTCCCGTACGGAAGAAGAACTGCTGATCCATGAGATCGATTTGAATGAAATCATCGATATCAGGAGCAGGATTCCCTATATGAACGATTTTAAGGAAGAAACATTTTCGATGGACGCCCTGAAATATTTTTGAGCTGCCTGATATTTCTGGAAGCATAAAGGAGGGAAGATCCTATGAGTGCAGATAATGAAAAAAAGGGTGGCAGCCTCTATGAAGAAGGGGCTCTTAAGGTAAGGAAACTGACGCCGGCACAGGTCATGTTCACTGTTGTTGGCTGCGGGGTCGGTTCCGGCTGCCTGGGGACTGCCTATGGTGCGCGTCTGGCCGGTTTTCCTGTTATTGCTTTCTGGCTGGTCGTATCCGGCATCACTACCTTGTTTTCCATGTATTACGTAGCTGAAGCGGCACTGCGGACACGCCGCATGATGCAGCTGCCCGGACTGGCAGAACGGTATGTGGGGCCCATCGGCCGGATCCTCATCTTCCTGGCAGTGACCCTTAATTCCTTCAGCTGCCTGATTGCTTATTTCAATGGCAGCGGAAGCATCCTGAATAAACTGCTTGGCGTGCCTGCCTGGGCGGGGACTATGCTGTTCCTGATCCCGGGAATGCTGGTTGTTTATTTCGGGCTGAAAGCTGTTGGCATGGCCGGTGAATATCTGTCGATTGCGATGACCATCATGCTGATCATCCTCTGCGGGGCCTCGCTTCTCAGCAGGGATGCCAATTTCAGCCGGCTTGCTGCTGCTGACTGGTATTACGCCGTGCCTGTATTCAACATTGCTGCTTTCAGTTATATCGGACAGTATCTGGTCCCGGATCTGGCCCGCGGCCTTTCCCATGAACCTGAGAAACTGGCACCGGCCATGCTTACGGGACAGATCATCACGATGCTCCTTCTGATCCTGGTCCCTCTGGGCTGCTTTGCCATCCAGCCTGCAGATCAAATCACACAAGTAGCAACCATCGCCTGGGGTGAAGCATTGGGTCAGTGGGCATTGTATACCGCCAATATCTTTGCGCTGACTGCCATGTTCACCTCGTTCTGCCCAATTTCCCAAACCCTTATTTCCAGCGTGGTTGACTTCTTTAAATTCAGCTCTGATTCCGACGCAAAATTCCGTCTGCCCATCATGGCAGTCATCTATCTGGTGCCACTGATCCTTGTACTGGGCGGATTTGTCGGATTTGTCGATGCACTCTATTTCTCAGGGACTTTCTGTGCTGCCATTATGGCAATCCTTCCTGTATTCATGGTCAATGAAGCGAGGAAAACCGGGGATATCGAACCGGTCTGGAACTGCGGCTGGATGGCGAGCGTACCGATGGAAGCACTGATCGTAGTCCTTTACGGCAGTACCGTTTTCTATGCAGTTTTCAGCGCTTTCGGGCTTCTGCCTGCCGGATGGTGAGTCCAATCGGCCATAACATTAACAGTAACTCCAGAGACTCCTCTGCCGTGAAAACGACTTTGGAGTCTCTGGGGCTTTACACATAGCGGTCCGGATCCATTCAATGGTAAAATAACAGTGTGTCTTTTTGCTTCAAAAGTTCGCCGTCATGATCCTTGTGCGCAGGAGGGCTTGAACGATGCTTGAGAAAATGGAGTATGTCTATGCAGTGTATAAGGAAAAGAGTTTTTCCAAAGCTGCCAAAAAAATGTTCATCACTCAGCCTGCTCTCAGCAAGATGGTGAAAAAAGCGGAGCAGCAGATCGGAGTGCCTATTTTTGACCGTGGGACGATCCCTGTCATGCTCACGCCGGAAGGGGAAAAATATATAAAAGCAGTAGAAGCTATTTATCAGATCGAATCCAATATCATACGGTATTTTGCGGACCTGAAGGAACTCAGGACGGGTACTCTGTCCCTGGCCGGGTCGTCCTATTTCTGCTCGTTTATTTTTCCCAATATCATCCGGTATTTCAACCGTGTCTATCCCGGTATCCAGTGTGACCTGACGGAAGGCAATATCGAGGAACTGAAGGAAGGCCTGATCCAGGGAAAATTCGACCTGGTCCTCGAAACCGGATTGAAAGAGAATGAAAAGATCAGAAATATTTTTTACCAGATGGAACATATCATCCTGGCAGTTCCCAGCAGCTATCCAGTCAATCAACAGCTGCGGGCTTACAGCATTTCCAGGAAGGATATCATCAGCCGAAAATTTCTGAACGAGGCCGTGCTAGCCGTCCCGCTGCAGCAGTTCAGGGATGTGCCATTTATCAAAATGAAGCCGGGAAACGATTTGTACGAACGGGCAACGACAATTTGCAGGGATGCCGGTTTTGTCATGAAAGTGAGCATGTCCATTGACCAGGTCATGACGGCTCTCAATATCGCCTCTGCCGGAGTTGGGGCATTGTTCGTGCGTGCCGAGCTGATCAAGCATTTTCCGAGGTCCGATAATCTGTGTTTCTATAAATTCGATCATCCCCTGTCAACCCGGAAAATCAACTGGGCTGTCAAGGCGGGAGCTTATGTATCCAAAGCAGCCCAGGCCTTTATCAAGCTTGCAAACTACGCCAATTCCAATGATGAGCCCGGACCGTTGTCGTGAAAGTCAGATAACGTACAACTGAGGCAGGGTCTGGGACGAAAACAGCGAATATGCTGCTTTGCCGTATATTTGCATAGGATTCAATTCATCCCCCGTCACGGGCGTGAGCGGTTTTTGCTTTTCTGACTTATTCTTCCGCTTCCGCAGGCCGACTGCTGGCTGCTGGCTGCTGGCTGCTGGCGGCTGACGGCAGATTGCACCATCACAGCCCCAAAGCATCACTCCCATTTTACCCCAAAGACTCTCAGCACGCATTTTTGTATGCGCTCCGGGAGTCTTTCTGATTTTGTACCAAATTTTTCTGGGCAGCCACTCTTTTTTGACGCATTTCACGTAATCCGGCGGAACGGGAACGGGTCCGGGCATCGTCCCGGCACGCCCGCATAATATTGCAGGATTCCCTGCAGTGATGATGCATTAACGCACCAAAGCTTCCCAGTATATACGCTGCAGAGCATCACTGAATCACAGGTCATACCTCTGAGCTCAAAACTATGCTTCCTGTTAAACTGTAATAAGAAAAATTACGTTAACTACATATAGATTTTTATTATTTTTATGGTAAAATAAAAATTAATATTAATTGTAAACATCCGCTGTACATAGAGCAGTGTCTGCTGCGGATGAAAGCGTTCGAAGGGAGGGAGGAGCTCCTATCGATAATCAGAGACTGGAGAACCCAGAATACCGATTCGCTTTGCTGTGGAGTTTTGTGAGGTAGACTGATTTTTTTGGACAGCTGGATGCACGGCGTTCAATCGGGACCTGGTACAGATGGAGTGTCTGTTCCGGGGCTTTTTTATTTTCTGCGGCCACAGCAGGACGGAAGCATTTTGCAGGAAAGGCATCATTGCCAGGGGGGAAAATAATGAATCGAATCTATAAAGTCATCTGGAGTAATGTAAAGCATTGTTATGTCGTCGTCTCGGAAATCGCGCGGAACCACGGGAAAGAACATTCCAGCCGGAAGAGTATACCAGGGGGGGTATGTAGTGCAGCCCTGGCGCTGGGCATGGTCTTTTCTGCGGTCCCGTTTGCTTCTGCTGCCACAAATTCCGGCAATCCTTCTGCCGGTCAGGCAGTGAACATCGAA
>OMYF01000045.1:10366-26671 GCA_900315205.1 uncultured Acidaminococcus sp.
CTATGCCACGTATGATTCCCAGGGCAACCTGATCGTGGGGAAGAGCAACCAGGTGGTCTCGATCCAGAAAGATCCGCAGACGGGGAATTCCCGGGTGGATGACAAGCCGGAAAATGTGGTGCTCGGAACCCGGAACGGGGTGGGGAAGTTCGCCCATTCCTCCCAGACGGAAAAACCCGTCAGCGGGGACAATTCCTTCGAATACCAGAAGCTCGATACGGAATGGATCACGGTGAAGGTCTATGATCCCGATACCGGGAAATATGTGGACAGACAGGTGGAAGTCTACAAGCTGACGCCCGGCCAGTACATGGATGACGCCTACAATGTGCGGGCCAAATATCCGGAACGGAGCTATTACAGCACCGACGACGACTACCGCAAAGCCGTGGAAGCCTACAACAATGTGGCCAATTATTACGGTCAGGACAGTACCCGCAAGTCCTATTATGCCAGCGGCGCCACCGCGGTCGGCGTGGACAATGTGGCCGAAGGGGACCATTCCACGGCCATCGGCAACAAGGCCAAGGTCCTCAATTCCGTGAGCAGCTATTATGTGGATGCCTATGGCAGGCTGACGAGCGAACAGTCTTCTGCCGGCTACTGGCTGGATGAGCAGGGGAATATCACGACGAGCTGCCAGGGGTACTATGCTTCTGACGGAACGTTTGTGGACAGATATTATACGGTTCCCCGCCTCATCGATTCCACGGACGCCGTGGCTCTGGGCAGCGACGTGACTGCGGAAGGGCGGTCCGCCGTGGCCATCGGGCACCAGTCCTACGCCAGGGAATACAGTGTGGCCATCGGCGAGAACAGCATCACCGACTATCTGGGTGTGGCCATCGGCAAGGACAACACGGCCAAATATGCCAGCGTGGCCATCGGCCATACCAACTTTGCCAACGGGTATTATACGGCGGCAATGGGCTACGGCAATACGGCCCGCGCTGATGAAAGCACGGCCATCGGCTACAGCAACAAGGTGGACGGCCAGCAGTCGAGCAGCGGCACTCCCAAAGCGTACTACACCCATGTCCTGGGTTCCAATAACGATGTCCGGGGCAATTCCAATGCCGTCTTCGGCGACACCAATACCGTAAACGGAGCCTATGCAGTGGCTGTGGGCGGACACAACACCATCAGCGGCGCCAATAACAACGGTACGGACGGGGAGTACGGCATCGCTGTCGGCTACGGCAACACGGTGGGAAACAATGCCCTTGCTCTGGGGAAGAACAGCAATTCCACCCATGACGGCAGCATCGCCATCGGGAATTCTGTAAATACCACAGGGGACAATAACAACGGAGCCACGGATTCCATTGCCATCGGCACCAAAGCCAGTGTCCATATGAAGAACGGCATTGTCCTGGGCAACGAAGCGTATGCCGGGAATAACGGGAATAACAGCGAAGGGGCGATTGCCATCGGGCATCAGGCAAATTCTGCTGCCGGAGAGAGCATCGCCATCGGCACGAAGGCAGCTACCGGCAACAACGCCGGCTCCACGGGCATGCAGAATATCGGGGCCATCGCCATTGGGTCCAATGCGAAAGCTGACACGGTCTATGACATCGCCATGGGTGTGGGGGCCAGTACCAGCAATGCCGTAAACGGCGGCGCCATCGCCCTGGGGCACAATGCCACCATCGAACAGGGGGGACAGGCTTCGGCAGCCATTGGGGATTCTGCACGGGTCATGCAGAACCTCCACGATGCGGTGGCCCTGGGCAGCCAGGCCTATGCGGACCGGAGTGCCAATAATCAGGGCGGATATGATCCGGCAAGCAACAGCAAAAACTACAAGGCCGGTTCTGATCCTGTGTGGAATTCTACACTGGCAGCCGTTTCCGTCGGTTCAACGGATCATTACGTCTGGGACGGCACGCAAAATATCCACTATACCCAGCAGACCCGGCAGATCACCAACGTGGCAGCCGGTAAGGAAGATACGGATGCGGTCAACGTGGCCCAGCTGAAACAGGTGGTCAGCCTGGTCAATAACGGCGGTGGCGGCGGCAGCACCGGCAGCAGTATCCATGACTACCATGTAAACTCCGTGGCTCCGGCCAGCGATACGAACTATAACAATACGGGAGCCACAGGGAACAACGCCCTCGCAGCTGGCGTCAGCGCAAAAGCCAAAGGAGAATCATCGGTAGCTGTCGGTGATGGTGCTGAAGCGGAAGGCAAAGGCGCCACGGTCATCGGTAAGTATGCATCGGCGACGGGCGATTATGCGCTGGCCTTTGGCGGGGAACATACGGATACTACGGCAGCGGCGGCCAACAACCGGGCCGGCGGGACCAATGCCGTTGCCTTCGGCGAACGGACCGTGGCGAGCGGAAACAATTCCACCGCCTTCGGCCAGGAAACGCAGGCCACGGAAAAACGGGCCACTGCTTTTGGCCAGCGGACCCAGGCTACGCAATCCAATGCCACGGCTTTCGGCATCGACACTACGGCTTCCGGACAGAATGCCACGGCCTTTGGCAATCTGACCCAGGCAGCCAATATCGGTGCCACGGCCTTCGGCAACAAGAACCGGGCTACGGGACAATACGCTACGGCCTGGGGCGGAGGAGACAAGGTCGTTGACGGGGTCAAGGTCGGCACGACCGCAAGCGGAACGTATGCCACCGCTTTCGGGCAGCGTACTGTGGCAAGCGGCGTAAGTGCCACGGCCTTTGGCAGTGATTCCACGGCGAGCGGCGAAGATTCCCTTGCTTTTGGGGAAAATTCCACGGCTGCAGCCAAAAATTCCCTGGCAGCCCTCGGCGGGAATGTTGCGGAATCTGCCGCGAATGCCGCTGCCATCGGTAAGGATGCAAAAGCAACTTTGGCAGACAGTGTGGCCCTGGGCAGCAAATCGGTGGCATCCCGTGCAAAGTACAGCGATCTCACGAGTGAAGCGGAAAAAGCAGCCTATGGAAAGGGCAGCTCCAGCGGCTCGGCCTGGGAAGCGACGGACAATGCCATCGCCGTCGGCAATGACAGCACCGTCACCCGCCAGGTCACAGGCGTCGCCGCCGGTTCTCTCGATACGGATGCGGTCAACCTGGCCCAGCTGAAGAAAGTGGGCGAACTGGCGGGGAAACACACCACCGTTTCCGTGGGAGGCAAGAGTGCCACCGCTGATGATACTGAGGTCCAAGGGGGCAATCTGGAACTGAAACGGCATACGGAAGGCGGCCAGGCCAATTATGACGTGGCTCTCAGCAAAGATGTGGTCCTGGGCGAACAGGAAGAACACAAGGGCGGCAGCCTGACCGTGAACAGTGTGGCCCAGTTCCGTACGGCACCGGGCTCCAAAGAGACCTATCCCATGAAGGAAGCCGTGAAGATCGACGGGACCACTGTTTCCGTCGTGAAGAACGATGGCACCAACGACCAGCGCCAGGTGGTCATCGGCATCGGCCAGGATACGGGCGGCTATGTAGCTCTGTATGACAATACGGGGAAAAAGCCGACCTACATCTTCAATGCCATCAGCAGCGGCATTACGTATCTGAAAGACAGCGCTTCCTATCCGGCGGACGAAGCCAATGAATTCGGCCGGCTGGAATATGGGGATATCTATAACGGTTCCACCCAGTTCATCGCCACCCTGGACGATGGGCTGAAATTCAGCGGCGACCAGGGGACTGCCTCGGCGGTGAAGCTGAACCAGAAGCTCAGCGTGACCGGGGGCGCGACCGATAAGGACAATCTGGCCAGTGCCGGCAACATCGGTGTCGTTTCGAGCCAGGATGGAGAGAACGGCAAACTGGAAATCAGGCTGAACAAGGACCTTACGGGCCTCAATACGGTCACGGCGGGCACGGCAAAAATCGGGCATATCCCGGACGGAGTGCTCGATACGACGCAGAAGGGACAGCCCACCGGCGGGCATGCTGCGGCCGGGGACTATGTGACGGGCCTGACGAACAAGGAATGGAGCGTGAAAGATCCCACCTACGTCAGCGGCCGGGCAGCCACGGAAGATGAACTGCGGACCGTGTCCGATGCGGTGAGCGGCAATACCACCAGCATCGAAAACAATACAAAGATCATCAACAACAACAACACGGAAGCCATCGAAAGCGGCTTGAGCTTTACCACCAACACGAAGGATGCTGCGAATACCACGGAAAATTACAAAGGCTACAAAGTGGTGAAACGCAGCCTGGGGGATACCATTGCCATCAAGGCCAGCGACGAAGCGGACGGACACAGTTACAGCACGGCCAATCTGACGACACGCATTGCCGATAACGGGGATATTTCCGTCCTCATGGATGAAAAGCCGACCTTCACGACTGTGAATACGGGCGATGTGGTCTTTGCGGGAAATCCTGACGAAAAAGACAGTGACGGCAAAGCCGCTCAGGCGGATTCCAGCGTCCATTACGGCAGTAAGACGCTGACGGACGGCCAAAACATCACCACGGCGGATAACGGAACAAAGGCCACCAGGCTCCATTACAAGGACGGACAGGACCATATCCATGAGCTGGCCACCATGGACGACGGCCAGATCTATGCCGGCGACATCACAAGTGATGGGAAAATGGATGAAAATGGCTTTGCCCGCACGATGAATCAGAAAACGACCATCAACGGCGGCGTAAAAGACAAAGATAAACTTACGGACGGGAATATCGGCGTCGTCTCGAACGGTACGGATACCCTGTCAGTGAAACTGGCCAAAGACCTGAAAGATCTCTCTTCCGTCACTACCGGAAAGACCGTCCAGGATGACAGCGGCATCAAAATCACCAACGATGCCGACGATGAAAATAAAAATGTAGTGATCCATGGCGATGCCATTTCCTTTGGCGGCAACCAGGTGACCCATATGGGCAGCGGCTCCGACGGCAAAGATGCTGACGGGAATCCCACTTACAATACGACTACCAATGGGGCCAATATCGGCGACGTGAAGAACATTGCGGGCAGCACCGTGGATGCGGCAAAGCTCACGGGCGATTCCAATATCACCGTTACCTACGGCGACAAGGATGCTGACGGTAAGAATACGGTCAGACTGAACGACAAGATCACCCTGGGCACGGAGGCGGACAAAAAAGTCGCCATTGACGGCACCGCAGGCACCATTGCGGCGGGCGATAAAGTGAGCCTCGACGGCAATGCCGGCAAAGGCACTGTCGGCGGCGTGACGCTCGGCAATCAGACGGGCGTTGCCACCACGAAGACGGACGGCGGCACTCCCAAAACGGAAGACGGCACCTTTGTGACGGGCCTCACCAACAAGACCTGGGATCCTGATGCCAGCGGCATCGTCAGCGGCCGGGCGGCTACGGAAGATCAGCTCAAAACCGTATCCGACACGGTGGATGCCGGCTGGGAACTGGATGTCAACGGCGCAAAGCAGAAAGCTGTGACGCCGAAGAGTCCGAAGGTCAACTTCATGCAGGGCCAGAACATCGCGATTTCCGGCAGCGGAGACGATGTCACCGTGGCAACGGCGGACGATGTGCGCTTTACCACGATCAATGTGACGGGCGACAAAAACGAAACGGGCAGCTACACCGGCGGCATCCTCATCGGAAAGCAGACCGGCGGAGACAGTGCCAACCCCGGTTCCGGCTACTATATCACCGGCCTGGACAATAAGAACTGGGACAGCGAAAAGATCCAGAGCGGCCGGGCTGCCACGGAAGATCAGCTGAAGCAGGTGGCAGAGAACATCAAGCAGGGCACGGTGACGAGTGACAAGTACGTCACCGGCGGTACCGCCACATATACGGAAAGCGGCAGCGGGTCAGCAGCTCTTACCGGCACCAACGGCCTCGAAGGGACTATTTCTGGACTCCATGATTATTACGTCAAAGCAGGCACGGTGTCCGATGACGGCAAGACCCTGACCCTGACCAAAAATGATGATTCGCAAATCACAGTCAGCCTGGACAAGGTGATGCAGTCGGATATGCGCCTGGTGCAGAATCCTGCCCGTCAGGACGGCACGTATACGGTTGACGGCGATGGGAATATGGTCCTTACGGTCCAGGATGCCAATGGTACGGAAGCAACGAAAAAGACCATTACCCTCTCCGGCCTCGCTTCCAAAGAAACTGTGGATCAGGGCCTGGATTTCGATGCCAATAAGAGGACGACGGCTGACGGCAAAGCCCATAACGTGAAACTGGGCGGCACCATCAAAGTCCAGGGCAGCGATCCCGTTTCCGGCCATGACTACAGCACGGAGAATGTGACGACCGAAGTGGATGACGCCGGCAACATCACGATCAAGCTGGATAAAGCACTGACGGCGGATACGGTGACGGTCAGCGGCAAAGACGGCAGGGACGGCCGGATCGGCCTCACCGGCAAGGACGGCAAAGACGGTACCGTGACCACTGTCATCCGGACCGTCGGCAAGAACGGCACCGATGGCACCGATGGGATACCCGGTGTCAACGGTACTGACGGCATCACCCGCATCGTCTATCAGGATGGCAAAGACGGTGAATCCGGCACTGTGACCCATACGCTCGCGACCCTGGATGACGGCCTGAAATTCGGGGCCAATGAAGCGGCGGCGGACGGCGGTGCCAACCCGGTGGGCAACAAGCTGAACAGCACCGTCGACATCAAAGGCGCGGGCACAAAAGCCCTGGATCAGTATTCCGGCCGGAACCTGCTCACTTCCGTGGCACAGGATGCGGACGGTCATACGACGATCAACGTGCTGATGGACAAGGATATTTCCGCTGACAGTGTCACCGTGGGCCAGGCGGGCCGTGACGGCGGGGATGGCCTTGCCGGCAGCATCGGCATCAACGGCAAAGACGGAGTGAAAGGCGAAGACGGCAAAGAAGGCATTACCACGACTGTCATCCGCACGGAAAAAGGCCAGCCGGGAAAGGACGGCAGCAATGGCAGGCCCGGGGTGGACGGCACGGATATCACCCGCATCGTTTACCAGAATGGCCAGGACGGCACCGACGGGAAGGATATCCATACGGTCGCCACGCTGGATGACGGCCTGAAATTCGCCGGCGATGACGGCCAGACCGACAGCAGCAAAGTCATTGGCAAAAAGCTGGATGAGCAGCTTGATATCATCGGGGGAGCCGATCTGAACAACCTGACGGACAACAACATCGGCGTCGAGAACAAAGACGGCAAGCTCTACGTCCGGCTGGCAAAGCATGTGGATCTGGATGCGGACGGCACGCTGAAAGCCGGCAGTGCCGTGATCGGCGCCTTCGGCAATACGGATCTTACCACCAACAAGGGCAACCATCCTTCTGCCGGAAGCTATGTGACGGGCCTGTCCAACAAGGACTGGAACCTGACGGATCCGGAATATGTCAGCGGCCGGGCGGCTACGGAAGATCAGCTGGCCACGCTGTCCAGGACCATTACGGACAGCAATACCGTCCGTACGGATTATCAGCTGGTGCAGAACCCCGATTCGGCTGACGGCAGCTATACCGCCGCCAACGGGGAACTGACCCTGACGGTGCGGGATACGGAACATCAGAACGATCCCAAGTATCAGGACAAGACCATCACCATCAAGGACATCGCGTCCAAGTCGAAAGTGGACGAAGCTTATGACCGGACCGTAAAGTATGATATGAAAGACGGGAAGGTGGATAAGACCCATGTGACTTTTGAAGCCACGGATGCAGCCGGCACTCCTGTGGATACGCAGGTGAGCCATATGGCCAGCGGCGCTTCGGAGATCACCGATGACGGCAACGGCAACAAGACCTATACGTACAATACGGAAAACAATGCTGCCAATATCGGTGATGTGAAGCGGCTCGCAGCCGATGCGGACCTGCATTACAGCGGGGATTCCGGCACGGGCACCAGCAAGCTGAAAGATACGGTGGCCTTTAACGGCACGGCAAATCAGATCGTCACCGCCGCGGAAAACGGCAAGGTCACCTTCAGACTGGCGGACGATCTGGCGACGCAGACCATCACCGTCACCGGCAAAGACGGCCAGCAGGGCCAGCCGGGTACACCGGGCCATATCGGCATCGACGGCAAAGACGGCAAGGCCGGCGTGGGCATCGACGGCAAAGACGGCATCTCCATCAAGGGCCGGGACGGCAAAGACGGAGTGACCATCAAAGGCATCGACGGCGTTGACGGCGTCGACGGTGCGGAAGGCCATATCGGCCTGAACGGCCGGGACGGCATGGTGGACATCTGGACGAAACCGGGCAAACCGGGAGTGGACGGAAAGAACGGGGAAACCATGACCCGCATCGTATACAAGGATGCGGACGGCAAAGAACATCAGGGGGCAACTCTCGATGACGGCCTGAAGTTCCACGGCGACAGCGGCGATATCGTGACCCGCAGGCTGAACACTCAGCTGGATGTGCTGGGCGGCCAGACCGATACGGCAAAACTGACGGCCGCGAAGGACGGCAACATCGGCGTCGTTTCTACTCAGGCGGCGGACGAAAAGTCCAACGGCAAACTGGAAATCCGCCTTGCCAAAGAACTGAAAGGTCTTACCAGCGTCCAGACCGGGGACACCACCATGGATGACAATGGCCTGAAGATCGATAACGCCGGCAGTGACGGCAAGGGTTCCGTCGTCATCAACAAGACCACCATTTCCATGGCAGGGAACCAGATCACCAATATGGGCAGCGGCATCGATGGTACGAAATATACCGATGCCGGCGACAACAACGGCGCCAGTATCGGTGACGTGAAACAGATTGCCGATGGACGCCGGACTACCGTGAAATCTGCCGATGGCAGTGTATCCGTAGTGGATAAGAATGCCAATGATCCCGATGCCACCAGCCATGAGTATGACCTTTCGGTGGATACCTCGAAAGTTGCCGGCGCTGTGGACCTGAAATACAAAGGCGACAACAACACCGAAGGCAGCAACAAGCTCAGTGATTCCGTCACATTCAGCGGCACGGCAAATCAGATCGTCACCGCTGCGGAAAACGGCAAAGTTACCTTCAGACTGGCGGACGATGTGACCACCCAGACGATTACTGCAGTGGGCCAGGATGGGAAGGACGGCCGGATCGGCCTCACCGGCAAAAACGGGACCGACGGCAGTGTGACGACCATCATCCGGACTATTGGCGCCAAAGGCACCGACGGCACCGATGGCAAACCCGGGGTTGACGGGACGGATATCACCCGGATCGTTTACCAGGACGGTGAGGCAGCACATACGGTGGCCACTCTGGATGACGGCCTGAAGTTCGTCGGCAATGACGGAAAGACCGTTACCCGGAAGCTCAACGAAACGCTGTCCGTCAAAGGCGGCATCGATGATGCGGAAACGCTGGCTGATGCCAGCCGCGTGTCGGGCCGCAATCTGGGCGTCCGCCGCAATACGGCGGGCAATGGCCTGGAGATCGTCATGACGAGCCGGCCGGACTTTGAAGCCGTTACTGTAGGACCGGACAGCACTCCCGCCCATAAGATCACCATAGGCAAACAGGACAACCAGGCGGGCAACCCCAATCCGGCCAGCGGCAACTACATCACGGGCCTCGACAACACCAAATGGGATGCGGGCAATGTGGTGGCTGACCGGGCTGCTACAGAAGGCCAGCTGAAAGAGGCCATCAGCGGCATCAAGGGTGCTGAGAAAGGCGGCGGTTTCGGTCTGGCCGATGAAAAGGGCAATGCCGTGAAGAAGGACCTGGGCCAGACGGTCACGGTCAAGGGCGATGGAAAGAACATCGAAACCAAAGTCGACGGCGGTGCACTGGAAGTGTCCCTGAAGAAGGATGTGGACCTCGGCAAAGATGGCAGCATCACAGCTGGTGGCACCACCATCAACAAGGATGGCGTCACGACGAACAAGGTGAAAGTGGGTGACATCTCGATCACCGAAAACGGCATCGACGGCGGCAGGAAGCAGATCACCAATATCGCAAGCGGCATCGACGGCAGACAGTATGAGAAGGCCGGGGACAACAACGCTGCCAGCATCGGCGATGTGAAACAGATCGCCAGTGATGAAGCCGGCAAAGCGGCTGAAGCCGTGAAAGCAAAGAACGGCAAGAACATCACCGTGAAGAAAGACAATACAGTGAACCTGAACGACCATATCACCCTGGGCGACGATACGGATACGGCAAAGCAGGTCGATATCGACGGCAAGGCCGCCAAAGTCACGGCCGGTTCCGGGGAGAATCAGGTTGCTATGGACGGCTCGCAAGGTCAGGTGACCATCGGTTCCGGTGACAGTGCCGTGACACTCGGCAGACAGGCCAATACGGCCGGCGACAGCAACCCGGCAGAAGGCAGGTACCTGAACGGCCTCGACAACAAGTCCTGGGACGGCAGTAACATCCAGAGCGGCCGGGCCGCCACGGAAGACCAGCTGAAGACGGTGAGCGACAAGGTGAACAGCGGCCGGGTATTCCAGGGCGATGACGGAAAGAGCGTGACCGTGGGCATGGGCGAGACCCTGAAGCTCCAGGGCGGCGCAAGCGAAGTCAGTGATGCCAATAACATCGGCATCGTGAAGGGCGCCGACGATACGCTGAATGTGCGTCTGGCGAAAGATCTGACCGGCCTTTCCAGCGTCACTACCGGCAATACTACCATTAACAACAGCGGCCTCACCGTGAAGGGCGGAAACAGCCATCAGGACATCACGATCCAGCAGGGCAATGTCAGCATGGGCGGCAGCCAGATCCACAATGTGGCGCCGGGCACGGCCCCGACGGACGCGGTGAACGTGAGCCAGCTCCAGCAGACGGGCCGGGCCATCAACCAGCTGGGCAGCAGCCTGGACAAACTGGGCACCCGGGTGGACCGGGTAGGGGCCAATTCGGCAGCCCTTGCAGCGCTCCATCCGCTGGACTTTGACCCGGACGACAAACTGGACTTTGCCGTGGGCGCCGGCAATTACAGCGGAGCCAACGCGGTCGCCCTGGGCGCATTCTACCGGCCCAATGAGGACGTGATGTTCAGCCTGGGCGGCAGCACCGGCGGCGGAGAGAACATGATCAACGTGGGAGCAACCTTCAAGATCGGCCAGCACAACCATGTATCGAACAGCCGGGTGGCCATGGCGAAGGAAATCCGTGACCTGAAGGCCACTGTGGGGAAACTGACCCAGATGGTGAATACCCTCGCCGGCAAGCCCGTGGTGACGGACAGCGGGGCGGCCCACCAGGTGCTGTTCCCGGATGTGCCCAAGAACCACTGGGCCTATGAATACGTGACCAAACTGGCCAAAGCCGGGATCGTGGAAGGATACGAGGACGGAGAATTCAAAGGGAACCGGATGATGAGCCGGTATGAATTCGCCACGATGCTGTACCGGGCCATCATGGCCGGCGCCGCTTCGAATCCGGAACTGAACCAGGACGGCACACTGGACAAGCTGGTCGATGAATTCAGCGGAGAGCTCCAGTACATCACCATTGCCGTCGTGGACAAGGATAAGAACGGGAAACCCACCATCGAACGGGTACGGACGGTGGAGGATGATGCCCGGCACCACAGCAAGTGATTTGGGGATTTGATGCTGTGGGGCTTTGGTGCTATGGTGCCTTGATGCTGCGGCCAGCCTTCAGCGAACAGCAGCCAGCAGTCGGCCTGCAGTTTCGCAGTTCGCAGGTCGCGGTTCGCGGATCGCGAAGTACAGGCTTTGGTGCTCTGGTGCTCTGGTGCTTTGATGCTGCAATCTGCGATTTGCGGAATGCGATTCACGGATTGCCGGGAGCGTTCGCTCCCTGTGTACGGCTGGCTCCGATACGGGCGCAGGGCAGAGGGGATGGGAAAGTGAGGAATCATTTTTCCTGTCCCCTCTTTTTATATGCCAGGACCGGAAAACTGCCCGGTCCGTATGGAAGGGCGGGAGGTCTCCGGGCCTGTGCCGGAAGCAAGGTGAAAGATTTGTGATATCCGGCCCCAAGCCTTATGCGGTTCTGGCCGATATCCTTTATTTATGGTAAGATAAATCAAAATATTTTTTACAGGAGAATCATGATGCGCAGCAAGATACTTATTTCTTCTCTTTTACTGGCAGCAGTCTTTTTTGCAGCCGGGTGCGGGGGTTCTTCCGGCAGTTCCGGGAGCAGCGCTCCGGCGCCTTCCCAGGCATCCGCCCAGAAGGCCCAGGCACCGGGATTCACCCTCAAGACGCCGGACGGGACTTCCCATTCCGTCCAGCCCGGGGACGGCCGGATCTATGTGATCAATTTCTGGGCCACCTGGTGCCCGCCCTGCCGGAGCGAGATGCCGGAGATGGATGCCTTTGCCGCAAAATACAAGGACAAGATCACTTTTTACGGCGTGGATCTCCAGGAAGACGGGAGCAAGGTGAAAGCCTTCCTGAAGGAGAACGGCTACACGCTGCCGGTACTCCTCGATCAGGATGGGAAAGCGGGCGACCTGTATCATGTCCGGGCCATCCCGACGACGGTGGTCCTCGATGAAAAAGGCAATGTCCTGACGCGTCACGAGGGCATGATCACAGCCCGGCAGCTGGAAGAAGTCCTGAAAGGGAAACTGTGATGGGTTCCCTGAATCTCGGAGCGGCCTTCGGGGCCGGATTCCTTTCCTTTATCTCTCCCTGTGTGCTGCCCATGCTGCCCACGTTCCTGCTTCTTCTGACCGGCTCCGGCGATCCGGCAGGCGCGGGCAGGGGACGGCTTGCGGGAAACACCCTGGCCTTCCTCGCCGGGTTCACGGCGGTATTCCTCGCCATGGGCGCCACGGCCACCCTGCTGGGACAGCTGGTGCTTGCCTGGTGGAACGTGCTTGAAAAAGCAGCCGGCATCATCCTGATCCTGCTGGGGCTTTTCCTCAGCGGCCTGTGGACCCCGCTGTTCCTGCTCCGGGACCGGAGGCCCTTCCTGCAGCAGAAAAAAGAGGGGATCCTCGGTTCCTTCCTGCTGGGAGCTTCGTTCACCCTGGGCTGGACACCCTGCACCGGCCCCATCCTGACGGCCATCCTCATGGCTGCCGGCAGCCGGCCGACTGCCCGGGAAGGCGCGGTGCTGCTCATGGGCTATGCCCTGGGGTTCTGCGTCCCCTTTCTGCTGGCAGCTCTTTCGTGGCAGAAGATCGGACCTCTGCTGCGCCGCCATTATGCCTTTCTGCCCCGGATCCAGAAGGCCCTGGGCCTTTTCCTCATTTTATTCGGGATCCTGATGCTGAGCGGCCTGACCCTGCGGCTCATGGCGCTTCTGGCAGGGTGAGGGAGTACTGACTGGAAGGGACCGCTGCACTTTTTTTTCTCTGCAGCGGTCCTCGACTTTTAACTAAATTTTCACTCTTTTCAGATTAATTTAACTCTATTCGTATGCTATAATGAAGATACAGCGTATACTGTAAAAAAATGCACCACAGTTCCAGAATGAGCTGCTGCAAAGGAGAGTGATTGGAATGGACGGGGAAGGAAAGAAAAAGAAGATCCCGCTGGCCGGGCAGATTTTCATCGCACTGATCTTAGGTATCATAGCCGGTCTGGCGTTCCAGGGGAATGTGTCGTTTGCTGTGACGTACATCAAACCTTTTGGAACCATTTTCCTGAATCTCGTCAAATTCATCGTCGGGCCGATTGTCCTGTTTTCCATCATGGCCGGGGTCGTGTCCCTCAGTGATATCCGGAAACTGGGCTCCATCGGCGGCATCACGCTGGTCTATTATTTCTGCACGACCGCCATTGCCACCACCATCGGCCTCCTCATCGCCAACAGTTTCAAGCCCCTCTTTCCGGCGCTTTCCACGGCGGATCTGGCTTTCAAGGTGAAAAAAGCCAGTCCCGGGCCCATGAAGATGCTGGTGGATCTGTTCCCGTCCAACTTCCTGGCGCCGCTGACGAGTGCCAATATGCTGCAGGTCATCGTCATGGCCCTCCTGATCGGGATCGCCATCATCGCCCTGGGGCAGAAAGGGAAGAAGGCCGAGGAATTCATCAACACATGGAATGATGTGTTCATGAAAGTCATGGAAATGATCCTGGCCCTGTCGCCCATCGGGGTGTTCTGCCTGCTGTGCCCGGTCATCGCCCAGAACGGCCCGGCCGTCATCGGCTCGCTGGCCAAAGTCATCCTCTGCGCCTACATCGCCTATGCGCTCCACGCCATCCTGGTCTATTCCATGGCAGTCCGGGCCATCGGCGGCATGAGCCCGCTGAAGTTCTTCAAGGGCATGATGCCCGCCATGCTGTTTGCTTTTTCCAGTGCCTCTTCGGTGGGGACGCTGCCGATCAATATGGAATGTGCCAACAAACTGGGGGCCTCTAAAGAAGTCACCAGCTTCGCCCTGCCCCTGGGGGCCACCATCAATATGGACGGGACCGCCATCTATCAGGGCGTCTGCGCGGTGTTCATCGCTTCCTGCTACGGCATCGACCTGACCCTGACCCAGATGCTCACCATCGTGCTGACGGCTACGCTCGCTTCGGTGGGGACGGCCGGTGTCCCGGGTGCCGGGATGATCATGCTGGCCATGGTGCTGGCTTCGGTCAACCTGCCTGTGGATGGTATCGCTCTCGTGGCCGGCGTGGACCGGATCTTCGATATGGGCCGTACGACCCTGAACATCACCGGTGATGCCTCCTGTGCCATCATCGTGACCCATCTGCTGGAGAAAAAGCAGAAACAAAGCTGAGAACCTGAAAACGACAGAAGATTGCTGCATGTGTACGGAATTGCACATGCAGCGATTTTTTTGTCTGGATGGGGGCGGATGCGCAGGACAGGTCCGTACAGACTGCTCCATATTTATTGTATATGGAAGGAAGCTGTCTGCCCGCTTACGCATCATCATTCCGCTAAAATAAATGGACAGAGCCCGTCATCACCGGTACAATGGAAGTGATGCAGAAAATGGATCCGGGAGGCGGGAACGGAACAGGGATCCATTCCGGGCGAATATCGGGGAAGGAGGAAAAGGAATATGGAATTCAGCAACATCGACCATATCGTCATCACGACGCAGGACCTTGGGGCGTGCCTGCATTTCTATGTGGATATCCTCGGCATGGAACATGATGCTGCGGGCGGACGCCATGCTGTCCGTTTCGGGAACCAGAAATTCAACATCCATACGCGGAAGGCGGAGTTCCTTCCGGCGGCGGAGCATCCGGCATACGGGAGCCTCGATCTCTGTCTCGTCATCAGCGGCAGCCTGGAAGAGGCGGTACAGGAAATCGGGGCAAAGGGATACCCGATAGAGCTCGGCCCGGTCGAGCGGAACGGCGCACGGGGCAGGATGCGGAGCCTCTATCTGAGGGATCCCGACGGGAACCTGATCGAGCTGGCAGAGTATGGGGAATGACAGTTTTGAGGTGTGAGACGGGGAGGCTTTGATGCTATGGTGCCATGGTGCTATGGTGCTGCAATCTGCCGTCAGCTCTCAGCCGCCAGCAGCGGTCTGCGATATGCGATCCCCGAGGTACGGGCTTTGGGGCTGAAATGCCGGGATCCTTTGGAACCGGGGCTGAGCTGATGCCCGCCAGAGAAAAACAGACCGGCAGGGAATGCGTCTGCTGCTTTAATTTCGGAACAGGAGGGAATGCAATGGGAAATTTGATGATCCGCGAAGCCGATATCCAGGATGCAGCGGGCATCCGCGCTGTGTATGCGCCCTATGTGGAAAGTACGGCAATCACGTTTGAATACGATGTGCCCGGTGTGGAGGAATTCCGGCACCGGATCGCCCGGACGCAAAAGCGGTATCCTTATTTCGTGGCCGAAGAAGACGGGCGCATCCTGGGGTACGCTTATGCGGGGCCTTTTGCGCAGCGGCCGGCCTATGACTGGGCGGCGGAGCTCAGCGTTTATGTGGACCGAAAGCTGCATAAAAAGGGCCTCGGGAAGGCACTCTACGGGGCACTGCTGGAAGCGCTCCAAAAAATGGAAATCCTCGATGCCTATGCCTGCATCGGCTATCCCGAAACTCCGGATGAGTACCTCGATTTCAACAGCGCTGAATTCCACGCTCATCTGGGATTTGTGCCCGTGGGCATCTTCAGGAACTGCGGATATAAATTCAATCGCTGGTACCATATGATCTGGATGGGGAAGAACCTGGGAGAACACCGGTCCGGCCAGCCTCCCGTGCAGCCGTACCCGGCAGTGCGGGACAGGGTGTGAAGCCGGCGGCACGGACAGCAATGGCGGCGGTGCCGGCCCACCGGTTTCCTGATTCGTTTTCAAAAGCAGGCTTCTCCCGCTCACTGCGGCGGAGGGAAGCCTGTTTTGTGTTGTGGTGCGCCCGGCATGCCGGACTAAGTGTAAAATAGTTCTCGGTGAAATGAATAATCCTTTATAAAGTTGCAAAAAGAAAGACCTTCATCTTAAAATAGTTTTAGCTACAAAACTTAAC
>OMYF01000008.1 GCA_900315205.1 uncultured Acidaminococcus sp.
AAGGATATCAGGAGTTCAAAAAAATAGAAAGAGCGAAAGTACCTTGGTTTTCATAACTCCATCGGTGCCTTTCGCTAGAAAGGCGGATAATATATATGATGGGAACCTTGATTGTTGGAGGGATCATCCTCCTCTTCGTCGCAGTTTCCGTTTATTCGATTACTCATGGAAGTCAGAACATCCTGCATGGCTGCAGCGGCAATTGTGCCACCTGCGGTGCCTGCAGTACACCGGACGATGAGAAATCCAGGAAAAAACAAGCATAACGGCTGCTGCTATACGGCATCGCTGCTTCCTACTATGTCGGAGAGCGGCGGTGCCGTTTTCTTATCCGTGCCGCTGACCGGAAGCGGTCCCGGCAGATGATAAAAAGTATCATTTGATACACTTTTCAATTTTACGGCGTAAGAGAACCTCTTTTTTTCGGAAAAATCTGGGAAGTACTTGATTTTTCTGCTCTCTCCTTATAAAATAATTATAGTTATTAATTGATAATAATTGTTTAATTTTTATATCAGAGGAGGTCGGAGAAATGTTATTTACCACTACGAAGGAACAGGAAGAATTTCGCGCGACAATCCGAGGGTTTGCAGAAACAAAAGTAAAACCCCTCGCCTTTGCCATGGACAAGGGAAATGAATTTCCTCGTGAAATCGTCAAGGAAATGGGAGAGAACGGCTGGCTCGGCATCCCCTATCCGAAAGAATACGGCGGCGCGGGCCGTGACTATGTCGATTATGCGATTGCTGTAGAGGAACTGGCCCGTGTGGACGGCGGTACGGGCGTCATCCTGTCCGCTCACGTTTCTCTCGGTGCCTATCCGATTTTTGCCTTTGGTACGGAAGCGCAAAAGCAAAAATATCTGGTGCCCCTGGCCTCAGGGAAGAAGCTGGGTGCCTTCGGCCTGACGGAACCGAACGCGGGAAGCGATGCCGGCGGCACGGAAACGACAGCCGTATTTGACGGCAAGGACTGGATCCTGGACGGCAACAAGATCTTCATCACAAACGGCGGAGAAGCCGATATCTACGTTATCTTTGCCGTAACTGATCCGGAAGCGGGGACCCGCGGCATCAGTGCCTTCATCCTTGAAAAAGGCATGCCCGGCTTCACCTTCGGCGACCATTATGACAAAATGGGTATCCGTTCGTCCGCTACGGCGGAACTCATCTTCAACCATGTCCGGGTGCCTCAGGAAAATCTCCTCGGCCGGCTCGGGCAGGGCTTCAAGATCGCAATGGCCACACTGGACGGCGGCCGCATCGGCATTGCCGCGCAGGCTCTCGGGATCGCCCAGGGTGCCTACGAAGCAGCTCTCACCTATTCCAAGGAACGCATCCAGTTCGGACAGCCGATCTGCGCCCAGCAGGGAGTCTCGTTCAAGCTGGCCGATATGGCCACGAAACTCCGCGCTGCCCGCTTCCTCGTATACAGTGCGGCGGAACTCAAGACGGAACACATGGACTATGGCATGCAGTCCGCAATGGCAAAGATGTACGCCTCCGATGCAGCCGTAGCCATCACCAATGAAGCACTCCAGATCTTCGGCGGCACGGGCTATCTCAAGGGTATGGACATCGAACGGATGTACCGCGATGCCAAGATCACGACCATCTATGAAGGCACGAACGAAATCCAGCGTGTCGTCATTGCCGCCCATATCACGGACAAGCTTTCCTCCCCGAAACACACGGGCGGTTCCCATAAGGAAAAGGCCATCACGGGCACGCGCAAGAAGATGATCTTCAAGGACGGGACGCCGGATGAACAGGTGGCAGCTCTTGTGGCAGCCCTGAAATCGGACGGTTATGACTTTACGGTCGGGATCCCTCTTGATACGCCCATCGTCGATGCAGAACGCGTTGTCAGCGCCGGCAAGGGCATCGGAGAAAGAGCCAACATGAAGCTGATCGAGGATCTGGCCAAACAGGCCGGTGCGGCTGTCGGATCGTCCCGTCCTGTGGCGGAGACCCTGCAGTATGTGCCCATCGACCGGTATGTGGGCATGTCCGGTCAGAAATTCCGCGGCAATCTCTATATTGCCTGCGGCATTTCCGGAGCGGTCCAGCACCTGAAAGGGATCAAGGATGCCACCACGATCGTCGCCATCAACACCAATGCAGGCGCGCCCATCTTCAAGAACTGCGACTACGGCATCGTCGGTGATGTCAAAGTGATCCTCCCGCTGCTGACGGCAGCCCTGAACAATGGACAGCCCAAGAAGCCGGCGCCTCCGATGGTCAAGATGAAGAGACCTCTCATAAAGAAGGAGCTGCCGCCCGGTCTGTATGTCTGCAACGGCTGCGGCTACGAATACGATCCCGATAAAGGGGATCCGGCCGCGGAAATCAAGCCGGGTACGAAATTCGAATCCCTGCCGGAAGACTGGGTCTGCCCGGAATGCGGTGAACCGAAGACAGGCTTCGTGAAGGAATCCTGAAAGCCTGAAACTGCTGCTTGTTCACTTCAGGGGAGAAGATCCTTCTCCCCTTCGATCCGGGAAGGAGAATCCATATGGAATGCGTAAGACAACTCACAAATGATTTATACTGGGTAGGCGGAGACGACCGCCGGCTGGAACTGTTTGAAAACATCCACCCCATTCCCCGGGGCGTATCCTACAACGCCTACGTCCTGCTCGATACAGCCACTGTTCTCTTTGATACGGCGGACTGGTCCATCTGCAGACAGTTCCTGGAAAATGTGGAAGCCGTCCTGGACGGCCGCCCGCTGAACTATCTCATCATCAACCATGTCGAGCCCGACCATGCGGCCAGCATCGAGGAAGTGCTGCTCCGCCATCCGGAGACCAAAGTCATCAGCAATGAAAAAGCCTTTACGCTGATGCATCAGTTCGGTTTTGATATGGGCGACCGGGCCGAAGTCGTCAAAGAAGGGGACACCCGGAACTTTGGCAAACATACCATCGCTTTTGTGGCCGCTCCTATGGTCCACTGGCCGGAAGCCATGGTATCCTTCGATACCACGACGGGTACCCTCTTCTCCGCCGATGCTTTTGGTTCCTTCGGTGCCCTGGGCGGACGCATCTTCAATGATGAAGTCGATTTTGAACGGGACTGGCTCGATGACGCCAGACGCTACTATACCAACATTGTCGGCAAATACGGCCCGCACGTCATGGACCTGCTGAACAAGGCGTCCTCCCTCGATATCAAGATGATCTGCCCGCTCCACGGACCGGTCTGGAGGAACAATATCGACTGGTTCATCGACAAATACATCCACTGGGCTTCCTATGAGCCGGAGGAAAAAGGTGTGCTCCTGGTCTATGCCTCCATGTACGGCAACACGGAAAGCGCGGCCTCCGTCTTTGCGGCCCGCCTGGCCGAAAAAGGCATGACGAACATCGCCATGTACGATGTTTCCAAGACCGATACATCCTACCTCATCGCTGACGCCTTCAAATACAGCCATATCGTGATCGCTTCGGTGACGTACAATCTCAATATCTATCCCAAGATGATGACCTTCCTCGACCATATGCGTCTGCTGCACGTACAGAACCGTACGGTCGGGATCATCGAGAATGGTTCCTGGGCCTGCACCGTCGGGACCCTGATCCACAACTATCTGGACGAAGAGATGCGCGGCATCACTGTCCTCCAGGATGGCGTGACGATCAATTCCCGTATGACAGCGGGACAGAACCGCACGATGAACGATCTGGTCGATGCTGTCATCGACTCCATGAAAGACTGAAACAGGAGCTGCAGGACGCAGCATCCTGAAAGAACAGGGATCGGGAAATGCCCGGCATGATACGCCGGCATTTCCCGATCCCTGTTTCTGTTTTCTCTGACAGGCAGTGTTTCCGTACTTCCTGCCTGTTATGAATCCGAACGCGCATAGGCATTCTTCATGGCATCACTGGCTTCATAGAGGACCTTGCCCAGGCAGTCATCCGTTTCTTCCCGGGCCATGGCCGCCATCTTTTCGTTGCATCCTTCCAGCACCGCCGCAGCTTTCCGGCCAAGCGGAAGGCTGTCGGACTCATGCAGGAATGCAGCGGCTCTCGCAGCGACGGCCTTCTGATACCGCTCGATGATGGAGGCACAGCGTCCGAAATGAGCATCGGCCAGTGCCCCGATCAGGCGGTTGGCCCAGTAGAACTGGCTGCTGTCCGGATTTTTCCCCGTTTCGGCCAGGTATGCCGGCGTCTTCGTGACATTGGCATAGAACGGGACAAAGGCGTTGAACACATTGGATCCCTCGGCGATCCATTCGACCGCTCTCCGCGCCTTATCCGCATAGGGACGCAGCTGGGTCAGGGCGAGGAAGTTATTCCGGTTGATCCCGACGGGACGGTATTTTCCCGCTGCCTCCGTACCGAACCGGCCGTAGCAGTCGTAGGGCGTGCCCTGATAATGGCTGCTGAGGACATATTTGACGTCCTCCACGGTGATCTTTGTCTGCGGAATGAGGCACCAGGGGAGATCGTCCGACTCGGGCCGGAAGTCCGCATCCGGTCCATCCCACTTAAAAGCAGCAGAATTGAAATAGCGGTGGATGAACCAGGCCCGCGGCGTATTGTATGTATGGTCCGCATCATCGCGGCTGCCAAAGGCAGCGCGGGCATCGAAGCTGTCCTGTTTCCGGAGATCCGGCAGCTCCCCGTCCGGGTCCATGGTCAGAGCCAGATGATTCTTCCGGATGAACACGGCAAGATCGGAGGAGCACATATGGGATTCCTGCCGGCCCAGGGCGTCTTCCAGGTCAAAAGAATCGATTCCCTGCTGATTGGGCATGACCACATACCCGTCATCGGGGACCCGGCGGGCGATCCAGTGATGTCCGCCGATGGTCTCGAGCCACCAGATCTCATCCACATCCTGGAAGCCCACTCCGTTTTTCTCATACGTCCCGTATTTTTCCAGCAGGCTTCCCAGGCGCTCCACACCTTCGCGGGCACTGCGGATATAGGGAAGCACCAAAAGCAGCATGTCCTCTTCGCCGATGCCGTCCGGCACAAGCGGGTCCGCTCCCAGGACCCGGGCGTTGGACGTGATGGTTTCCGTCTCAGTCATGGCGACATTCGCCTCGTTGACGCCGGCCTCTCCCCAGAATCCCTGATCGGGCAGGGCATTGGGCATGGCCGTGTAGCGCAGGGGCTTCTCCGGCAGGTCGATCGAGAACCCGGAGAGGACCGCCTGATAGTGTTTCGGCTGATTTTCCGGATCCACGACGATCCATTTTTTTGCTGTAAAGGATCCTGCCGGTGCATCTTCATTCCTCGCCATCATGGTCGAACCGTCAAAGGAAGCCTTTTTTCCAACGAGCAGTGTAGTACAACCCATCCGTATGAACTCCTTCCATAATATGCAAAAACTGTCCCTTATTATCCCTTCCGGTATCTGCGGACAAGTGCCGCCACCCGGGCAGCGAGCGCTGGAGTCAGCACTCCGCGCGGGCACTGCCAGTGCCAGTTGCCCGTGGCTGTGCCGGGCGTATTCATGCGGCATGACGAAGGCAGCCAGAGCAGGTCCTGCAGCGGGACGATCACAGTCCGGGCACGCCGCCCGTACAGATAGGCCAGCAGCTGCCAGCGCAGGCCGTCTGCCTCCTGCGCAGCTTCCGGACACCAGTCATGCACCATCCGCAGGATGCGGGCTCTTCCTGCTGCATCGAGCTCCTCTGTAAACCAGCCCCGGAGCGTATTGTTGTCATGGGTCCCCGTATAGGCGACGCAGCCGGGTTCTGTATCGAAGCTGGTCTCGCCGTCAGTCCGGGTATGGCAGTGGAACTGCAGGACCTTCATGCCCGGCAGGCCCAGTCCATCCCGCAGGCGGCAGACATCGGGCGTGATGATCCCCAGATCTTCTGCAACGAGCTGCAGTCCCGGCAGTGCCTTCAGCACGGCCCGGAACAGATCCGCACCCGGTCCCGGTGTCCAGTGACCCCTGCGGGCATCGCGTGTCACGGCATCGACGGCCCATGCGGCTGCAAATCCGCGGAAATGATCGATCCGGACGATGTCGGCCTGTTCGGCAAGTACGCGGAACCGCTCCTGCCACCAGCGCCAGCCGTCCTTTTCCATCTCCTCCCAGCGGTAGAGCGGATTGCCCCAGACCTGCCCCGTCTCACTGAAGTAGTCCGGCGGTACACCGGCCACAGCCGTGGGATTTCCCTCCCCGTCGAGCTGGAAATACCCGCGGTGGGCCCAGACATCGGCACTGTCGGCCGCAACGAAGATGGGCATATCACCGAAGATCCGGATGCCTTTTTGATGGGCATAGGATTTGACGGCCTGCCAGTTCCGGTAAAAATGGTACTGTTCCCGCTTCCGGGCAAGGATTTCTCCCGCAAAGTGTTTTGCGGCCCGGTCCAGGGCTTCTTTTTCCCGGTTCCGGTAAGGTTCCGGCCAGGCCTGCCAGGGTTTTCCGTCAAAGGCACCGCGCAGGGCCATGAAGAGTGCATAATCATCGAGCCAGTACGCGTGGCTCCTGCAGAATTCCGCAAAAGCCTCCGTTTCCTCCTGTCCCTTCTCCGCCTCCGGAGCAGC
This sequence comes from uncultured Acidaminococcus sp., assembly GCA_900315205.1. Taxonomy (GTDB): domain Bacteria; phylum Bacillota; class Negativicutes; order Acidaminococcales; family Acidaminococcaceae; genus Acidaminococcus. Next base: position 6,521 of record OMYF01000008.1, read on the forward strand.
ACCAAAAAGCGCCGCATCGCCGGCAAAAGCCGAAAGGGAAAGATAGGGAGAATCTCCCAGACCGGGCGGATTGAGGGGCAGGATCTGCCATATGTCCTGACCGGCCTCGGAAAGGAAATCCAGGAACGATCTGATGGAGGCTGCCATTTCCCCGCTTCCGGCGCCGGGCAGGGAGGTCGGATGGAGCAGGACCCCCGCCCGTCCCGGTCCGGGTTCGGGCAGGCCGTGCCCCGGCTCCCGGCAGCGGCAGATGACAGCGCTGCAGGGAGGCAGGGTCAGCGTGAAGCATCCGTTCTGCACGGGTGCGGGCCAGGACCCGGAGGACTCATCCCTGCCGCCGTCTTCCGGTTCGAAAAAGCGTTCCGTGGACCACAGGAGTTCCAGTTCGCCATAGGCAAGGCCCTGCGTATCGACAGTCACAGTCTTTGCTGCACGGCTGCGGTTCAGGGCGGTAAAGAACACTCCGTCCTCAGCCGGTTTGCCAAACTGATCGCGCCGGCCTTCGATGAAGCGGGCAAATATATAAAGATCCCCCCGGGCGAAGACTGTGGCAAACCGTCCGGTCCGCAGTGCCGTATGGCCGTTCCGGAGCGCGTTCAGGCTGCGGCAGCAGGCAAGGAGGGCCTCGTTTTCGTGCCCCCACGGATAGGGTTTGCGGTTTTCCGGATCCTTGCCGCCCGTCAGGCCGGCCTCGTCACCGTAGTAAATGGCCGGCGCGCCCGGCAGGGTCATCTGCCAGGCCCGCAGCAGGCCGTCCATCCGCAGTGCCGTTTTTTCCGGATACCTGCTGCCGAGGACGGTCAGGAGCCGTTCCACATCGTGGCTGCCCAGAAGGTTCATCATGGCATACAGATTCTCCCGGGGATAGTTCTCCATCTGCTGCAGGTACTGCGCATCCGTATCCTCCGCGCTGGCATTTCCCAACGCGAAGGCCAGCATCAGGCTGCGGAGGACATAGTTCATGACGCTGTCCAGTTTGCCGCCCGATAGATACTGGCGCTGCACGCCGTAGCTTACCTTGCGCGACGCATCCTCCCAGACTTCGCCGATCAGGGCCGCATCGGGACTGCAGGCCTTGAGCTCCCTGTAAAAGGGTTCCAGGAAAACATCCGGCAGTTCATCGACCACATCGAGGCGCCAGCCGCTGATGCCGTCGCGCAGCCACTTTTTGAGTACACTGTCCCTGCCGCGGATGATGAAATCCAGATATGACGGTTCCGATTCCTCCACTTCCGGCAGGGTCCTGTCCCCCCACCAGCACCGGTAGTCGTCCGGATAACTGCGGAAACGGTACCAGGGATACCAGGGGGAAGCTTTCGACTGGGCCGCGCCCACGCCGGCATAAGATCCTTTCTGGTTGAAATAGCGGCTGTCCGCGCCGGTATGGCTGAACACACCGTCCAGGATGATACGCATATGGCGTTTCCGTGCCTCCCGGCAGAGCTGCCGGAAGACAGTCTCATCCCCCAGGAAAGGATCGATGGCCTTGTAATCCCCCGTGTCATAGCGGTGATTGCTGCGGGCCTTGAATATGGGATTCAGATACAGGCAATTGACTCCGAACGCGGCAAGGTCATCCAGCTTTTCCAGGATTCCCTCCAGCGTGCCGCCAAAGAAATCATAATACAGCACGTCCCCTTTGGCATCCCGTACGTATGCGGGCGCATCTTCCCAGCTGCTGTGCAGGACGGCACCCTTTTTGCCCAGGAACCGCTCAGCCGGTACCGGACCCCGGTTGAACCGGTCCGGAAAGATCTGGTAGAAAATGGTGTGCTTCAGCCAGTCCGGCGTCGCCGACCCGGCATCATACACCGTGATCTGGAAAGAAGGCGGTTCTTTCCCCGCGGCATTCCCGCAGCCGCCGCGCTGCTGCGGATTGTTCCCGTAATAAACAGTTCCGCTGCCCGTCCGGACGATGAAATAGTACCATACGAGGCAGCCTTTTTCCGGCACCGTAAAAGTGACTCCATAGCGGCGCTTCTTTACGGCCTTCTGCGGCAGCACGCCGGCGGTCCCGGCGCTCCAGGAACTTCCCCGGCCGGGAACCTGCGGCTCCTCACAGGCCATGGGCAGACGTTTTTCAGCGTTGTCGATCCAAAGACGCAAAAAAACAGCTTCCGTCCCGTCACCCTGCACGTCCAGGTGCAGGCTGACTTCCGTGCCGGAAGGCACGGCCCCGAAGGGGAAACGGTAAGCTGTATTGCGTGAATCATGGAACATCAATGTCTTCACGATAAAGATTCCTCTGTTTTCTTCAAAACCATTCCATGGCAGACGCCCCGCCTCCAGGAAGCGATGCTCCCTGTCCGGCGGACCCTCAATGCTGCCATCACGCTTCCGGCGTTTCTGTATTTCCGCTTCCGGCCGCAGATGCCTGGCGTTTTTTCGTCTTCGCTGCACTCTTCACAGCGGCCTTGGCTGTTGCCGCTGTTTTCCTGCGGGATGCCGTCTTGCGTGCCGTGCGTGTCGACGTTTTCTTTGCCGCAGCCGGTTTTCCGGCAGCCGCTTTTTTTGCCGCGGCGGCAGGGGCAGCCTTTTTTTCTGCCGGTTCAGCCGGAGCTGCGGCTTTGGCTGCTTTGCCGTCATCCGTCTGCTCTGCTCCGGCCGGGGCCAGGAGTTTTGCATAGAGTTCCTTGTACAGGCCGGCCGATTTATTCCAGCTGTTGTCGCTTGTCATCGTATTCCGGAGGAGATTCTCCCAGATTTTTTCTTCTTCATAATAGCCCAGGCCACGTTTTGCCGTAAAGAGCAGCTCATGGGCATTGAAATTGGCAAAAGTAAGGCCATTGCCCTTTCCGGTGAATTTATCATAATTCTGCACCGTATCTTTCAGGCCGCCGATTTCGCGGACCACGGGCACAGCGCCGTACTTCATGGCGATCATCTGGCTCAGTCCGCAGGCTTCATAGCGCGACGGCATGAGGAACATATCGGCAGCCGCATAGACCTTGTGAGCCAGCTCCTCACTGAAACGGATATTGACCGAAACTTTGTCCGGATACCGGCTGTCAAGAGCCAGGAGCGCCTGTTCATACTTCTGGTCGCCCGTCCCGACGACGACGAACTGGATATCTTCCTGCATCAGCTCATCCATGATGAACGTCACCAGATCGAGGCCCTTGGCTTCGACCAGCCGGGAAATCATGGCAAACATCGGCGTCCGCCGGTTCTGAGGCAGGCCCAGTTCTTTCTGCAGGGCTTCCTTGTTGAGCGGTTTCCGCAGCAGCACATTGGAGACATTGTACGGATACGGGATGTACGGATCCGTTTCCGGATTGTAGACATTTTCATCCATACCATTGACGATACCCGTCAGTTTGCCGGAACAGAGGCGGACAAAGCCGTCCAGTCCCTCGCCAAAATAGGGATACCGGATCTCACCCGCATAGGTCGGGCTCACGGTCGTGATGTAGTCGGCGTAGTTCATGCCGGCCTTCAGGAAATTCACGCAGCCGCCGTTTTCGATACTGCCCTTGTCAAAGAGTTCACCCGACAGTCCCAGGACATCCTCCACGATCTCCCGTCCGAAAATCCCCTGATACTTCATGTTATGGATCGTAAAGACGCTCTTCATGCCAGCGTAGAACGGATCCTTCTGGTAAATTTCCTTCAGGTAAACCCCTGTAAGACCGGTGTGCCAGTCATTGCTGTGGATGATATCGGGCTTGAAATCGATATGGGGCAGCATGGCAAGGACGGCCTTGCTGAAATACGCGAACCGTTCAGCGTCGTCGTAGTAGCCGTAAAGGCCGGAGCGCTTGAAATAATATTCGTTATCGATGAAATACACGGGCACACCGTCAAGGACGAGCTTTTCAACACCCAGGTACTGTTTCCGCCAGGCCAGATCCATTTTCCCCGTATAGACAGTTTCCATCCTGTCCTTGTACGATTCAGGAATCGCTTCATATTTGGGGATGACCAGAGCGGTCTCCACGCCCTGCCTGCGCAGCTGTGCCGGCAGGGCACCCATCACGTCAGCGAGCCCTCCCGTCTTGATGAAGGGCGCGGCTTCAGAAGCAGCAAACAACACTTTCATGACACTCAACCTCACTTTCCTCCATCTTGTTGATCCGCCTTCAGAGCAGCTTTTGTTTCAGCCGCTCTTTTCTGTTTTGGGGCAGCCTTTTTCGGCGCTGCCTTTCTTCCTGTCCCGCTCCTGCGGGCAGCTGCCGCCTTCTGCCGGGAGGGAGCCGCCGGGACTTCCCCGGCTTTGCCGGCTCCGTCAGCTGTTCCGGCTCCTTTGTCCGGCTCTTCCTGTTTGAGATAGATCACGGCCAGCGGCGGCAGTGTGAGGACCAGGGACTGTTCCCGTCCGTGCATGGGCACGGGCTCACTCGCAATGAGGACTTTTCCGTCCTGCCGGGTACCCGAAGCGACGCCGCTGCCGCCGAAGGCCTCGTCATCACTGTTCCAGACTTCCCTGTAGGTACCGGGCCTGTCGATGCCGATACGGTAGTTATAGCGCACTACCGGTGTGAAATTGCAGACCACGATGGTCCGTTCATCCGACTCCCGGGCATGGCGGATAAAAGCGATGACACTGTTTTCACAGTCATCACAGCTGATCCATTCAAAGCCCTTCCAGTCGTAATCGACCTGCCAGAATTCAGGATGATCCAGATAGTACTGGTTCAGCTGACGGACATACTGCTGCAGCTTTGCATGCATGGGATACTTGAGCAGGAGCCAGTCAAGCCCTGCATCATACTTCCATTCGATGAACTGTCCGAACTCGCCGCCCATGAAGAGCAGCTTCTTGCCCGGATGGCTCATCCAGTATCCGTAGAAAGCACGCAGGCCGGCAAATTTCTTCCAGTAGTCACCGGACATCTTGTCGAGCAGGGATTTCTTGCCATGCACCACTTCATCATGGGACAGCGGCAGGATAAAGTTCTCCGAAAATGCGTAATACAGGGAGAACGTGATGAGATCCTGACAGCCCTTCCGGTACACCGGATCGAGCGCCATATATTTGAGCATGTCGTTCATCCAGCCCATGTTCCACTTGTAGTTGAAACCCAGCCCGCCTTCATGGACGGGACGGGAGACCAGGGGCCAGGATGTCGATTCCTCGGCCACCATCAGGGCCTGGGGGACCTCCGCAAAGACCGCCGTGTTGAGCTGCTGCAGGAAAGCCACCGCTTCCAGATTTTCATGCCCGCCGTTCCGGTTGGGCTGCCATTCCCCGTCTCTGCGGCCATAATCGAGGTAGAGCATATTGGCCACTGCATCGATGCGCAGGCCGTCCAGATGGAATTCCTTCAGCCAGAAGAGCGCACTGGAAATGAGGAAGCTGCGGACCTCGGACCGGCCATAGTCGAAATTCATGGTATCCCAGTCCTTGTTCTCCGCCAGCATGGGATTGCCCGACTCGTAGAGGGGCTCACCGTCAAAATAGCGCAGGCCATGGGCATCCCGGCAGAAATGGCCCGGCACCCAGTCGAGAAGGACCCCGATGCCGTGCTGATGGCACTGGTCGATCAGGTACATCAGATCTTCCGGCGCACCGTACCGGCTCGTCGCGGCGAAATACCCCGTCGCCTGATAGCCCCAGGATCCGTCGTAGGGATATTCGCACAGCGGCATGAATTCGACATGGGTATAATGCATTTCTTCCAGATACGGGATCAGTGCATCCGCCAGTTCCCGGTAGGTCAGGAAAGAACCATCCTCGTGCTGGCGCCAGGATCCGGCATGGACTTCATAGATATTCATCGGACCTGTATAGGAGCTTCCGGCAGCGCGTGCTTTCAGCCAGCGGGCGTCATGCCATCTGTAATTCAGGGACGCCACCACGGAAGCCGTATTGGGGCGGACCTCCGCCTGGAAGGCATAGGGGTCGGCCTTCAGGATCGTATCGCCCGCAGCGGTCCTGATGGCATATTTATAGACGGCGCCTTCCCGGATCCCGGGAATGAATGTCTTCCATATGCCGTTTTCATCCGCCCGTTCCATCGGGTTCCGGCTGTCATCCCAGCCGTTGAAATCCCCCACGACACTGACAGCCTGGGCATGGGGAGCCCAGACAGCAAAACGCACGCAGGATTCTTTCCGCCGCACAGCCTTGTGGGCTCCGAAAAGACGATAGCTGTTATAATTTGTCCCATTATGGAACAGATACATGCTGTAGGCATCAATGGCATTCAGGTGCATGACAGTGTTCCTCCCCCTTATACACTCACGGGTTTCAGATTCCAGATTTCCTTTGCATATTCAGATACCGTACGGTCACTGGAGAAATACCCGGACTGGGCGATATTGACGGTACTCGATCTCAGCCAGCCGATACGGTCTTCATAGCGGCGCAGGATCTCTTCATGGGCAGCGCAGTAAGATTTGAAATCCTTCAGTACGAAAAATTCATCGTTCCTGCCAAGCAGGGCTTCATAGAGCTGGGCATACATGGAAACTTCCTTGAAGACGTCCATGATCATCCGGATATCCGGATCCTTCCGGTACAGATCCCAGGAGGAATAGCCTCCCTCGCGGTAGTACTTCTCGACTTCCTCGGCGCGCAGGCCGAAGATCACACAGTTCTCGTCGCCCACACGGCGGTGGATCTCCACGTTGGCGCCGTCCATGGTTCCCAGGGTGATGGCCCCGTTCATCATGAACTTCATGTTGCCCGTACCGGAAGCTTCCTTGCTGGCCGTCGAAATCTGCTCGCTCACATCAGCCGCGGGGAACAGGCGCTGTCCCAGCGAAACATTATAGTTTTCCAGGAACAGGACCTTCAGTTTTTCCCGGACCTTCGGTTCTCTTTCGATCAGGCGTGCCACCGTGTGGATCAGCCGGATCACGATCTTGGCTTCCCCGTAGGAGGCAGCCGCCTTCCCGCCGAAGATGAAGGTCTGCGGCAGTGTAATGAAATCCGGATCCTCCAGCAGGTGCCGGTACAGATAGTAGACATGGAGGATATTGAGCAGCTGGCGCTTGTACATATGGAACCGCTTGATCTGGATATCGAATACGGACAGAGGATCCACCTTGATATCCTTCGTCCGGTAGAGCCACTCGGTCAGAGCATTCTTCCGGTCCTGTTTGACCAGGCCCAGTTTTTCCAGGAAAACCGGATCATCCCGGAAATCCATCAGTTCTTCCAGCCGGGAAGGCTTCTGGATCCAGCCGGACCCGATGGTTTCCGTGATCAGGTTCGCCAGAGGCGGGTTCGATTCCACGAGCCAGCGTCTGTGGGTAACGCCGTTTGTCTTGTTATTGAACCGTTCCGGATAGATTTCATAGAACTGTTTCAGCGTATTTTCCTTCAGGATCTTCGTATGGAGCTGGGCCACACCGTTGACGCTGTGGCTGCCGATCACGGCCAGGTTCGCCATACGGACCTGCCCGCCCCACAGGATGGCTACGGACTGAGCCTTGTCTTCGCGTCCCGGGAAGCGCTTGCGGTACGCCTCCAGGAAACGCCGGTTCAGTTCATCGATGATCAGGTAGATCCGCGGCAAAAGCGGTTTGAACATGGTGATCGGCCACTGTTCCAGCGCCTCCGGCATGACCGTATGGTTCGTATAGGCCACGGAATTCTGAGTGATGCGCCAGGCATCCTCCCAGGAAAGGCCTTCCTCATCCATCAGGATCCGCATCAGTTCCGGGATCACCAGAGCCGGATGGGTATCGTTGATATGGAGAGCAATATATTTATCGAACTGGGCCGGATCGCCGTGATGGTCCTTGTAATGCCGCATGATGCTCTGCACGCCCGCGGAAACCAGGAAATATTCCTGCACCAGGCGGAGCCGGCGTCCTTCTGTCGTGGAGTCATCCGGATACAGGAAGCGGGAAATCTGCTGGGTCAGGTCCTTGTAATGCAGGGCCCGCCGGTAATCTCCATAGCGCAGCTGGCTGTAGATCCCTTCCGTCGTATACTCGGCCTTCCACAGCCGCAGGGTATTGACGGTCCGGTTATGGTACCCCGGCACGGGCACATCATACGGGACGGCCCGGACAGAATCGAATTTTTCATAGATACATTCCAGGTTGCCCCGCCGGCCCGGACGCATGTAAGCATTGCCCCCGAACCGGACATAGACGGCCTTATCGGCACGTTTGGTCTCCCAGGGGAACCCGTTGCGCAGCCAGGCATCCGGCAGTTCCACCTGCTGCCCGTCAATGATGCGCTGATCAAAAAGGCCGTACTGATAGCGGATGCTGCACCCGTGTCCCGGCAGCTGCAGGGCTGCCATAGAATCGATGAAGCAGGCGGCAAGACGGCCCAGGCCGCCATTGCCCAGGCCCGGATCCGTTTCCATGGGCATGATCTCATCGAGGTCGAATCCCATGTCCTTCAGGGCGTTCCGGGCCAGTTTCTCCATCCCGCAGTTCAGAAGGTTGGCATCCAGGAGGCGCCCCAGCAGGAACTCGATGCTGAAATAATAGACCTGCCGGACCTCTTCCGCCTCGTACTTGCGTTCCGTAGCCATCCAGTCGTCGAACATCAGATCCTTGACCATGTTGGCCAGGACGAGATAGACTTCCCGGGTCTCCAGTTCCTTGGGTTCCTTGTCGAAAAGGATCTGGGCTTTATGGATGAACAATGTCTTGAATTCTTTCTTACTCTTCCACTTTTTCGTAATGAACCTCTTTCCGTCCCTTTGCGGGACCTGTATTCAGGTCTGATCCGGAAACAGCCCCCTGCCGCTGCCGCGGCAGCTTCAGCAAAGCAGGCCGTCCGTCGAAAACAAGGGGTACGCAAGGAGGACTGCCCCCGGCAGCCCTCCCTCTGGTTTACACAACTTCGTACTTGACGATGCACAGCGGTGCATCTTTGCTGCCTGTCAGACAGGCCTCAGGCTGGATCTCCTGGTTCTTGTCACAGACGACCCCGTCCACCCGTGCCTCCTCACCGATCACAGAGTTCTGCATGATGATGGAGTTGCGGACGACGGCGTTCCTGCCCACCCGTACACGGCGGAACAGGATGGAGTTTTCCACCGTCCCTTCGATGATGCAGCCGTCACCGATCAGGGAATTCGTCACCCGGGCATCGGCTTTGTATTTTGCCGGTGCCTCATCCTTGACTTTCGTATAGATCTTGCGGTCCTGCCGGTAGAGAGCCTGCCACTTGGGCAGTTCCAGCATATCCATATTGGCCTTGTAATAGCTCTGCAGCGAATTGATCCTTCTGGCGTACCCTTTATATTCATAGGCGTAAATCCGCGGATGGCCCACATTGCGTGCCAGCACATCATTGAGGAATTGGTTCGGATCCTGTACAAAAGCGCGGCGCACCATGGCCACAAAGAGATTGCCGTCCATCAGGACACTGTTCAGATAGAGCTTGTCGCCTTTTTTGGCTTCCTTCACTTTCGTCAGCTTCGTCACGTGGCCGCTGCTGTTGACATTCACCACATACCCCTCGCCGGCACTGTCCTCTTCCAGCGTCTTGTAGACCAGTGTCACGTCGGCATTGTGGCCGCGGTGATAATGGAGGACATCATTGTAATCGATATTGTGGACCACATCGCAGCTGGAGAGCAGCAGGTAATGATTGAGCTCCCGCTCTACAAAGCGGAGATTTTTATAATATGTGCGGATATCCCCTACCTGAGGATGGGTGATTTCGCCTTCCTCATCGATGGGCAGATAGAACAGGCCGTGCTGTTTCCTGGCCAGATTCCATTCCTTGCCGGAACGGACATGATCCAGGACGGACCGGCTGTGGAACGGCAGCAGCAGTCCCACTGTATCCACACCGGCATTCACCATCGAGGACAGGGCAAAATCGATGAGCCGGAACTTCCCCGCAAAAGGTTCCGATGCCATGGGACGGGTATGGGAGAGGCTTTCCATATAATTGGGCCCCTGCAGGTTGATCAGCCCGATGATTTTATTATCCATTGACGACCGCCCCCTTCTCTTTGACAGCCTTGGCTCCTTTGAGCAGGGATTCCGGGCTGCTCTTGAAATCCGGTCCCGGAATGATGGCATCATTGCCATAGACCTTGATGGCACCGGCTTTGCCGTGGATCTCACAGCCCGGCTCCACGCGGCACCGTTCGCCCAGGATCGCATGGTCGACGACCGCGCCCTTCTTGACGACCGTACCCGGCATGAGGACGGAATCTATGATCTCCGTCCCTTCCTCGATCGTCACGTTGTAGAACACGACGGAATGGTACACCTTGCCGAGGATGACCGAGCCTTCGCCTGCCAGGGAACTCACCACCGAAGCCCTGGGGCCTACATAGTGGGGCGGCAGGGACTGGCTTCCCGAATAGATCCGCCACTTGGGGTCGTTCAGGCTGATGGGCGGATTGTCCGCCAGGAGGTCCATATTGGCCTGCCACAGGCTTTCAAAGGTCCCCACATCCTTCCAGTAGCCTTCGAAAGGATAGGCGTAGACCGGCACATCATCCTGCAGCAGGCGCGGGATGATATTCTTGCCGAAGTCATGATCCGAATCGGAACGGGCTGCATCTTCAAGCAGGTATTTCTTCAGCACATCCTTGTCGAAGATATAGATGCCCATCGAAGCCAGTTCGCTCTTTGGATGGACCGGCTTTTCCTCGAATTCCCTGATGCGCATGCTCTCATCCGTATTCATGATGCCGAACCGGGATGCCTCTGCCAGAGGTACCCGCAGCGTGCTGACCGTCACTTTGGCCCGGTGCTTTTTGTGGAAAGCGAGCATGGTGCCGTAGTCCATGGTGTAAATATGGTCGCCCGACAGGATGAGCACGTACTTGGGGTCGATCATGTCAAGGAAATTCAGGTTCTGATAGATGGCATCCGCCGTACCCTGATACCAGTTGGACGAATCCTTGTCGTTCATGTAGGGCGGAAGCACGAATGTGCCGCCGTTGTCGCTGTCCAGGTCCCAACTGCTGCCATTGCCGATGTACCAATTCAGCTCCAGGGGCTGATACTGCGTCAGGATGCCCACCGTATCGATCCCCGAATTCCGACAGTTGCTGAGCGTGAAGTCAATGATGCGGTATTTGGCTCCGAACAACACTGCCGGTTTCGCGACATTCTTTGTCAGCACGCCGAGACGGCTGCCCTTCCCTCCTGCCAGGATCATGGCAAGACACTCAATCTTTCTCAAGAAAATCGCCTCCTGCTCTGTATCATGAAATCTATTCCATATGATGCGTCCATTCTGATGCTGCGACGCTCACAAAGATAACTGCTAAAGCTGTTTTTGCTGCAGGGTACCCGAACAAGGGCAGGAATCTCCCCGATTCGGCTCTTCTCATTTAAATAAATTCGTCACACTGCCGGATTTCCCTTCTCTCAGGGAATTGATCTGTTATGATATTTTATCATATTTATCGTTCAATAGATAAAATAATTACAACATAGGCTAAAAGTAAAATAAAGATTATGGATTCTGTACTGTCAGTTGTGGGAATACCGCACAGAGGACGGCCGGAAACGCGCCCGGCCGGTCCGTACCGGCAAAAGACAGGGCCTGGACGCGCTGTCCCGCCGCCGGTCCGGCCTTTCCATCTGCTGCTGTCAGCGTTCCGCGGCGGCCTTGTAGATCCGGTACATGTCCTCCTCCCGGAGCACCCTGGCAGAACCCAGACGGCCGTGCGCCGTATGGCTGCAGCGGCGGGCCAGGTCACGGAGCTGCTCCTCCGTCGGCCGGATCCCGAGTTCCCTGAAACTCAGCGGCATATCCATGGATCTGAAGAAAGCTTCCAGGGCCTCGATTCCCTTCAAAGCGACCGTTTCATCCGGGCCTTCAGCAGGTACATCCATCACGTGCGTGGCAAAACGGACAAAACGGGGCAGGCAGTCCCTGTACACATAGCGTGCCCAGCTCCCCCACAGTGCGGTCAGGCCCGCTCCGTGAGCGACATCGAACAGGCCGCTCACCTCATGTTCGAGACGGTGCGTCGCAAAATCCCGGTTGGTGTGTCCGCAGCCCGTCAGATCATTGTGGGACAGGCTGCCCGCCCACATGATTTCTGCCCTGGCATCATAATCCTCCGGATGGACCTTGAGGATCCGGCTTTCTTTGATGACCGTCCGCAGCAGCCCCTCAGCGATCGCGTCCGTCAGTTCCATCTGGCCGCCGTTCGTAAAATAGCGTTCCAGCGTGTGCATGATGATATCACAGCACCCGCAGGCCGTCTGGAAAGGCGGGAGATGGAGCGTCAGTTCCGGGTCCATGACGGCAAAGGCAGGCCGCCCCAGATCATTGTTGTAGCTGCGTTTTTCCAGGGTCCGGTCATTGGTGATGACCGAAGAATCGCTCATCTCACTGCCGGTGGCAGCCAGCGTGAGGACGACGCCCACGGGCAGGCAGGCTGCCGCCTGGCGCTTGAAATCATAGAAATCCCAGACATCGCCCGGGTTGGCAAGGCCGTAGCCAATGGCCTTGGAGGCGTCGATGACACTGCCTCCGCCCACTGCCAGGATGAGTTCTGCGCCTTCTTCGCGGCCTTTTTCGATTCCCCTGTAGACAAAGGAAAGCCGCGGGTTCGGCGTTACCCCGCCCAGCTCTGTCCAGGCGATCCCTGCAGCAGCAAGGGAAGCCCCGATTTTGGCAAGGAGCCCGCTCCTTTCGGCGCTGCCTCCCCCATAGACAAGCAGTACCTTATGCTTGCCGAGGCTGCGGATGAGTTCACCCGTCCGCTCTTCTGTCCCGTGCCCGAATACGACCCGGGTAGGTGCGTGGAATTCAAAATTTTCGACCATGCTGTGCCTCCTTATCCCTGTTTCCCTGCGTTCAGTCCCGCTGGAACAGATCCCGTGTATAGACTTTGTCCCGCACATCATCGAGCACAGGATTGAAGCGGTTGGCCAGGATTACTTTGCTCTCCGCCTTGAAGCGCTCCAGATCATTGACGACGAGACTGTTGTAGAACCGGCTGCCGTCGGGCAGGGTCGGTTCGTAGATGATGACCGTCACACCTTTGGCCTTGATCCGTTTCATGATGCCCTGGATGGAGCTCTGACGGAAATTGTCGCTGTGCGCCTTCATGGTCAGGCGGAAGACACCGACGATGCTGTCCCGGCAGTCCTTCATGGGATCGTATCCGGCCCTGCGCAGGACCTGGCTGGCGATGTGGTCTTTCCGCGTCGTATTGGACCGCACGATGGCCTCGATCAGGTTCTCCGGCACATCGGAATAATTGGCCAGGAGCTGTTTTGTATCCTTGGGCAGACAGTAGCCGCCATACCCAAAGGAAGGGTTGTTGTAATGCGTGCCGATGCGCGGATCCAGGCAGACCCCGTCGATGATCGACTTCGTATCCAGACCTTTCAGCTCCGCATACGTATCGAGTTCATTGAAATACGCCACCCGCAGGGCAAGGTACGTATTGGCAAAGAGTTTGACCGCTTCGGCCTCGGTCGTGCCCATGATCCGCACGGGCACATCCTGCTTCAGGGCGCCTTCCTGCAGGAGACCGGCAAAAAGTTCGGCATCCGCCTTCAGGGCCGGATCCTTCAGATCCGTCCCCACGACGATGCGGCTGGGATACAGATTGTCATACAGTGCCTTCCCTTCCCGCAAGAACTCGGGGCTGAAAAGGATCCGGCCGTACCCTGTCCGGGCCCGCAGCTCCGCTGTATACCCGACGGGCACGGTCGACTTGATGACGATGAGGGCTTCCGGATTCTGCTCCCGCACGAGCCGGACGACCGCTTCCACCGCCGAAGTATCGAAAAAATTCCGTTCCGGATCATAATCAGTGGGCACTGCAGCCACGACGATATCCGCATTTGCATAGGCTGCAGCTCCATCCACCGTAGCGGTGAGCTGCAGCGGTTTATGGGCCAGATAGTCCTCGATTTCCGGATCGACGATTGGTGACTTCCCGGCCCTGATCTTGCTGATTTTATCCGCATTGATGTCCACGGCACAGACCCGGTGGTGCTGTGCCAGGATGATGGCGACGGACAGGCCCACGTAGCCCGTTCCCGCTACAGCGATGACAAGCTCTTTCTTTGTTCTCATAAGATACCCTCTTGTTCTTCTGATATATCCCCTTCCCTGAAGTCCGGGGATATCCGCGATATGCTTCAAGTATAACACGAAACCGGGTGCGAAAAAATCACGGCCCCCGCTCTTTTCCGCTCCTGCTGCCGGGTGCGGCCGTGCGCTCCGACAAAAAAAGCTGTGAAATAATGATTGCTCATGATCTCACAGCTTACGGTCATTTTCAATATGCACCCTTATGGTTCAGTACGACGCTGACCGTTTTCCAGAGGAGTGACAGATCCAGCCAGACCGACCAGTTCCGCACATACCAGGAATCCATCTGGACCCGTTCGTCATACGTCGTGTCGCTGCGGCCGTTGACCTGCCACATACCCGTGATGCCCGGGCGCACCATGTAGAAATCGGCAATATAGCTGCCGTACCGCGGGATTTCCGCCTTCACGATGGGACGGGGTCCCACGAGGCTCATCTGCCCTTTCAGCACGTTCAGGAGCTGGGGCAGTTCATCGAGGCTTGTCCGGCGCAGGACACGGCCGACCCGGGTGACGCGCGGATCATCCTTCAGTTTGAAATCACGTTCCCATTCCTCACGGGCCTCCGGATTGGCAGCCAGATATTCTTTCAGCCTGGCGTCGGCATCGACGCACATCGTCCGGAATTTATAGCAGGGAAATTCTTTGCCGTGCTGCCCGATCCGCTTGTGGGCAAAGATGATCGGGCCGGGTGAATCGAGCCGGATCAGGATGGCCAGGAGCAGCAGCACGGGGCTGATGAGGATGACGCCGATCAGGGTCAGCACCATATCGAAGATATACTTGGCGATCTTGTTGTATATCCGGGCAAGGTTGTTCTGCAGTCCCATGATGAGGAGCCGTTCATTGAACATGCTCTCGACGGTGACGCCGTTCACAGGCAGCCCGATGAGGTCCGGCACGAAAGCCAGGTTCCGGACCAGCGGCTGGATCCGGTAGATCAGCGAATCCAGTTGTTCCGGGCTGAGGCCCGGCGCCGCGATGAAAACATCATTCACACCGGTTTCGGTGATGATTTTTTCAATATTATCGAAGGAACCGCAGTACGGCAGGTTCCCGACATACTCTTTCCGCTCTCCCGCATCATCGACATAGCCGATGAAATGGAAATTGAGTCCCGCATCGGATTCGATCCCCCGCAGGAGCAGCTGTGCCGTCTTGCCGGCTCCGACGAGCAGAGCGGGATATTTTCCCACCCCGGCCCAGCTCATGATCCTGGCCCCGAGGATCCTGACGAAGCAGAGGAAAAAGAAGGCAAAGACTCCCTGCAGGACGAGATAGAGCCGCGACGTGCTGTTTCCGATATGGGTCGCATAGACAAGCAGCACGATCAGCAGCATGGCATAGACGCAGCTCCAGAAAATCCGTTCCATCAGCACCCAGATGCCCATGGGTTTCTGATAGACGCCGGCATGGCGCAGGAAGGCGATGAAAATGAGCGGAAAGGCCACATACTGGTTCAGCCAGGCGATATGCAGCTGGGCCGGTCCCAGCAGCCCGTTCCGGATGATCACAGCCAGATGTTCTGACAGCAGGATGATGAGCCAGTCGATGATCATGCCGATCGTCGGCAGGAAGTAACTCAGGTGATGTTCGATGAACCGGTCTTGTCCAATCCGGACCCGGCCGCTTGTATGGTCAGACTTCAATTGTCCACACTCCTTTACCCGGAACATACGGCTTCAGCCAGCAAATGGCCGCGATACGTCAGCACAGCTCCGCAGACCGGGACTTTTCCAGCCCTGGAAAGCGCCGCTGATGCCTGATTAGAGCTATTATACTCAAAAAAACGGCTCCTGACCAGACAAAGGATGCTGAAATGGAGATACAGCGTCATTTTTATACCTCTTTGCCGCCATGGACGGCTGGATTTTCCCTGCCGCGCCGGGATACCGGTCCGCTTCACTTTTTTTCAGGCAGCTGCGTATAGAGGGCCACGCTCTCCCCGTCCGTAAAGACCACCCGGGTGATCTTCACATCCCAGATGAGGGAGGAGGCAGAGGCCCGGGCCACAGCTGCATCGGACTGCACGAAAGGGCTGAGTTCCCGGGCCATTTCCCAGGTCACGGTCTCTCCCGCAAGGCCTGCGCCCTGCTGCGAAAAGGCCGCCGTCACAGCGGCGCCGTCCGGGGTCCGGCAGGTCACGGTACCGTCGATTTCCCTGACAGGTTTCCCGCTTCGCACCTTTCCGGAAAGACGGAACCGGAGCTGCTGCGTAAGTCCCAGTGCATCAGCCGGTTCAGCCTGTCCGCTCAGGGATTCCGTCTCCCACAATGCGGAGAGACGCTCCTCGATGGGCGCGTTCAGCGCTGCCAGGGCCGCGGCTTCTTCCTGCCGCCACTCTGCCATCACCTGCGCCGCATTTTCCCAGGCCACAGCCCGCCAGATCCCGGCCTCATCTTTTTCCATGGCAATGACGATGGGAAAATCTTTATTGAGCCGGTCATCATGGACGGAAGCCGTCACGGAAGCCCGGTTCCCTTCCACCGTGGTCCGTGCCTTCCCGGTGAGGACGGCAAGTCCTCCCAGCATCCGGTAAGGGACCGGATTGACCAGCGAGCCCTCTTCTTTGGGGACCGTCTCAGGATTTACCTGTCCCTGCTCCACATAGCTCCGGACAAGATACTCCAGACGGTCCAGGACATGGGGTTTCATGGCCGCAGCCATCTGCTGCCCCACCTGCTGCATCGCCGGTGTAAAATCCGACCGGCCCAGTGTATCCTGGACCGCATCCTGATAAAAACGGCCGAGGACGCGCTGCGTATCCACATATTTCTGGAACGTTCCCCAGTCATGCTTTTCCACAGCCTCTGCCGCCATTGTCAGGGCATAGGCCGGTGAGCGGCGGTAGCGCAGGTAGCCCGCGCCCAGTGCGCACAACAGGATGAGGACGAGGACAAGCAGTCCCATCCCGATTTTCTTTTTCTGAGTCATACTCCATCCTTTCCCAGTGGTGCGGCAATGCGTCCTCTTCCATACAGCAGCATGGATCCGGCCGCTGCCCCGCCCGCCGTATCCTTAAAAAAGCCCCTTCCGGTGCACAGCATCGGAAGGCGGCTCTTCTTTCTTCTCACGACACATCCGGAAAACACCGGAAAATTTATTTTTCTCCCAGTTTCAGATTAGGATCCGCATTGAGCCAAAGCCCGGCAAAATCATGGTCCA
This sequence comes from uncultured Acidaminococcus sp., assembly GCA_900315205.1. Taxonomy (GTDB): domain Bacteria; phylum Bacillota; class Negativicutes; order Acidaminococcales; family Acidaminococcaceae; genus Acidaminococcus. The sequence goes on from OMYF01000008.1 coordinate 23,630, forward strand.
GATACTGGTAATAGCCCCGCACAGCCACCATAACGGCATTGTCGGTGCAGAGGATCGGCGTCGGATGGACAAGTTCCGCCCCGACTGCACGGGCTCCCCCTGCGAGTGCCTCCTGCAGATGCCGGTTGGCCGAAACACCGCCGGCGAGGACGATCCTGGACAGGCCGGTCGCCTTCAGGGCCTCCTGGCACCTCTTCACCAGCACATCGACGATGGCCTGCTGGAACGAGGCCGCCACATCGGCCCGGTTCAGCTCCGTCCCCCGCTGCTCCTCCGTATGGACATAATTGATGACGGCTGATTTCAGTCCGCTGAAGCTGAAATCATAACAGTCTGGCAAAAGCGGCCGCGGAAAATCGATGGCCGACGGATTGCCGCTGAGGGCCAGCTTTTCGATTTCCGGTCCGCCCGGATACGGAAGCCCCATGAAACGGGCGATCTTGTCGAAAGCTTCCCCTGCCGCATCATCCCGTGTCTGCCCCAGCAGACGGAAAGTCCTGTAATCCTCCACGACGAGCAGGGAGGTATGCCCGCCTGACACGACGAGGGCAAGGAACGGCGGTTTCAGCTCCCTGTCAGCCAGGAAGTTGGCAAAGACATGGCCCTCCAGGTGATTCACGCCGATGAGGGGCTTGCCCGTACCGAAGGCCAGTCCCTTTGCCGCGCTCAGGCCTACGAGCAGGGCTCCCACAAGGCCCGGTCCGTACGTCACGGCGATGGCGTCGATCTGTTCGAGCGGCAGACCCGCATCCTGCAGTGCCTTGTCGATGACGGGCATGATGTGGGCGATGTGCTTGCGCGATGCGATTTCCGGTACGACGCCGCCAAATTTCCGATGGATGGCAATCTGCGTGGAAACGACGTTCGAGAGGACCTCCGTCCCATTCCTGACGACGGAAGCCGCCGTCTCATCGCAGCTGCTTTCTATACCGAGGATATTGATTTCTTTTTCCATGATTTCCTTTCCCCTCAAAGAGAACGGCGCATAAGGATTGCGTCCTCCCCCGTGTCTTCGTAATAATGGGGCCGGCGGCCGCATTCGGTCAGTCCCTGCCGCAGATACGTCCGCCGGGCCGCTGTATTGTGCTCCCGCACTTCAAGCGTCAGTTCAGCAGCGCCCAGGCTCCGGGCTGTGTGGATCAGCGTTCCGACAAGCATCAGGCCGCATCCCTTGCCGCGCCGCTCGGGTGCCACGGCGAGCCGCATGATCTGAGCTTCTCCTGCCACAAGCCAGAAACCGCCATAAGCAAACGGCACATCCGCTTCGAAAAAAGCAAGATAATGGGCCAGCGTATTTGTCAGTTCGGAGCGCCAGGCCGCTTCGGACCAGGCCTCCGGAAAACAGCGCCCGTCCAGGGCAGTGAGCCAGGACAGGTCAGCTTCGGTCAGCGGCCGGACCGCTGCTGTTTCTGTCTCTTTTCCCATAATTCCTTCGCTTCGGAACGGCGGATATAATACGGTTCCATTCCGAAATAATCGTGGATTTCGCCTTCCTCATATTCCTCGGCCGCCAGGATCGCGACGGCACTGCCCCGCGGCATCCGGGCACTTTCAGGAGCGAGCGTGACGAGGAGCCCTTCCGGTTTGGGCACGCGCCGGCATTCTCCCATGAGGATGACGGGCCAGCTCTTCTGCTCGAGCTCTGCGACGAGCGTCTTTGCGGGCACGATGCTCACCGGGGCCGCTTCTTCCAGACGCCCCTGATCCCACTGGTACTGGCCCAGGTACAGGTTTCCCTTCTGTGCGTCCAGGACCGGTGCCAGAAGGACACCGGCCACGGGCAGGTTATAGGCGATGGCTTTCAGTGTATCCACCGCCCGCAGCGGGATATCAAGGCTGTAGGCCAGCGCCTCCGCTGTCGCCATCCCGATCCGCAGGCCCGTGAAAGAACCGGGGCCGCGGCTCACAGCAACAAGTTCCAGATCGTTCCGGGAAACGCGCGCCAGCTTCAGCAGCGTATCGAGCTGCGGGACCAGTCCTTCCGAATGCGTAAGCCCCACATTGATATCCAGGGATCCCAGGATCTTCTCCCCATCGCACACGGCGACAGAGCATACTTTAGTCGATGTATCGATTCCTAACGTCAGCACTTTTCCTGCACCTTTCTGCAAAGTTCCTCATAATGCGCGCCGTGGGGGACAAAAGTCAGCCGGCGGCCGTCCCCGTCCCTTTCGAGCCTGATCTCAAGGGATTCCTCAGGCATATATTCCATGAACAATTCGGCCCATTCGATGAATGTGATCCCGTCATGGCCCGCATATTCGGAAAAACCGATGTCTTCCAGTTCCTCCGGCCAGTTGATCCGGTACAGATCGAAATGTTTGATTTCGATGCCGCGGCCGTGATACAGATTCATCAGGGAAAACGTCGGCGATGTCACTTCTTTCGGATCGGCTCCCAGAGCCGTGGCGGCGGCAATGACGAGAGTCGTCTTGCCCGTGCCCAGATCCCCGTCAAGAAGCACCACATCGCCATCCTGCAGCAGGCCGGCAAGGAGTTTCCCGACCCGGACGGTATCTGCTTCACTTGCACAGTTGATTGAGAACATATCCGTTACCTCCATTAGGAAAACATTATACCACAGGAATACACTGAATACGAAGGTTCTTCCTCCGCAGCAGAAGTCCTGCAGGCAAACGCCTCCCCTGCCGCCGTGTCAGGCTCCTCCCGCGGGCTGGCGGAACGCGCCGCGGGCAGTCTCGGCCTTTACGAAGCGGACAAACTGTGCCAGCGCGGGATGGAGCTTTGCATCCTGCAGCCAGACCAGATTGATGCTCGCCGCCGGGATCCCCTGGACCGGGATGGCGGTCAGATCCTTTTCCACCTGGGCAAATTCTTCGGATAAAAAGCCCACGGCGGCGCCGGAACGGATATAGGAAAGGATCGTGAAGACCTGGCTTGTCTGGTGCATGATCCGGATTCCGGCATGAGCCTGGGCAAAGAGACTCCGGATGTACCGGGTCTGGCCGAACTGATCCGGGAACATCACGAGAGGCTGACCGCTGATGTCATTGAATGTGACGCGGCGCATGCCGCAAAGCGGCCCGTCCGGTGCCGTAAACAGCTGCAGACGGCTCTTTTTGATGACACTGCAGTGATACGGGGGCAGGGGCAGATGATTGGTCACGCAGAGGATCAGATCCAGTTCCTGCTCATCGAGCATGCCGTAAAGCACGCTCGCCGTATCTTCCACGGTGCTGATCTGGATATCAGGATGCTGTTTCAGGAAATTCCGGTGCAGCTGCGGAAAGATCGTGTTGCCGCACATGGGGACCACACCGATCCGCAGGCTCTGCCGGCCATTCTTAAGCAGAGCGGCCAGCCGTTCCAGAGCTTCACATTCCCTGAGATAGGGCCCGCAGCCTTCCCGCAGGGTCCGGCCCGCGGGAGTCAGGGAAATGGAGCTGTGGTGCCGCACAAAGAGCGCTGTGCCGCAGTCCTGTTCCAGTTCCCGGATGGCCTTGGATACAGCGGGCTGGGAAATATGCAGTTCTTCCGCAGCCCTGGAAAACGTGCCCCAGCGGCAGACCGCGGCAAAATAAGGGATCAGGTTCAAACGCATGCTCCCACCTCTTTCGTTTTATAAATAAAAGTTATGCAAACTGCAAATTTTATATTTCACAAAGTTATATAAACATAGTATAACAAGAGCATCCGGAAAAAGAAAGGAATGAATGGAAATGAAAAAAGCTATGCGCTTCTGAATGATCCATTTTTAAATAAAGGAACAGCTTTTACGGAAGAGGAACGGGAACAGTACGGCCTGGCGGGCCTGCTGCCTCCGCACGTCCAGACCCTCCAGGAACAGGTGGAACAGGCCTACAGGAACGTCCGGGCCCGCGAAAGCATACCTGCCAAACGCCACTATCTGATGAACATCTTCAGCCGGAACCGGACCCTGTTCTTCCAGCTTTTTGAGCAGCATGTGAAGGAATTCATGCCCATCGTCTACGATCCGGGGATCGCGGACAGCATCCGGAACTACAGCGAATTCTTCGTGACACCGCAGAATGCCGTGTACCTGTCCATCGACCGGCCGGATCAAATCGAAAAAGCTCTGCTGGGCGGCGCTGACGGGCGCGACATCAAGCTGCTCGTGGTCACCGACGGGGAAGCCATCCTGGGCATCGGCGACTGGGGGACCAACGGTGTGGGGATCGCCACGGGCAAACTGATGGTCTACACCGCCGCGGCCGGCATCGATCCGGCCAGCGTCCTGCCCGTCGTGCTCGACGCCGGCACCAGCCGCCGGAGCCTGCTGGACGATCCGCTCTACCTGGGTCTGCATCACAGCCGGGTTGACGGAGAAGCGTACTTTGCTTTTGTGGACCGTTTCGTCACGGCTGCAGAAAGCCTCTTCCCCGGTCTGTACCTCCATTTCGAAGATTTCGGCCGCGGCCATGCAGCAAAGCTGCTGGACCGCTACAAGGACCAGTATCCGGTCTTCAACGATGACATCGAAGGCACGGGCATCATCACCCTCGCCGGGATCCTGGGCGGCCTTTCCATCACCGGCGAAAGCCTGAAAGACCAGAAATACCTGTGCTTCGGCGCCGGAACGGCCGGCTGCGGCATCGTAAAGCGGGTCTGCACCGAGATGGAGGAACAGGGTCTGAGCAAGACCGAAGCCCGCAGCAGATTCTACCTGGTGGACCGGCAGGGACTGCTTTTCGATGACATGCCGGACCTCACGCCGGAGCAGAAAGAATTTGCCCGGAAACGCACGGAATTTGCTCCCGGCACCGACGTAAGTACCCTGGAAAAAGCGGTGGCAGCAATCCATCCCACGATCCTGGTGGGGACCTCCACCTGCGGGGGTGCCTTCACCGAAAGCATCGTAAAGGAAATGGCATCCTGCTGCAGCCGTCCCATGATCTTCCCGCTGAGCAACCCCACCGAACTGGCTGAAGCCAGAGCGGAAGACCTGATCCGCTGGACCGGCGGCCGGGCCCTCGTCGCCACCGGCATCCCGTCCGAACCCGTCGTCTATAACGGTGTGACCTACGCCATCGGCCAGGCCAACAATGCCCTGATCTACCCGGGTCTGGGCCTGGGCACCATTGCAAGCCGGGCAAAGCTCCTCAGCGAAGGGATGATCTCTGCCGCCGCCCATTCCCTGAGCGGCATCGTGGATCCCCGTCAGCCCGGTGCAGCCGTACTGCCCCCGGTCAGCCAGCTGAGGGATTTTTCGGAAACCCTCGCTGCAGCAGTGGCGGCAGAAGCCAGAAAAGAAGGATTGAACCGGGCGGAGTTTGCAGATCCGGAGCAGCTTGTCAGGGACTGCAAGTGGGAAGCGGAATACTGAAGCCTTTCTCTGCATCTTTCTGCATCCAGGCCTCCCGTGCCTGCAGCTTGCCGTCCCTGCCATGGCGGAAATCCAAAAGCATCGCGAGTGATTTCTGGCTGCCCGCAGTCACAGAACGGATAAAAACAAAGGAGAGCCGCACCGCGCCCAGCCGTCACAGCGCCATGGCATCACAGTGCCACAGCTTCACAGCCTGCTTTTTACTCTGCATAAAAAAACGGGGGACAGAGTATATTTCCCCCTTCTCAGGAGAAATCCATTTTCTATTGAGCTGCCATCTCCTGCCTGCTGCTTCTTATCGTATTTGTACAGATCAGGACTGCTGAAAACTGGAATGACTTCCATGAAAAAAGGACTTCCGATTCGTAAGAACCGAAAGTCCTTCTTTGTTTTTTAAGGACCTGTTATTGCAAAGTCCCTTTTTCGATATTTACGGGCTGAAGCCTCACAGCCCTCAGCATCGACGCTCCATCTTTATGACAGGTCAGATCTCCGGGCCCGCCGAAACGATATCGTCCGTGACCTTCCCGGCGAATTTCTTGAAATTCTCGTTGAAGAGACCTGCCAGTTTCCTGGCCGTCGCATCATAGGCTTCCTTATCCTTCCAGGTATTCCGGGGGTTGAGGACGCTTCCCGGTACATTCGGGCAGGATTTGGGGACGCTCAGACCGAAGATCGGCATGGTGCTCCAGCCTTCCGCTCCCAGTTCGCCATCCAGAGCAGCATGGATCATTGCCCGGGTATAGCTCAGTTTCATGCGTTTCCCCACGCCATAGGGGCCGCCGCTCCAGCCCGTGTTGACAAGGTACACATTCGTATCATGTCTGGCAATGCGTTCGCCCAGCAGTTTTGCGTAGACGAGCGGCTGCAGGGGCAGGAAAGGTGCGCCGAAAGCAGTGGAAAATGTTGCCTGCGGTTCCGTGATGCCCCGTTCCGTCCCGGCGACCTTGCTGGTATACCCGGTCAGGTAATGATACATGGCCTGTTCCTTGGTCAGTTTGGAAATCGGAGGCAGCACGCCGAACGCATCAGCCGTCAGCAGGATGATATTCTTCGGATGGCCCGTGCGGCTCGGGATCTTGGCATTGGGGATATAGTCCAGCGGATAGGCGACACGCGTATTTTCCGTCAGTGTGCTGTCAGCAAAATCGGGAACGCCGGTTTTGGGATCGATGATGACATTTTCCATGACAGCACCGAATTTGACGGCTCCGTAGATTTCCGGCTGACTCTCCTCGGTCAGGTCGATGCACTTGGCATAGCAGCCGCCTTCCACGTTGAAGACACCATTGTCGCCCCACCCGTGTTCATCATCACCGATCAGCGAACGGGCCGGATCGGCGGAAAGGGTCGTCTTGCCAGTGCCGGACAGGCCGAAGAAAAGGGCTACGTCGCCTTTGGCACCTTCATTGCAGGAACAATGCATGCTCAGGACGCCCTTCTGCGGCAGCAGATAATTCATCACGGAGAAGATGGACTTCTTCAGTTCCCCCGCATAACGGCCGCCGCCGATCAGGATCAGGTTCTTGTCAAAGTTGAGCAGGATGAACGTTTCAGAATTCGTACCATCCACGGCCGGATCAGCCATGACATCGGGCAGGGAAATGACGGTGAAATTTTCCTGGACCGTGCTCGGTTCATCGGTCTTGATAAAGAGCTGACTGACAAAGACACTCTGCCATGCCATCTGATTGATGAATTTCACACGGATCTGATTGTCCGGATCGGCTCCGGCCAGGACATTATTGACATAGACCCTGTGCGTCCTGATATAGGCTTCACACTTGGCATAGATCCGGTCAAAAGTCTCTTTCGAGCAGGGCTGGTTGTTGTCCCAGTTCACGATATCATGAGTCAGGGGTGAATCAACGATGAATTTATCTTTCGGAGAACGGCCGGTATGGGTTCCCGTCGTCACACACAGGGCTCCCCTGTCAGAAAATGTACCTTCACGGTTGCGGATAGCCTCTGCAATCAGTTCCCGCACATTCAGATCTCTCACAACTTCTTTTGCTTCAGCTAAAAGCTTTTCACTGTTCATAATGGATTCCTACTTCCTCTAAGATTCAATCCCGCCCCAGCGGGTCCTGCCTTTTGTTTCATTATAAAACGTTTTAAAAATTGGGGCAATAAGGAATGGACTGACTGTGGAAACCCGGCATTTTCGCCCATCAATCCGGCAAGGAGCCGGGAAAAACACTTCGCAAAAAGCGGAAACATTCCCGTCCGGGGCAGGAAGAAAGGGCTGTGGAGCTGCAGTCTGCCGTCAGCTCTCAGCCGCCAGCCGTCGGCCGCGGTCAGCGATCTGCGGCCTGCGGATTGCGGTCTGCGGCCTGCGGATTGCGGTCTGCGGATTGCGATTCAAATACATGTTTTGATGCTGTGATGCTGAGGGCATTGGTGCCGGGATGTATACGGATTTCCTTCCAAGACCGGGGAAGCCATCCTTTCAGCCGGACTGCCAGGGAGGCCCTACCCTGTACGTATCAGAACAAAGAAAGAGCTGTGAAAAAATGATTGCTCATTTTCTCACAGCTCCGTCGCTAAAATTCTGTATCAGTAGAGGATCTTATTGGCAATGACCATTCTCTGCACCTGGTTGGTGCCTTCATAGATCTGAAGGATCTTGGCATCGCGCATTTTCTTTTCCATGGGATAGTCTTTCATATAGCCATAGCCGCCCATGATCTGTACAGCGTCCGTTGCCACCTGCATGGCGATATCGGAGGCAAAGCATTTGCTCATGGCAGCTTCCTTGCCGAATTCCATTCCCTTGTCACGCATCCAGCAGGCCTGCTGCACCATCAGACGGGCTGCATTGACCTTCATGGCCATATCGGCCACCATGGCCTGGATCATTTCGAAAGAGGCGATCGGCTGGCCGAACTGTCTTCTTTCACGGGCATAATGCGCCGCGATATCAAGGCAGGACTGTGCCAGGCCTACAGCCACAGCTGCCACAAACGGACGGGCCGAATCCAGCGTCTTCATGGCAATGCGGAAACCGCCGCCTTCACGGCCGACACGGTTCTTTTCAGGAACGACCACGTCTTCCAGGATGAGTTCACACGTATTGGAAGGACGGATCCCCATCTTGTCCTCCTTGCGGCCCACCCGGAAACCGGGGGTGCCCTTCGGGACGATGAAAGCCGTCAGACCGCGGATGCCGCCGGTCTTGCGGGTATTGGCAAACACCAGATAGCTGTCCGCAATGCCGCCGTTCGTGATGAAGACCTTATTGCCGTTCAGTACATAATGGTCCCCATCTTTGACGGCTTTGGTCGCCACGGCGCCGGCATCGGAACCCGCGTTCGGTTCCGTCAGCGCAAAAGCAGCGAGACCGCCGCGGTTCAGCAGGTCGCACTGATATTTTTTCTGTTCATCCGTGCCCGCGATCAGGATCGGATAGGAAGCCAGGGCATTGGCCGCAATGGAAGTTGCAACCCCGGCGCAGCCCTTGCCAAGTTCTTCATAGATCATGGCAACCGTAATGCTGTCGAGGCCAGGTCCGCCGAATTCTTCCGGCACGACAAGGTTCAAGAGACCCATATCGGCCGCTTTTTTAAAGATTTCCGGTCTGGTCTGGTTTTCCTTATCCATCTCATCGGTATAAGGAACGATTTCCTTATCGACAAAATCTTTTACCAGGGCCTGTAATTCAAGTTGTTCGTCAGTCAATGCAAAATCCATAACATCCTCCTGATTTCGGGATTTTTGGTCGGACAGGACTGAAGCGCCCTCTCAAGACGCGGTGCCGTGCTTCCTCCGGATGAACTCCCGCCATACGGGAAAGCCACTATGCAGATTTCATATATAACAGTGATATTTTACCACTTTTGAGGTATCTCGTCAAAATGCCCCACGACGAACATCGTCCCTGTCACATCCGCCATTTTGCGCCCTTTGGAGTCAAATATCTCCACCCGGCAGACAATGGTGGACCGTCCTGCATGGATCAGTCCGGCTTTTGCAACAAGCTGTTCCCTTTCCTTCGTATTGCGGATAAAGTTGACCGATGCTGAAAGCGTCACTACTTTGGCGCCGATGCTGTAGCAGACAGCTCCCATGGCCGTATCCGCCATGGTGAACATGGCCCCGCCGTGCACGGCACCATACCGGTTCCCGTGTTTTTTGGGGTCCGCGTCCATCGTAAATTCCACATAACCGCATTCCACTTTCGACAGACGGATATCTGCCAGCTTCATAAAAGCATTTTCTTCAAACCGCTCGTACATCCATTCCCGGATTTCCTTGTCAGTCAACATGATTCAGCTCCTTACAAGATATAGACATGCACGCGGCGCCGGCCCCACTGCAGGGCCTCCCGGCGCTTCATGAATGCAAGGTCGATGTGGTTGCCTTTGATGGCGCTGCCCACGTCGGCAGCGATCCCTTCGCCATATCCCATGATATAGAGCCTTGTTCCCATAGGGATGATGTACGGATCCACGGCAACAATGCCCCGTCTCAGCACCCTACCTGTCGACGTGATGTCATTCACGCCCGGATCCTGCGGGCTGTAGCCTGTTGCTTCCATCACCCATACCTTGCGGTACCGGCTGAAATCCAGACCACTTTTTTTGCTCATCAGGTTATACAGGGGCCAATCTACGGAGCCAGTTACTTTCTTTCTATTCTTTTTTTGAAACGAACTCACAGCCTGTCGGGTCTGTTTGCCGTACTCCCCATCAATCTCGCCGCGGTACAGTTTCAGTTCCTGCAGCATGGACTGGACCTCTTCCACGCGGCGCCCCCTGGATCCGTAGTGAGCTACCAGTTTGGCAGCCGATACGGTAAGGGGCGCGCACAGAAGAAGCAGGAGAGCCAGCACAAGACTCAGCGTCTTACGGTGCACAGCCTCTCAACCTCCCTTGACGGAAGGATTAGATGATGTTGTTGGAGTAATCCGTGTACAATGCTTCTAATTCTTCCATCTTCGCATTCAGCGTTACCTGGAGGTCAGAAGCCTTGTCAAAATCACCGGCAGCAAATGCCTTCTTGATCTGGGTGAACAGAGACGTGCTCGTATCCGTATCCTTGGCGATGGCTACGCGCAGTTCTTCCACTCTCTGCCACATGCCGTCATCCCAGGCGGACGTCGTACCGTCAGCCGGTTTCATGGCCTTGACCGCATCGCGGTCTTTCGGGATGATATGGGTCAGCAGTTCCGTCTGCCATCTGATCAGAGCGCCTTCCTTGAAGGACTCCAGGTAAACTGGTTTCAGGATGTCACTTGCAGTCAGAACGGCTACCTTGTCAGGATATTCATCCAGCGCCTTCATGTTTTCCCAAACCGTCGCAGGCGGTTTGCCGAAGTATTCGTCTCTTTCTTCCGGAGTATAGTCCTCGAACACATCCACTTCGGAGCGATAGGCTCTGTCCTTCTCCAGATAGAAGGATTCTTCACCCGGCTTCTTGGAGATTTCGGCTTCCAGTTCCTTGGTGCTCTTGCCGGAAGCGAGGACAGCCTTGATGCCATCCAGTGCAGCCAGATAGAATCCGGTCAGTGCCATATAGGTGTTGGTGAAGGGGTTCGGTGCACGGACCTCGAAACGGGTTGCCAGCGGATTGTCGATATCGCGGATGACGCCGGCCAGGACCGTTCTGTTACGGGTCGGGACCGCAGCGGTCTTGCCAAGGCTCGTCACGATGCAGATCGGGGCTTCGAAGCCGGGTCTCAGACGGGCAAACGCATCGGTCGTGCAGGAAACGATCGGGTTCAGCACTTCATAGTTCTTCAGGATCCCCATGAGCGCGCCGTAGCCGATAGCGGACAGATAGTCGTTCTTCATATCCGCAGGGGACATGATATTTACTATTTTACCATTTTTCAGTTTGGCTGCAAGACCTACATGGGTATGTTCCCCACTGCCGGCCACACCGTAGATCGGTTTTGCCAGGAAGGAAACTTCCAGACCGTTGCTGCGGAAGATTTCCTTGACCAGGGAGCGGACGAGGATTTCGTTATCCGCAGCCTGCAGGGAATCCGCAAATCTCCAGTCGATTTCAAGCTGTTCATTGACGTGGGTCATATTGCCGTTGGCATCGAGCTGGCCGCGGACGCCGCCGACTTCCTTATGGCCCATTTCAGGCTTCAGGCCGTAGAGACCGAGCACTTCCACGGCTTCTTCCAGGGAAGTCCGGACATTGCCGCGGGTACGCTGCCAGTACTGTTCCTGCATGACCTGGGAGGAGGACAGATCCGTACGGGAAACATTTTCTCTCGGGGTCTTGACCCAGAATTCCAGTTCCGTGGCGCTCGTGAAAGTGATCTTTTCGATATCTTCCGGAGCTACGGCAAGGCCGGGTACCGTACCGGCTTTCTTCATGGCCGCGAGGATTTCATCCGCCACATATTCCAGCGTGGCTTTCAGGATATGACGGGAATCCACGAATTCGTTATTGTGCTTCAGGAAGCATGGGATCCGCAGCGTACCGATCATCTTGCCCGTTTCTTCATCGAAATTCTCATGGTTGTAATCCACGAACCAGTTGACGCTCAGGTCAGCCACCATATCCACACGGGCATCGGAAAGCGAAGCCACACCCGGCAGCACGACGGAAGAACCGTCGGTCTGGGCCGTATGGCTGTAAAGCATGGTTTCCATATCGTCCAGCAGGGCGCTGATAGGAACTTTTTCATCCGTGTCGTTGCCGGCAAAGTCAATGCCCATGAAGGATACGAATTTTACTTCGGGATGCTGGAGCAGCAGGGCACGCAGAGTGTCCGGAGTCAGCTGACTGGGTTTGATCACATAAAGCAGGTCCTTTTCGTACATAAGATTACCCCTTTCCTATCTCTCGCCTTTTCTCAGCTATATATGAACCGCCAAACGGGTGCGTCCGGGGGTGCATATCATGGCTGTCCCATTTATTTTATAAATGGGGGTCATTTCAAATTACAGTGCTAATTATAGCACACCCTTTCACAGTAGGCTAGTAGTTTTTTGCTTTTTTTCGAACGATCTATTCTTTTGTCACAAAATGTGTTCGTTATTTTACTATTTTTTACATATTTTTGCATTGGTTTCATTTAAATTTTAAATTTTAAGAAAACTTTTCCGAACTTTAGAACATTACTCCAGCGGCTCAAGCGCCTCCGCCGCTGCCTTTCTTTTCTGCACCCTGAAAATGCAGCAGTCCCCGAAAGAGCCCATCTGCACGGCCGTCCGCAGCATGGCATTTCCGGCTCACCGGATACGCCGGCACCCGTTCCCGTGGTATGATATCATAGAGGAAGGGCTTGCGAAAAAGACGGCAGCCATACAGCCTGCAGCCCGCCCGGCAGCCGAGCCGGAACGCTTCTGCAGGCAGGGAGCCCGGCTGCAGAAGCGGAGGGCTTCTGGAAACCTGTCGGGAACTGCCGCAGCAGCCGGTCCCGGAGTTCCTGTTTATCTCATCATCATCCCACTCTGGAATCATATAAGGAGGACTTTGCCATGAGTCTGGAAGATTCGATCCGTTCCCTGATCCAAACGAGGCCCGGCACAGTCTGCACGGTCTTCAAGGACCTTGCCTCTGGCGGACACTTTGCCATAAACGGAAATCTGTGCGTGCCTTCAGCAAGTCTCATCAAGCTGCCCGTCCTGGCGGAACTGGCACGTCAGGATCAGGAAGGGCGCCTGTCCCTGGAAGAAAGCATCGCTGTGCAGCAAAAAGACCTGGCCGGCGGCGACGGCATCCTGAAGGAACTGGCCCCCGGCCATCGCTTCACGCTCCGCGAACTCGCCACGCTCATGATCATCGTCAGTGACAACACGGCGGCCAATCTTCTCATCGACCGGCTCGGCATGGACGCTGTCAATGCTCTGGACCGTCAGCTGGGACTTGCGGCCACGCGCCTTGAAAGGAAAATGATGGACCGGAAAGCGCTCGAAGAAGGACGGGACAATACCACCTGTGCCGCCGACATGGCCTTTCTGCTGGAATCCATCTATAAAGGGACCCTGATCAGTCCGGCGGCTTCCGGCTGGATGCTGCAGGTCCTCAGGCAGCAGCAGCAGGGCGGCCGGCTGCAGCGCTTCCTGCCGGAAGATGTGCCCCTCGCCCACAAATGCGGCGATCTCGACGGGATCGAAAACGATGCCGGCCTCTTCCTTTTTCCAGGCCGTCCCTATCTCCTTGTGGTCCTGACGAGCCATCAGCCCGATGCCCGGACAGGTCAGGAAACGATCGGCCTCATCTCCTCCCAGGTCTATCATTCTTTCATTGGAAAGGAGCCCCGACATGGATAAAAGAACCATCTATATCACCGGCGAAGCCCGGACTGCCATGGATAATGCCATCACGCGCATCTACGGCATTTTCTACCTTGCCTTTGAACTGACACAGGAAGGGGAAGTCATCGACGTGAACTGCAACGCCACGCTGGAACTGACCCGGAACTTCATCAAAAAGCTTTTCCTGGGACAGAGTTTCACCAATGCAAAGAGCATCGACCAGGAAGTGACGTCCCGTTATTTCGGGACCTCCGCCAAAGCCATCCTCGCAGCCTACCACGACGCGCTCATGCATTACCGCCAGCTGGACAGGACGAAAGGCTGATCGTCCGCAAAAAGCCTGCAGCAGGCTGACCGGGCATTCGAGTTTTTCAAATTTGCCACATTTTTGTTTTATTTCTTCATCCCCGGTTCATCTTTTCTGTATACAATGGGACCATCGAAAGCAAAGGATATGATGAAGCATCCGGGAACGGCTCTTCCGGCAGCTTCCCGAACACAGCCCCTTAGCGGCTGCAGTCATCGTACCCTTCGGAAAACAAGGCATCCTGCCGTTTTCCAAGGAGGTCTCAATTATGGAAAAGAAAACGATTTGTACTGGATCTGTATGGAATTCTCTGAAAAAGAGTGCCGCCGTGCTGGCCGTGATGGCTGTCATGAGCGGGATCGGCGGTACTGCTCTGGCTCAGACAGAAGCAGCGGAACGCAGGGACGGCCGTCCGCCCGTCGTGGAAAACCAGAAACGCCCGGACAGGCCTAAGGAAGTCCGCGAAAGAAAACCGGCACCACCCAAAAAGGTGAAAAAATCCGCAAAGAACAGACGGAAACAGCAGAAGCCAAAATTCAACAACAACAGGAAAGCCCCCCAGCCCCCGCAAGGACCGCAGGGACCGAAAGATTTCCGCTAAGTAAAGAATCCTCCCCGACTGTACTGATGATATACAGTCAGGGAGGATTTTTTATCTGTGCAGGCGGCCGCGCAGTTCCGGAAAGACCCGGCACTTCCGCATCAGCCCCAGACAAGGCCGGCCGCAAGGACGATGAGCGGGATCGTCACGATGGACAGCACGGCCGAAATGACGACGGTCTGGACCGAATAGGGATAATCCTTGTCCAGCAGGTCGGCATAGACGGCAATGTTGGATCCCACGGGACAGGCCGCCGCAATGAGCAGCGAGTAACGCATCTCATCCGGGAACTGCGGCAGGAAGGCCAGGATGGCAATTGTGAGCAGCGGGCTCAGGACAAGGCGGCTGAAAGAGATCCGATAGAGGCTCACGCGGCGGAACATCTTCCAGAAATCGACCTTCGTCATATAGATCCCGATCGTGAACATGGCAAGGGGTGTATTCAGTCCGGCAATATAACCGATGCATTTGTTGAGGTGGTACGGAATGGGCAGCCCTGTCAGCAGAAAGAAAAGGCCCACCGCGATACCCGCCGTGAACGGCGCCGTAAGGATCTTGCGCGGCGAAAAAGAAACCTTTTCTCCGGAGAGGATGGATACGCCGTATGTCCACTGGCCCAGGTTCAGCAGTGCCACAAAACCGGTGATATAAAAGACGGCACTTTCGGGAAAATACGCTGTAATGAGCGGCACGCCAAAAAAGCTCGGATTGGAGAAAGCGCCGGCAAAGGCGCCGATATCATCCCTGCGGGACACGAGCCTTGCGACGCCAGCGGACACGAAGAGGATCAGCGCTGCCAGCAGCGTACTGGCAACGAGGCGGGGCAGCGTATCGGCCGTGTACTCCACCTGGAAACCGCGGATGATGACGCACGGAAGGGACAGATAGATCAGGATGTTCCCCAGGTTCTTGCTCCCGTCCCGGGAGATCTTGCCGGTCCGGGCCATCCAGTAGCCCGCCGCGACCAAAAGGAACATGACGATGACCTGATGCAGCAGTTTCCCTGCCAGTATGAACCCCATAAAAATCCCCCCGTCTGCCGTATTTTCCTTTATCCTACCCTTCCATTTTCCCCGCTGTCAATATATATATTGCAATTTGCTGCAGTTTTATAGATATTTTTTGCATCTTTATCCTGTACAGCAGATTGTCACGTCTTTCCTTCATACTGGATACTGGATTTTGCATACAGAATCCATAGTACACAAAATAATTTGACAATTTTTATTGACACGTTTCCGATTCCGTACTATCCTGTAATAAAGAGCTGCTTCGTTATGTGTGGGCTCCGCAAAAGTCCAGCAAGCATGATGAGTCCCAGCCGAATGCACTGAAGGGTCGATCCCTGCAGTGTATCCGACGGGGACTTTTTTATTTTCCACAGCATCACAGGAGGGATGAGAAAATGAAGATCACGAAAGTAAGATTGGGAAGAATTTCGGTCCCGCTCCGGGTTCCTTTCAAAACCGCTCTGCGGCGGGTGGACAGTGTGGAAGACATCATTGTGGAAATCCACACGGACACCGGCGAGGTCGGTTTTGGCGAGGCCCCTCCCACCGGCGCCATCACGGGTGACACGACGGGCGCCATCATCGGAGCCTTTGACGAGCATATCCGCAAGACGCTCCTGGGCCGCGACGTGGATGATTTCGAAGACCTCACCCGGGACCTGCAGCACTGCGTCGTCAAGAACAGCAGTGCCAAAGCGGCAGCAGACATCGCACTGTGGGACCTGTACGGGAAGAAATACGGCATTCCCGTCTACAAGATGCTCGGCGGCGCCCGCAGTCACATCGTCACGGACATCACAATCAGCGTGAATCCGCCCGAGGAAATGGCCCGTGATGCCTTAAACGCCATTGCAAGAGGCTATGACACGCTGAAAGTCAAAGTCGGCATCGACCCCACCCTCGATGTGGCCCGCCTGGCAGCCATCCGCAAGGCTGTTGGCGGCGCGCCGCGCATCCGCATCGACGCCAACCAGGCCTGGAGCCCGAAGCAGGCAGTGCGTCTGCTGAACCAGATGCAGGAACAGGGACTGGACATCGAGCTGGTGGAACAGCCCGTCAAAGCACATGACCTGGAAGGGCTGAAATACGTAACGGATCATTCCTGGGTGCCCGTCCTTGCGGACGAAAGTGTCTTCAGTGTCGAAGATGCCCTCAAGGTCGTGGAACTGCATGCCGCTGACCTCATCAACATCAAACTGATGAAATGCGGCGGCTTGACGAACGCCCTGAAGATCGCCACGCTCGCCGAAGTATGCGGTGTGGAATGCATGATCGGCTGCATGCTGGAAGCCAAAGTCAGCGTCAATGCCGCCGTGCACCTGGCCTGTGCCCGCAGGGTCATCACGCGTGTCGACCTTGACGGACCGGTCCTCTGCTCGGAGGATCCTGTGGAGGGCGGTGCCGTCTTCCAGGAAAAAGATATCACCGTATCCGATACACCGGGTCTTGGTGTCACGGGCATCCGCGGCATCAGATATCTGGATGCCTGAGATCCAGTTGAAAAGGGGGAATTGAACAATGGTCATCACAAACGGTTTTACGTACATTGCATTCCTGATGTGCCTTGCCGGCATCCTGCTGGCTCTGGAAAAGTACACGAAGTGGAAGATCTTCAATGTGGTGCCGCCGCTCGTATGGATCTACGTGCTCAACATGATTTTCTGCACCATGGGCCTTTACCATTCCAAGGAAGTCTCCGCAGCCTATAAAGCCCTGAAAAACAATCTGCTGTACGCCATGATTTTTGTCATGCTGCTGCGCTGCGATTTCCGCAAGCTGGCCAAACTGGGCGGCCGCATGGTTGCCATTTTCCTCGGATGCTCCATTACCCTGTTCGTCGGCTTTGTCGTCGGCTACCCGATCTTTAAGGGCTTCCTGGGCAAGGATACCTGGGGCGCCGTGGCAGCTCTCTATGCCTCCTGGGTCGGCGGTTCCGCCAACATGGCGGCCATGCAGGCAGCCCTGCCGGTCGATGCCGGTGCCTACAGCTGCGCCCTGGCCCTCGATACGGTCTGCTATTCCGTCTGGATCGCCCTGCTGCTCCTGATGGTGCGGTATGCTCCCAAATGGAACAGCGCCACCAAAGCGGATACATCCAAGCTGCAGGCCGTTGCTGATGCAGCAGCAGCCGAAGTCGCCAAGGAAAAGAAAAAGGCCACCAGTGCCGACTGGATCTTCCTCATCGGTGTGTCCCTCCTCGTTTCCGCCATTTCCCAGAGCGTCGGTGCCTCCCTCAACACCATGCTGAAGGGTGCAGGTCTTGCCATGTTCGACAAGGGCACGATGACGACACTCTTTGTCACGATCCTCGGCCTGATCTGCGCCATGACCCCGCTCGGCAAAGTACCGGCAGTGGAAGAACTCTCCAGTGTATACCTCTATGCCGTCGTATCCCTGCTGGCATCCACCGCTTCCATCACGGATCTCCTGGCAGCACCGATGTGGGTCGTATACGGTTTCTTCATCCTGGCCATCCATGTAGTGCTCATGTTCATCCTGTCGAAGTTCTTCCACTGGGATCTCTGCATGGTTTCCACGGCTTCCCTGGCCAATATCGGCGGTGCTGCCTCGGCTCCGATCGTGGCCTCCGCCTATGATGCCTCCTACGCCGGCATCGGTGTCCTCATGGGCGTGCTCGGTGCGGCCGTGGGCAATTTTGCCGGCCTCATCTGCGGTGCCGTGCTGAAAGCACTCTGACAGCTGTCCGTCCCTCCATGTCTCTGACCTGCCTCTGTTCCGGAGCAGGGTCAGACGTCATTTTCGGCACTGCCGGGCAAGCCGGCAGTGCCATTTTAAAGAAAGGAGATCTTTATGAAATCACATCTCACTTCCCGCATACTGATGGCCGTCCTGACACTTTCCCTGGCGCTCCCCGCCGCAAGTGCCGTCCCTGCCTGTGCTGCTGCAGCAGGCCGGCCCGCCGCTTCTGCCGTTTCCGCGGTCCCGTCCGATGCGCTCAAAGCCGGAGCTCCCTCCAAAGCTGCAAAATCAGCCCTGACCAGGGACCTTGACGGAATGATCGGCGAAACCGGTACCAGCGTACCCGGCCTCGGTGTCATCGTCTTCAAGGATGGCAAAGAAGTGTACAGCCATTTTGCCGGGCGCCGCTTCATCGGCAGCAGCAAAAACGAAAAGGATCTCCCCGTAACCAGGGATACCCGTTTCCGTGTGGCCTCCGTTTCCAAGATGTTCACGGGATTCACGATCATGCAGCTCGCGGCTCAGGGAAAGCTGAAACTCGATGATGATATCAGTACGTATCTCGGCTTCCCGCTGCGGAACCCGAATTACCCCGACACACCCATCACAGTACGGATGCTCCTTTCCCATACGTCCTCGCTGCGGGACGGTGCCCTGTACTCCATCCCGCCCGACTGCTCCGTTGCGGAATTCTTCAAACCGACGGGCCGGTTCTACGAAAACGGTGCCCACTTTGCGCCCAAAGGACAGGCTCCGGCCGCTTACTACAAATATTCCAACATCAACTACGGCCTTCTTGGCACGATCATCGAAAAAGTCACGGGCGAACGGTTCGACAAGTATCAGAAGGAGCACATCCTGAAGGATCTTGACATCAGGGCCGACTACACCCCCGGCACGCTTGCGCCTGCCGATTTCAGGAATCTCGGCACCATCTACCAGAAGAACAATCAGGGCCACTGGGATGAGAAGGGTCCCTGGTACGCTCAGATCGACGATTACAAGGGTGTGCAGCCGCCGGCGGATGAAGTGAAGATGCAGAATCCGGACCACCGCGACACGGATGCCTTCTACAGCCTGAAGGATTACGTCCCCGGCACGAACGCCACCTTCTTCTCTCCCCAGGGCGGTCTGCGCATTTCCTATGAAGAACTGAGCCACGTCATGGAGATGCTGCTGAACGGCGGCACCTACAAGGGGCGTACCGTCGTCCGTCCGGAATATGTGAAGGAAATGATGACCCCGCAGTGGATATATGATCCGGCCGTTAAAAACGGTTCCACCTACGGCGGCACGATCGAAGCCTATGGCCTTTCCCTCTACCCCATCATCGGCAGCAGTACGAGCCGTGTCGTAAAGGACCATGTGCTGAACCTCTGGGGCCATACAGGTGAAGCCTACGGCCTGCTCTCCGGTGTCTTCATCATTCCCGGCACGAAGGACGGTTTCATCTACATGATGAACGGTGAAGCCATCGCCGAAGATGATGATCCGAGAAGCGCCGGCAATTTCAGCAGCAACTATGTCTGGGAAGAAAATATCATGAACGCTGTCTGCCGCCACATCTTTTTTGGTGAAGAAAAATAAAAGGCAGAATGTCCTGCAAAGGAGCTGTCCCGTGCAAACGGGGCAGCTCCTTTGGCGTATGGGAGCCCGGCTGAAAGGATGGATCTCACGGTACGGGAAGAAGAGCCGCGCAGCTCAAAGTATGTATTTCGGGAACCGAAATCCGCAGTCCGCAGGCCGCAGATCGCAGATTGCGATTCGCAAATCGCTGACCGCGTCTGACTGCTGGTTGCTGGATGCCGACTGCTGGCCACCTGCGAACCGCTGCTGGCTGCTGGCGGCTGAGAGCTGACGGCAGATGGCAGCCCAAAGCAGCAACGCATCACAGCTCCTTTGAGCCCGGCGTCAACTGGTCTTTCCGAAGGCAACCCGCTATAATAGGACTGTTAAGGACAGCACGGATCGATCCGTAACAGTCCTGAAACCATGCAGAAAAGGAAGGAATATCCATGAAGCACCGTCTCCTCACCCGCGGCGTCCTGACTGCCGCGCTGTCTTTTGCCTTTATCCTGCCGGCATTCAGTCCGGCCATGACCGCTGCGGAAGCAGCCGCCGCCAAAAAACCGGCCGTCAGGACGGCCGCTGCCGCAAAGCCCCCGGTCAGAAAAACAGCCCGGAAGCCTGTCAGCACGATCAATCCCATCAAGGGAGGACTGCCGACCCAGGCCGCCCGGGCAGCCCTTACGAAAGATCTCGATGCCATGATCGGCAATACGGGCACCCATGTGCCGGGACTCGGCGTCATCGTCTTCAAGGACGGCAAGGAAGTGTACAGCCACTTTGCCGGCAGGCGCCGCATCGGAGCCAGCTCCGGCGGCAGTGACCTGCCCGTGACGAGGGATACGCGTTTCCGCGTGGCCTCCGTTTCAAAGGTCTTCACGGGCCTTGCCGTCATGCAGCTCGCCGCGCAGGGAAAGATTGGTCTCGATGAGGATATCAGCCGCTACCTGGGCTACACCCTGCGGAATCCGAATTTCCCCGATACGCCGATCACCGTGCGGATGCTCCTTTCCCACACTTCCTCCCTCCGTGACGGCAGTTCCTATTCCCTTCCGCCTTCCGTCTCTCTCCGGGAATATTTCCGTCCCGGCAGCCGCTATTACAGCAGCAGCCATTTCTCGTCCAAATGGCAGCAGCCCGGCAGATATTTCAAATACGCCAACATCAATTTCGGAGTACTGGGAACCATCATTGAACGCGTCACGGGCCAGCGTTTCGACCAGTATATGAAGAGCCACATCCTGGCCGATCTGGATACACAGGCGAGCTTTTTCCCGGCCACCCTTTCGCCGGCCGCTTTTGCCGGCCTGGGCACGATCTACCGCAAGAACGAAGGCTCCGACTGGGATGAGACAGGCCCCTGGATCCCGCAGTGCGACGATTTCCGCGGCACCCAGCCCAAACCCTGGACCGCACCCAGCGGCTACAGCCTGAGCGGATACCGGCCCGGGACCAACGGCACGGTGTTCGCTCCCCAGGGAGGCCTGCGGATCTCCTACGAAGAGCTGAGCCACGCCCTGCGCCTCTTCATCAATAAAGGCGTCTTCAACGGCCGTACGGTCGTGCGGCCCGATCTGATCAACCAGATGATGACCGAGCAGTGGACCTATTCCCCGGCCCAGAAGAACGGGGATACCTACGGCGGCAGCATCGAGGGCTACGGGCTGGCATTCTATCCCATCCGCGGCCGCAGCACGAGCCGGGTCGTCAGGGATCACATCCTCAATCTCTGGGGGCATACGGGCGAAGCCTACGGGCTGCTCGCCGGCCTCTTTGTCGTTCCGGGAACGAAAAACGGGTTCCTCTACATCATGAACGGCGAAGCCATCGCCGAAGATGATGATCCCCGGAGTGCCGGCAAATTCAGCGGCAATTACATCTGGGAAGAGAACATCATGAACGCCATCTGCCGCCACATCTATTTCGGCGAAGAAAAATAAAAAGCGAGACAGAAAGGAAGCCTGCAGCATGTCCAGTAAAGAAGAATGGAACACTTTTTTGCAAACTAAGGGGCTGCCCGTCCTTGCCGTCTTCGAGGACGCCCTGGCCGGTTCCTGCGGTCCGGCCTTTGCCGATGCCGTCAGGAGCCTGCACCGGCAGTACTGTCCCAGCCGCGCCCTGACGGGGATCCTCCATGACGCTCTGCTGCAGATCCTGGAGGACCGCCGGGCCGGAGCCTTCACGGAAGCAGATCTGGATCTTTCCGCTGATTCCGTCTCCCTGGTCCGGGCTCTGCTCTATGGGGATGACCCCGTCGCCAAAAGCGATCTGGAATGTTTCAGGGATTTTGAAGAAAACCTCTTTTATCTCAGCACCTTTCTGGCACTGCAGGCTCCGGAACGCTTCCTCCCCTATTATTTCTACTGCCGTTTCGACCTGCTCTGCCAGATTGCCAAACGCTTTGGGATCTTACTGCCCCCGCTGCCGGCGGAAAATGACTTCCGGGGCCGGCTTCTTTATTACGGCGCGCTCTGCAGCAGCCTGCAGGCATTCCGCAGAAAAGAAGGTCTGACGCCTGCAGGACTTTGGCTCTTTCTCTATGGCTATGCTCCGCTCGCAATCCGACAGGCGGCGCCCTCCCTTCCGGAAGTGCTTCCGCCGGCCCGCCATGCCTGTCTTGTCTGCACCAGCCGGGATGACCCTCTCTTCAGTGAAAAACCGGAAACCGTCGTTCCCCGTCCGGCCAGCCCGGAAATCAAAAGGGGCGACTTTGCCGTGCAGTTCCTGCGTGTCCCCGACAATGCCGCCACGTCAGTATGGAGATTCGTATCCGATGCTTTTACGGATCCTTTCTATTTCCATTACACCTGTGCCTACACGGCCCATCCCAAAAAGCTGAAAACAATCTCTCTCCGGTGGATGCAGAAAGACCATTTCCTCGGCCGCAGTCCCCTTGTCAGGAAACACCTGATTGGAGCCAGTGGTACCGCCATCCCCGCAGAAGGCTTCAATCATCTGATGGAACTGGCAGGCGAAGCTGCAAGGCTGTGAAGCTGTGATGCTGCAATCTGCCGTCAGCTCTCAGCTGCCAGCCGTCGGCCGCGGGTGGCAGGTCGCAGGTCGCAGGTGGCCAGCAGTCGGCATCCAGCAACCAGCAGTCAGCCGCGGTCAGCGATTTGCGAATCGCAATCTGCGATCTGCGGCCTGCGGCCTGCGGATTGCGGTCTGCGGATTCGGTTCGCAAAATACATGCTTTGGGGCTGCAATCTGCCTTCAGCTCTCAGCCGCCAGCCGTCGGCCGCGGTTCGCGATCTGCGGCCTGCGGCCTGCGGATTGCGGACCGCCAGAGAGCGCTTACCCTATAAGCATACTAAAAGGGATCTGTGAAAGAATGACTGCTCATTTTTTCACAGATCCCTTTATTATTTTCGGTTCAGGACGGGGTAAAGACAGCCGGCAGGCTGCATCTCCCCGGACCGGAGATTTCCTTCAAAAGGTTCCGCCCTGCCCGGCGCCACTTTCTCCCCGCTTTGGGCAGAGATGGGCACGCCCGCCTTATACATGCTCGCTTTTTTCCCGGTACGATGCGTCATCCGTCAGCTCATACAGATGCCAGTACATCTCCCTTTCGATTTCCTTTTCTCCCATATTATGGGCCCGCTGGGCCGCATCGAGGAAAAAGGCCGTCACTTTGGGTGCCGGTCCCGGGACAAAGCCGAATTCGGCCAGGGTCTCGCGCAGATCCGCGCGTTCCGTGTCTTTGAACTCCTCGGCGAAACGATACGCCTGGCGGCCGTAACGCGCTGCGATTTCTGCCTGAAAAACAGGTCTGTCCACAATGAAGTCAAGGACCGCCATGCCCTTGCCGATTTCATCCGCTGCCAGGTAATACATGGCCAGATGATAGAATGCGTCACAGACAGCTGTGGGTTCGACGGCGACACCGTATTCTTCCCGGATCAGCTCCGCCCACTTTTCTTTGTCTTGTTCCCTGGCATAATGCTCGATCAGGCTGCCGTACACATCGGTATTGAGAGGATTCCAGGCCTGGGCGATTTCGAGTTTGGCAAGGGATTCCTCTTCTTTCCCCAGGTCCCTGAGCAGCATCCCCCATAAATGGTACATCCGGTCAAAAGGAAAGGGGACGGGATCGATCTGCCGGTTCCCTCTTTTTTCTTCCATAAGCTGTGCAAACAGGACGACTTCATAGTCCGTATCCACGGACAGATGGTATACCTCCCCGTGAGGATCCTCATCGACAAGGGCCAGGCTCTTTTCAATCAGCTTGCGGATGCGGCGCTCGGCTTTCTGCAGTTTGCCTTCCGCCGCAAGCTGGAGGATCTTATCCGTCTGCTGCGCTATATCCTCATTGATGCCCTCGATAGCGGCCTGGATCTGTTCATCGGAAAACGGCATCTCTGCTTCCCCGAGAAGATCAGCCGGCCCGTGTCCGTGATGCCCGCAGCCGCAGGCTCCGTCACCGGTATGTTTGTGTCTGAATTCGTCAAAATCAAGGACGGAATGATGTTCTGTCATGAAGGATACTCCTTTTTTCTGTCGTCAGTTTTCACACTTCGCTCTGCCGCGGCAGCACACTGTCTGCTCAGTCCTGCTCTGGGATCTCTTTTTCTATTGCCTCCGCTCTGGCAGTAAGTGCAGGGTCCCCTGTCAGGCGCCCCAGCTGCCGGTACAGTGCGGCGGCTGTCCAGGGTCTCGCCTCAGCTTCCGCTTTGGCGGCAGCTTCTTTAAAAGCGGCTGTGACTCCAGCGTCCGGACCTTCGTCGATTCCATACTCCCGGCAGATTTCAGCAAAGGACTTGTCCGTCCCTGTCCCCTGCTGCGCGGCAAGTGCCTTCCGGAAGTCCTCATCCAGTGCTGCCGGTTTGAACGTTCCATCTGTCAGCACCCCGGCCCCGGCAATTACAGCGGCTGCTTCCGCAGGCTTTCCCTGATGCATCAGATAACAGCCCAGTTCTGCGTATGCCTCAGCAAGATTCTGCGGATAGATCGCAAACTGGTATTCCTGCCGGATATTTTGCAGCCAGCCTTCTTCATCGCTGTTTTCTTCACAGTACCGATCCATATAAAAGTAGTTAAGACGGGCAAAAGGATTCCATTCCTGGCTCTGCCGGAACCGCTTCTGGGCATCAGCGATTTTGCCCAGACTGACCAGGGTAAGACCCCAGAGATGATATACTACGCTCATCGGTACCGGCGCCGGAAAGAAATGTTTTCCCTGCAGCCGCTCCTGCATCAGGATGGGATACACCTCCAGTTCAATCTCTGAATGAATGCTCGGACACACCCAGTCAGGATGCTCCGGCGGAGCAAATTTTTTTACAAAACGATGGATCCGGCGCAGGGCCTTTTCGCTTTTTCCGGTCTGCGTCAGCCTGTAGATTTCTTCCAGCTGAGCAGACGCCTCTTTCTGGACATTTTTCATGGTCGCCCTGAGCATATCATAATCGATATCATGATTTTGGATCATAGTGGCCAAGGCAGTTTCGAAATTCTGTTGGATTCGTTTTTGCATAACGGACAGGACTCCTTTATTAAAATCAATGTAGATGGAACCATTGTAACATAAATCGTACGGGAAAACACAGCCAGGAACGGCTGGAACCGGACAAAACCTTCTCCTTTCAGGATGTCGGACCATTTTACCATCGCAGATGCAAAAAGACCTGCCGTCGGATCTTTACCGGGTCCTGTCGCAGGTCTTCCTGATGCAGCCTCTCCGGCGATTGCCCGCGGGACTGTCATTTCTTTTTTGCTTTTTCACGGAGCTTCCTGTACTTTTCCAGTCTGGTCAGGCTATAGAGCTCATCATACAGCTCCTGTTCAAACCCCGTTTCCCCCATTTCTCCGGCCTTTTCCGCCAGTTCGGTCAAAACGGCCGTCACATGGGGTGACGGGCCCGGGACGAAGCCAAATTCAGCAAATGTCTTCTTCACAGCGGGGCGTCTTCTTTTTTTAAAGCAGTCAATATCATCTAAAATATCATCCCCGTAGCGTTCCAGGATATCTGACTTGAATTCCTCGCGGTCTTTGATGAAGTCAAAAAATACCATGGCTTTGCCGATTTGATGATGCATCATGCAGTACATCCCGGCATGATAGAATACATCGACAAGATCTGCGCCCTCTCTCGCAACGGCATATTCATCCTTGATAGCCTGGAGCCAGGATTTCTCGTCGCCATTCTGAACACAGGCAGCAATCAAGTCCCCGTAGATCCCGGCATTCGTCGGATTCCACTTATGAGCCATCTTCAGTTTGGCCAGCGCCAGCCTTCTCTTTCCGGTATCGAGCAGCAGCATGCCCCACAGCTGGAATATGGCGTCATAGGGGAAAGGCATGAAATCAAGCTTCCTGCCCTGCAGTTTTTCGCCCAGCAGCCGTGTAAAGAGATAGGGATCGAGTTCTGAATCCGATGCCATATGCCAGACATCGGGTTCTGCCATGTCTCCAGGAAGATAATCAATCGGTGTTATCATTTTGTGGATCCGGCTCAGGGCGTTATCCAGGTGTCCTGAAGCTGCCAGCTGATAAATCTCGTTGAGTTCCCGTTTCATATCATTGACGACAAATTCCAAAGCATCCCAGAATTCCTCATCCGTCATTCCGTCTCCGTCTGCTTCAGATTCCGGCCCGGAACCATCCCCCGACTCCTCTGTCCCGCCATCATGATTATGAGAGCTGCGTTCTATTTTTGCACAGATCTTGGCTGCCCGGAAGGCATTCAGATCCAGGATGTCTGTAGGAAGATCTTGACTCATAGGCTTTCCCCCTCTTTCTTCAATCCGACAATCGGCTAGTCGTCCAGTTTTGCAGCCATGGCTTCCGCTTCTTCCTGATATTCCGCTGACTCCGTCAGTTCGGCCAGGAGTTCATACGTTTCCTGCGCCGTTTCCCAGTCCTCCTCCATCCGGGACGAATGGGCCACATCCTGGAGGACCGCGATGACTTTGGGATCCGGTCCCTCGGGCAGGCCGTACTCCCGGCACACAGCTCCGAAATCAGCCGGTTCCACTTCCAGATGGCTGTCAAGGAATTCATACAAATCACTGTACCTGTCATCCACATCCTGCTGGAGGGTACGATCCAGGACATACTTTACACAGGCATGGGCTTTTTCATACTCCTTATGGAGCCCCAGGTAAAAGGCCAGTTCGCCAAAAGCCTCGCAGACGCCATCCCGGTAGATGGAAGAAGCTTCCTCACGGATGTTCCGCAGCCACGCCTCCTCATCCCTTTTCTCCATATAGATCTGGTTCATGGGAGCAAAAGGAAGCTGGGAAAGTGGATTCATACGGCGGGCTTTCTGCAGTACTTCCAGGGCTTCGTCATCCCTGCCAAGAGATTGGAGGATGTTCCCTTCCAGGGTGTACATCAGATCCAGCGGGACGGGAAGGTTCACGACCTGCCGCCCCTTGAGCTCATCCTGGTACATTCTCATGAAGACGGGCACTTCAAAATTAAAGCCCAGGCTCAGCTGCAGCAGCCCCGCATCATCTGCCAGATACCCTTCATTCCGCTCCACAAGCTTCCGGATCCGGGCAAGCGCCTTTTTTTCATTTCCGCGGCTCGCCATTTCATCAATCTCATTGATTTCATTGATGGCATCCCGGTACAGGGCTGCCACCACGGCTGCCACTTCTTCTTCCGAAAAAGATCCTTCCCGCAGGAGTTCCTCTCTGTCTCCGAACAGTTTGATCAGATTGCTTCCTTGCTCCGCCATATTTCTCCTCTCCTGCCGGTTCCCCATCTTCCGGCATCAAAACAGCCATTTCCCTGCGGCATCCGCAGTTCCTTTCATACACCCCGCCGGTCCGGATCCCAGATAACTTTATGCAGCTGCACCTGGACGCACACCTGCGCCAGCCCGCGGGTCCGAACGAATTCCACCAGTTCGGCCGGAGCGATGGCACCGAATACGGGCGACACATAGATCTTTGCCGGGATTTCCCATTCCTTCAGGGTCTGTTCCATATCAAGCAGATCTTCCCGACTCCCGACGACAAATTTGACAACATCTTCCCTGCCAAGCAATTTCAGGTTTTCCAGATGCATGGCGCCTTTCTCACCCGATGAGGGCGATTTCAGGTCCATCGTATAGAAAAGGCCCCTGGGCCGGCTGGCAAAAAGCGGTACGGCCCCATTGGTCTCGATATTGACTTCATACCCCTCATCCCCCAGCACGCGGCAGAGATGCTCGATGGGCTGCAGCATCGGTTCGCCGCCCGTCAGGGTGATCCGCTTCCACGGATAGGCATGGATCCTGTCCAGCAGCTCCGCTTCTGTCAGATGTTCCCTGGCATCCGCCTCCGTCCAGGCATAGGCCGTGTCACAGTAGGAGCAGCGCAGGTTGCAGCCGGCAAAACGGACGAAGGTCGCCATGTAACCGGTGCGTTTCCCTTCCCCGTCAATGGAGTCGAACAGTTCAGCAACGGGAAAACGATCAGTCTTCATAAATGGCCACGTTCCCTTCTGATTCCTGGACAGAAACCCGTGCGCAGTACGGGATCCGGTCATGGATCCACCGGGCTATGTTTTCCGCCGTCGGATTCACCTTGATGACATCGTTGACGAATGCATGGTCAAGCTGCATGACGACGTCCTTGATATGGGTAAAGTCGACGACCATGCCGTTTTCATCCAGTTCCTCCCGCCGGCACGTCACTTCGATGACCCAGTTATGGCCGTGCAGGTTCCGGCATTTGCTTTCATAAGGCAGATTGAGGCAGTGGGCCCCGCTGACTTCCATTCTTTTGGTTACGGTATACATACTGTCACTTTCCTTCCAGGGCCGGGTCGGGCACACCGTTTGCCGCAAAGGCTTTTGCCCTGTCGATGCAGGTGCCGCAGGTCCCGCAGGGCCTGTCCCCGCCTTCGTAACAGCTCCAGGTCAGTTCATAGGGTGTCCCCAGGGAAAGTCCCAGTTTGACCACGCCGGCCTTGTTGATACCCGTAAAAGGTGCCACGATATGGCACTGGCCATAGGTGCCGATGGTGATTGCCTGTCCCATGGCGTCCGCAAAGGCCTCGCTGCAGTCGGCATAGGCATTGCCCGCTGCATCGTCGGCATGGGCACCAATATAGATTGAGACATCGTCATCTGCAAAAATGCTCATGGCGAGACTGGCAACGGCGGACAGCATCAGACCGTTGCGGAAAGGCACATAGGTCGAGACCTTGCCTTCCCCGTTTTCCGCAATCTGCTGCGCATAGCTCTTATGGACGATGGATTCCGTCGAATGGGCCAGGAGGGAGCAGTTGGAATACTGGAAGATACCGGACAGATCCAGTTCATAGTGCGCCACCTGATAGTAGTCCGCCACTTTGCGGGCACATTCCAGTTCCTTGCGGTGCTTCTGACCGTAGAAAATGGAAACAGTGGCCACGTTTTCCCGCCCGAATTCTCCGACAGCGACAGAAAGGCACGTGGTCGAATCGACACCGCCGCTCGACAGGACAAGCGCTTTATTGCTCATTGACAAAGGCCTCCATTCTCCGCTGGGCCATCTCCCGATAAGCCTCTTTGTAACAGACGGCAAAAGGCAGGATGCTGATGCCGCCGCGGGGATTGAAATATCCCCGGACTTCCAGGTAGAGCGGATCCAGCAGTGCTGCCAGATCGTTTTTGATGATGTTCACACAGTCCTCATGGAAATCCCCGTTATTGCGGAAAGAGAACAGATACAGCTTCAGCGATTTGCTCTCCACAAGCTTATGGTTCGGGATATAACTGATCACGATGCGGCCAAAATCGGGCTGACCCGTCTTGGGGCAGAGACTGGTAAATTCCGGACAATTCAGCTTGACCATGTACGGAGCCTCTTCATGCTTGTTGGGGAAGCATTCAAGGACGGTGGGATCATACGTACTCTTATATTCGGTATGGCCGCTGCCCAGCCGGGTAACGCCACGCAGTTCTTCCTCGGTTCTCATAGATCTGCTAAAAGCTCCTTTCGTTATGACTACTTATTATAACGCATAGGAACGGGCAGCGTCCAGAGAAGACACACTTTTCGAAGGCCTTATGGCACACGGACAGCGGGCTTCCGCAAAGACCCGGGGCGGGCGGCGACTCTTCCCCTTAATGGTCCGACTTCAGCCCGGCTCCGCACATCGGGATCAGCGCTTCTTCCGGTGTGCCGTACTGCCCGCAGTACGTTTCATAGGCTGCAAGGGAAGCCGCTGTCGTATGTTCACAGTAGATTCCCTTCCGCGCCAGATGCTCCCGGGCGGGCAGGATCCGCTCTTCCGGTGCGGTGATGATCCGGATATGCCAGCGGTATACATAGGAGAGGATCTCTCCGGCCCGCATCGGTTTCCCGATGGCAATGCCCTCGGCGAGCGTCGGCGTGACTTCGGCGGGTTCGATATGGTCGAGCCCCCTGGCGGCCGCCTGATAAATCGGGTCGCAGTGCTCGCTCTGCACGGCCACAACCTGCGGCATCTCCGAAATGGCTCCGCTCCCCAGCAGTTCCTCCAGCGCTTTCATGACCCCGATGAAGAGCGTCCCGTTGCCGAGGGGAACAAAAAGAATCTGCGGAATGCGGTGCAGCGCTTCATAGACCTCATAGATATACGTCTTCGTTCCCTCGTAAAAGAACGGATTGTACACATGGCTGCAGTAGTATGCTCCCCGGTCCCGCACTTCCTGCCGGCACACATCCGCACAGTGGTCACGGCTGCCCGACACGATCACCACTTCGGCGCCGTGAGCCCGGATCATCTGGATCTTGGCAGGGGATGTGCCCGCGGGCACGAAGATCCTGCAGCGGATGCCCGTCCGTGCACAGTAGGCCGCCACGCTGTTGCCCGCGTTGCCGCTGCTGTCCTGCACGACGGAGCGGATGCCAAGGCTCCTGCAGTGGGCCGCAAGCACCGCTGCCCCACGGTCCTTGAAAGACAGCGTGGGCATGAAATAATCCATCTTGAGCAGCAGATGGTCCGAGAAACGGATCACCGGTGTCATCCCTTCGCCCAGCGTGACATCCTTCCAGCCGTCGTCGAGGAGGGGCAGCCATTTCCGGTACCGGAAAATGCTCCACGTATCCCGGTCTATCCCTTCCAGATCAAAGGGCGGGACATCCCATTTAAGCTCCCACAGCCCGCCGCACCCGCAGGCCGGTGCCGCATCCGTCACTTCTGCCTTTTTCCCGCATTTCGTGCAAACATAATACATCGTTCCACCTCCGCAGCTTTCATCATCCCTTCAGGGCGGCCGGAATACACCGCCGGTTCCCGGCGAGCGCTCATAAAAGAGACCCGCCCGTACCGTGGACAGAAAAAAATCCCTGTGCAGAAAAAGAATCCCGCACAGGAATCTTTCATTTCGCTGCTGCCTTCTGTCCGACCTTTCCCGATGGGACTTCATCGATCAGGCTTCTTCCCACCGTCTCAGCCACAAGGTCCTTCGCATACGGCACGAGCGTCTTCGCCCAGGGAGTCCGCAGATACTTCACATCGAGCGCCGTTGGCGAAATGCGCCAGCGATCCAGCGCATCCGCATCCTTGAAGCTATTATACAGCAGGACGGCCCCGGAAAGACCTTTTTTGCAGAATTCACTCTTTCCCAGCGCATCATCCCGGTCGTGGAAGGCCATGATCAGATACACCCGTTCATCCCAGCTGACAAGCCCGCGTCTGCAGAAATCGCGGTAATTTTCGGCCGCCCTGGCGCCATGACCCACGTCGCGCGTATCATCCTGCCGGCGCAAATCATGGAAGACGGCGGCCCTGCAGAGCACGGAAACACTGTCCTCATCAAGTCCGGCCATGCGCGCGATCTTGAGACAGTAGAGCAGCACCCGGGCACAGTGGTCCTTCGTGTGCAGCACACTGACGAAGGCGCCGAACTTGATATGATGCATCATAAACGTATACCAGTGATAGAAAGTCTGCTGAAGATCCTGCGGTTCCTCAGCGAGCGCTTTATCCAGGAACATACCATTCCATCTCCTGTCCGGTCCACCCTGGACCACCCTCATCTTATCCCAAAATCAGGAAAAATACAAAAAGAAGGAGCCCGCTTTCCCCGCCCTTCCGGAAAGCGCCGCGGGAAGGGTTCCCGGCACGGCTGCGGCGCGCTGACACATGCCGCAAGCAGATGATAAAAAATATGCCATGCCTCAATGACAGCTGCAAATACATCAGGAACTGCACGCCACTCCCAGGACATATTTTCAGCAGTGCCCTTTTACAGACGCCACAGGATCCGTATGCTTACCTAAAAATGGGATTCCAGAGTTTTTCTCTCCGGAATCCCAAAATAAACTTATTTTTGCGGCCAGGTCCGCAGCTGTTTCATCTTGTCCTGTAAACTCGCAATGGAATTTTCTATTGCCATGGACAGCTTCAGAAGGGAACATGTACCCGTTGATGTTTTCGATGCGCGTCCCGTACGGTGCAGAGGACCAGCCGCCGATGATGACCTTCTTAGTGCAGTTCATTTCACGCATCAGTTTCCGCAGCAGCAGGCAGCCAAAGTTGTCCGCAAAGACCATGATCACCTGGCCGTCTTCCAGATGCGGGATCAGCTGGCGGAAAATAGGTTCGTGTCCCCAGGAGCCGCAGGATACGCAGATGATCCCCGCGCCCTTGACAGCCTTGCTGATATCGGAAGTGACCACATCGAGGAATGCCCTGCCGCTCCGCTCAAAGCAGTCCCTGTTATGCTGCACGCCATCCAGCAGGATGCCCGTCTTTTCCAGCCCGGCCAGCGATTTTTCAGCAAAAGGCATCGTGTCGAACAGACGGACCTCAGCTCCGCCCAATTTGCAGTCCGCAGCAATGGTCTTGCCCACGGCACCGCCGCCCAGCACAGCAATCGGTTTATCTTTTAAATATTCCATATTTGCCATATCCACGCCTTCTTTCTTAACATACAATTCTGAAATTTCAAAGAAATATAATGTTCTGTAAGGAGGACATCCATCGCTTGCAAGCATCGTCCAGTTGCTCCTTATCCTTTACATCTTCAGTATAGTCGGGTATTATATATTTGTAAAATTGATAGATAAGAATTTGAAATTCAATTTTTTTGAAATTCATTCCCTTTGAATCATATATGAAAGCAGGTGCAGCATGGAACTCAGGAATGTCCTTACATTTGTGGCGGCTTCCAAATTAAAAAGCTTTTCCAAAGTCGCCGATCAGCTGGGCTACGCCCAATCCACGATCACGACACAGATCCAGCAGCTGGAACGGGAACTGGGGCAGCCCCTGTTCGACAGGATAAATCATTCGATCTATCTGACTCATTTCGGTGAGCAGATCCTCCCCCTGGCAGAAAAGATGGCCGATCTGGCACAGGAAATGAAGCTGATCAACGCCACACCGAAGACGACTTCCGGAAGGCTCCACATCACAGTTCCGGAATCAGTCCTTTACGGCGGCTTTCTTCAGCTCTCACTCGCTTTTCGTTCCATTTATCCGGGAATCCAGCTGGAACTGGCAACGGCGTCTTCCGTCGAGCTGCCGCAGATGCTCCTCGAAAACAAGACCGATCTGATCCTTACGCTGGGGAACACCGATGCGGAAGAAAACCTCCGAAAGGTCTATCTGACCACGTCCCCCGTCGTATGGGTGGCCTCAAAGAATCATCCGCTGGCATCCAGCAGCTCCATTTCCCTGGATGAAATCGCCCGGGAACAACTGATCCTTACCGAAAATATCAGTATCTACTACAAAATGGTCATGTCGCTCTTCCATAAACATGCGCTGTATCCCCAGCCAGTCATCCAGATTAAAAATACGAGAGCCATCGTCGACCTGCTGTCATCCAGCAATGCCGTCTCGTTCCTTCCCATATACACCTTGAAAAGTGATACCACTCAAAACCTCTTATCCATCCTGAAAGTTAACAGCCCGGAAATGCACATCAATATCACGGGAGTGGTCAACCGCAATAAATGGATCTCACCACAGCTGCAGTTTTTCATCAACCTGCTGAACAACAAAAAATGGCTCCTCTAAGGACTGTCCTGCGCTGCAGGGCCGACGGATGGTCCATCTTTTTCAGGCTGCGGCTCCTTAGCCACTCCCTGCGTTTTTGCATGAGCCGTCTCAGGGCTGCCTGTTCTGATTCCGGGCATAAAAATGCCGCCCCGTTAGGGACGGCTAGGAAAGATTGATTTACGGTTTCAGAATCGCCAAGTCCGGTCGTTCTTTCTTGAAGGTTCTCTTTTGCTCCGGCGTGAGTTCGTCATAGTCAGGCGAGAAGAAGTTGATTTTGTGGATACGGTCAAAGCTAAAAATCATCTCCCCTTTTCTCCGGTAATCTTGTAGCCACCAGATTTTATTTTTGGGGTCTAATTTTACCCATTTTTCTTTCATTTTCTTCCACCTTCTTAGTTTTTCATTTGTTTTCCTGATTTATTGTTACTCTATCCCATGATTCCACAGAATTCAAGCGATTTTGCGAGTGCTCTGGAATTGGAAGGATGACGCCGGAGTGCGAGATCCATCCCATATCCGTTTCAGCTTTGCCATCGAAAGCAGCGGGCAGTGGAACTTTTGCGCGCAGGGGAGGATTATTTTTACGGCCTTTCTGCACTTTTCGGCTTCCCCTGGCTGCCGGCGGCGGCATTCTGATCCGTCAGCTCGAAACAGGACCGGATGGAACTGTCCATGATATCGCTGGAACGCCGCTGATAACGCCCAATGCCGGGGATTTCTTCGTAAAATGTTTTGCGGCAGCAGGGACAGACAAATCTTCTTTTGTGGATGACCGCATAGACAGGTTTTGCATCCTCATATCACAGAAGGACCTTTTGCTCCCTGCAGTCTTTGATATGGATCGTTTCATGATGACAGTAAGGGCAGCCGGAAAACGGGGAAGAGAATTCCACGTAAAATTCGAAGCTGGATCCCAGATCTTCAAGATTTTATACGGATCCTTCTTCCCAGTGAAACTGTTTCTCGAGCAAAGCAAAGCGAGACATGTCCGTTCTCCTTCAATCGGTCCGGCCTGGATCAACATGCGCAGGACGGAAAGAAGCCTGGAGCGGCTTACATCCAGAGTTTCTGCCGAGATAATCCGGCCGTCCATTTCTTCGGCGTCCATGCTTCCCTCG
This sequence comes from uncultured Acidaminococcus sp., assembly GCA_900315205.1. Classification (GTDB taxonomy): domain Bacteria; phylum Bacillota; class Negativicutes; order Acidaminococcales; family Acidaminococcaceae; genus Acidaminococcus. The sequence continues at coordinate 58,364 of OMYF01000008.1, forward strand.
AGTACTTTGAGAATCCAGTAAATAATGCGGATGTTATCCATGGGGAATTCCTTCTCTGTCCAGCTGGAGAGCGTAATAAATGGCATCTTCTTCGGTCCGGACATCTCCATCTGCAATTGCATCCGTCATTTCCAGGCGCAATTCGTCTTTTTCCAGTGTGGCTCTGATTCCATAAATGAATTTATCGTCATCGGCGATGCTCTGGAGCGCCCTGATCATTTTTTCCTCGACGGCAGTCGGTTCAGGCCGTTTATATTCATTCATTTCAGCCATCTCTTTCCTATAACTCCGTAATGACCAACCTCGTAATTCCGAATTGTATACAAGTAATTTTGGGCAGCTCCCGGAGCTTCGTCATCTTCCTTCGGGAACGCTTCGGATGCAATCTCATCAGTAAATTTTTCTGCCTTCTTTCCAGGCTTTGCGGGCTTCGTTGAGGGACATTTGATTGGCTCCGCCGGAATAATCAGGGTCTTCGGCCTGCACCGGATCGTCTTCCCATCCACAGACACTGCAAATATCATAGAGCTGATTTCCTTCTACAATTCCTTTTCCACAGCAAAGACACTTGTGTCGGCTGTTCCTTTCCTGCATATCCTGAATCCTCCTTCTTTATCCCGGGGATTCCAGTTCCATCTTATGTTACCGTACACTTCTCCGGCTGTATCTTAAAATTCCGAAGAGACCCGGCAGCATGTATTCCGCCCGGGTTTTCGCTCATGCCTCCTTAACAGACCCTATCGCTGCTGCCAGCTGTACCTGTTTATCCCAGCCCTTCTATACTCAGTGGATCATGGTTTATCACCCGCGGTGCCTGCGTTTTCCCGTGCATCCAATGCCCCTTGCAGCCGTTTGGCCAGTGGATTTCCTGTTCGCATGGTTTTCCTTCATTTCGGAATCGAGTAAGAGGGGGCGGTTAGCCCCCGTCCTCTCACACCACCGTGCGTACCGTTCGGTACACGGCGGTTTCAACAGTTGTTATGCACCGACTGGTATGCTTCGGCTAAATCGAAATAGCCGAAGCGTACCAGTCTTTCTTTTGTCATAGCCATTTTGACCGCTGCTGTGTTGCTCGTCCACCAGTAACCTTTCCGGCAGTTTCCT
>OMYF01000005.1 GCA_900315205.1 uncultured Acidaminococcus sp.
TTTTGTATAACAATCAACGCGCACCCGCATAGCGGGTGGTTCTCTGTCTCGTTTGCTCCCTATTCGGTCGCAAAACTCGACCGGCTAAAGCCAATAAAATGAGCACCCCGGGAGAGTTCCCGGGGTGCCGTCAGCTTTTTCGGAGCTTTTTCCGGAAGGCTGCATCACTTTTACTTTACAAAGAGCGCGTCCACATCGACTTTTTTCTCCATCATGCCGGACTGGACCAGGAAATCCTGGGTCTTTTTCAGGGATGCGATGGCTTCCGGAGTGATCGTCATATTGAAGTCGTAGAGGCCGTACATGGAACGGACTGCTTTTTCATCCAGTTCGGTTGCCTTCATCGTAGCCTGCAGGGCTTCTTTCTCGTGCTCTTTCATGTACGTGAGAGTTTCCTTCTGGACGGCCAGGAAGAGGTCGACCAGATCCTTATGTTCTTTCAGGAATTTGCCGCTCGTAGCCGTGACCGTAAGGCCCGATACAAGGCCTTCACCGGTGGTGACGACGTGCAGTCCCTTTTCCTCGCTCTGGTAGGCCAGGGGGCCGGCAAGGAGCGCACAGTCAGCAGAGCCGTTTTCCAGGGCGGCCCGGGCATTGGGCAGGCCCATGGAGACGAATTTGACATCCTTCATGGAAAGGCCCGCTTTCTGCAGGTACGCTGCAAGCAGTTCGTGCAGGATGGTCCCCTTCGGACCTGCGATCGTCTTTCCCTTCAGGTCCTGCGCCGATTTGATGGACGCATCTTTGGAGAAGAGCTTGAAGGCCTTCGGAGCCTGAGAGTAAAGGCTGATGATCTTGATGTCCGCGCCGCCCGCTGCGGAAAGGAGTACGGACGAACCGCCCACGCAGTTCAGGAACTGGATGTCGCCTGAAGCGAGGGCCGCGGTCTGGTCCGCACCGGAAGTGATGGTGGAGTAGGTGGCTTCAATGCCTTTTTCCTTGAATTTCTTTTCAAAGCTCTGGTTCGCTTTTTCGACGATGGACGGGACATTGAGCGGTGCCTGGACGTAGGTGATGCTCACTTTGTCCACTTTTTTGGCCGGCTCCGGTTTGGCCGCCTCTTTGCCGCCGCAGGCCGTCAGGACCAGTGTGGCCGTAAGAGCGCCCAAAAGTCCGAGGATTGTCTTTTTGATACGTTGATTCATCATAAACCTTCCTTTCACTTGGCATTGGGTATTGACTGCAGCGCCGTCAGCAGGCGGCGTTTCAGCTGGATGAAGGCGGGGGACAGCAGATCCCTCGGTCCCTCCCCGCAGGGGACCTGTTCTTTGAATATGAAATGCCCGTTTTCTAGGACGAGGATCGTGTCGGCCAGGTTCAGGGCTTCTTCGACATTGTGGGTGACGAGGATCAGCCCCAGATGGAGCTTGTGCTTCATGCTGAGGAGTTCCTGCTGCAGATGCAGCCGGGTGAAATAGTCAAGCGCTGCAAAGGGCTCGTCCATCAGAATCACGCGGCGGTCCAGGGCAAGGGTCCGCGCCAGGGCCGTCCGCTGGCTCATGCCGCCGGACAGTTCCGAGGGATAGCGGTCCGCAGCGTCCGTCAGGTGGACCAGTTCCAGCAGTTCTTCGACGGAACGGCCTCCGGGGCTGCGTTTTCCCAAGGCCACGTTTTCGCGGCAGGTGAGCCAGGGCATCAGGCGTGCTTCCTGGAACATCATGGCAAAGGGATGGTCCGGGGGCCAGGCAATGGTCCCGGCATCGGGCACTTCGAGGCCCGCCATGAGACGCAGGAGCGTCGTCTTGCCGCAGCCGCTCTTACCCAGGATGACCGTGCAGGCGCCGAGGTCGAAACGCTCCGACAGATGGGAGAGGACCGTATGGGGACCCGTCTTTTCCGGATAGGTCCTGGAGACATCCGTAAGGACAAGTTCTGCCATCAGGTGCGCCTCCTTTCATAGGGCAGCAGGTACCAGGAAAGGGCTGCGAAAAAGCCGTCGATCAAAAATCCCAGGATCCCGATGGCGATGATCCCGATGATGACCTTGTCGCTGCGGCTCATGGTCTGGGCATCCAGGATCAGGAATCCCAGGCCGCTGTCCGCGGCGATCATTTCAGCGCCGATGATGGCCCGCAGGCTGTAGCCGAGACCGACCCGTACACCGGTCAGGATGTAGGGGAGTGCCGAGGGCACACGGATCCTGTAAAGCTGCTCCAGCGGCCCCATGCCGAGGAGCCGGCCGAGTTCGATGAGTTTTGGATCGCAGCGCAGGATGCTCGCTTCCATATTGAGGTAGATGGGAAAGAACGTGGCAAGGACGATGATGACGGTCTTGGGCAGCTCACCGATCCCGCACCAGAGGATGAGGAGCGGGATGAGGGCAAGGGGCGGGATATGCTGCAGCACGGAAAAGATCCCCCTGTCGAGCTTTTTCAGCAGCGGAAACAGCAGGGACCCGACCGAAAAGAACGCGGCCAGGCCAAAGGCCCAGAGGAATCCTCTTACGACCCGGAGCAGGCTGATGGCCGTATGCCTTGCCAGTTCCCCGTTTGCCAGCATGTGCTCTGCTGTCTCGCAGACCCGTTCCGGCGCCGGCAATAGGTACGGGCTCCAGCGGCCGGACATGACGGCTCCCTGCCAGGCGAGGAGCAGCAGCACAAAGGGGATGAGCGGCAGGAGATGTTTACGCATGATCTTCCGGCAGCTTGGCGTAGGCGATCTTTGCCGTCACACCGGTAAGGCGCCCGATCCGTCCTGAAATCTGGCTGATGATGTCCTGCGGCGCGTCGACGACGACGCTGATGATATTGATCTTCCGGGCCCGGTAGGGCAGGCCCATGCGGCCGATGATCCATTCGCCGAATTCATGCAGGATGGCGTTGACATGCTCCACGGCGTCCGGATTTTCCACGATGATCCCGATCAGGGCGACACGAGTGATCATATTTCCTCCTCAAAAAAATACCGCACCTGCTCTGCAGATGCGGCGTACATACGGATTTTTCAGGAACCTGCTGGAAAAGGCGGCACATTCCCAGAAAAGACTTGGCACATCTTGCATCGCAATACAATTTTGATGGCAGATGGATTGTGATGTTGTCAAACACGAAAAAACGGAATCACACCGTAGCAAGTATACGTCATAGCTGCAGGGTTTGTAAAGGGCACGGGAGCCGGAAACACGATACTTTGCGCGCTGCGGGCGTTCCCGGGGCCGCTTTTCAAAAAGGAAAGACCGGCATTTCCGTTCCCTCCCGCCAAAGGGCCGTTCACACCCGGAAATCTTTCAGGTCCTTCAAATCCTGTTAAGATGGGGTTACAGGTGCTGAGCAAGAAATCACTGTCATCCGGGAAAGGAAATCATCTGTCGCGGTACGGGAAAACATCACTCCCAGACGGCTGATAAAAATGTCGACACAGTAAAATAGTTACATGGATCCGACACTGAAAGGTAAGATACAAACCAATTTAAAACATATTTATTGTTTTAAATACCGCTATATGTTACTATATATCATACAAAGCGAAAAATAAGATGGATTTGTCTGATTAATTTTTATATGAACATGTTGTGCGGATCCAGCGAGGAGGAAGGAGTATGCGTTTACTTAAAGTCATTTTCAGGAATGGAGCTGTTTTTAAGGATGATGTAGCCATTGATTTCACGAATGGAAATTCCGTCAGAAAATCGCCTTATGAGAGTGATACGCTTTTGAAAGCGTTTAAATTAAAGACCGGTATTTATACTCAGGTTCTTTTAGGGTTCACTGGACTGAATGCAACGGGAAAAACGACAGTATTGGACATGCTTTCTGTAGTTGCAGGGGTTTTATTCAGGCACGACAGTCTTAATGTGCCAAATATCCAGAATAGACTGGTAAAAGTGATTTCTGGCAATAAGCCCTTCGAATGGGAAGTTTTTTTCCTGCACCAGGATCAGGTTTACAGGCTGAAGTCAGAGATCATTGCGAAAATAACGGCAAATGAACCGAATAATGAACTGAAATTTGTTTATCAGGAAGAAATCCTTCAGGAAAAGAAATTTTCATCGTCCAATCGGAAAACACTGTTTTGCTTTGAAAAAACAGCATCCTCTGTCAGATCTCAGATTTTAAAAGAGTCTCCCTATCTTCAGGAGGATGACAGCATTGTTTCCAAATTTAAGGATATAAAAGAAGTTGTCCATCCTTTGGGACTTAAAACAAATATCAACGTGGCTGCTTTCCGGGGAGCTCCCCCTGAATTTTTTGTCAATGTTTTTGACCCGAACATCAAGAAGCTGAATATACATAAAGGGAAAGATGGAAAAGAAGAATCAGAACTTCTTTTTAAAAATCAGGAACGGAAAATTTATGGAGGAGACCCTTCTGGACTGCTGTTTTTTCTTTCTGCAGGCACGATTAAAGGCCTGTCGATTGGTCCGGCTGTCTTAAACGCATTAAAATACGGCGGATATGTTTTTATTGATGAAATAGAGAATCATTTTAATAAAAAAATTGTGGAATGGTTCATGGAGCTCTTCACTGATATCCGAACAAATCCTCGTGGTGCGTGCCTGGTCTTTTCTACTCATTATCCTGAACTTCTGGATGTCATGGATCGAATGGACAATATTTATATCACAAAACGGGACCAGGATCATTTTTGCACGTGTGTTCGGTACAGCGATATCATCAAGAGGAATGAACTCTCTAAAAGCCGCGTAATCCTTGAAAATGGTATTGGCGGGACAGCACCCCGTTTTCATGACTTGCAGTCTGCAAAAAATTTCATCGCTGATTTTGTCAGAAAGGGGGAATGAGGTTGTCACCTTTAGATCCGTACTCCTATTTATTTTTTGTATGCGAAGGAAAAAACGAAGAAGCAATTATAAAATGGCTGGCTGATGCAGACGCAATTAATTTTCCTAAAGAACAATATTCCCTCGATTTTTGCAGAGCACGTACCCGAAGTACACGGTCTAAGATACGGAATGCGGTCACACAGTATGATTACGGCGGTCAGGTTGCTGTGGTCTATATTTGTGATTCTCACAGTGAGAACTGGTCTGTAGGGAAAGACTGCATGGGCAATGAGATCCCTGTTATAAAAATAGTTACAAGCCCGGAGATAGAAATCCTACTGGTGTATAAAGAGAAGAGTATACAAAAATGGAAAAATGCCAGGGCTGGGAATCGGCAGTTCCATGTTTCGTCTTTTTGCAGACAGATACTGAAAATGGATGTGAAAAATGGAGAAAATTTTATTGAGCAGTTCTCTTCGATTGAAGATTTCAAAACATATGTGCTGAATATAAGAAAAATACATCCAGCAGTGGCCATAAAATGAAGAATGAGATGACATGGTATGATTTGCTGAAATAAAAAATATTTGGTAAGAAGATGCAAACAGGGCTGCAGCTCCATTCCTCATACGAAATGGAACCGCAGCCCTGTCCTTTCTGTCCTGCTGCCGTACTCCTGATGCGGTACGGATCAGATCCGGTTGGAGCAGTTCAGCACATCATGGATCTTATGCTTCACCATCATCTTGATGGCTGTACGGCCTTCGCCCAGATAGGTGCGCGGATCGAAATCTTCCGGATGTTCATAGAGATGTTTCCGGATGGATGCGGTCATGGCAAGGCGCAGGTCCGTATCGATATTGATCTTGCAGACGCCGTAGGTGCCGGCCTTTCTCAGCATGTCTTCGGGCACGCCCTGGGCACCGGCCAGCTTGCCGCCGTATTTGTTGCATTCTTCCACGAATTCGGGGATGACGGTGGAAGCCCCATGGAGTACGAGCGGGAAACCGGGCAGCATGTTGGTGATCTTTTCGAGGCGCGGGAAATCCAGTTCCGGTTTGCCCTTGAATTTATACGCACCATGGCTTGTGCCGATGGCGATGGCCAGAGAGTCGACACCCGTGCGTTCCACGAATTCCACGGCCTGATCCGGATCGGTGTAGGTGGCATCCTTCGTGTTGACCTTGACGGCATCTTCCACACCGGCCAGTTTGCCCAGTTCCGCTTCTACGACGACACCCTTGTTATGGGCGTAGTCGACGACGCGTTTGGTGAGTTCGATATTCTGTTCGAAAGGATATTTGGAACCATCGATCATGACGGAAGTGAAACCGCCGTCCACGCAGGCTTTGCAGATGTCAAAATCGGCACCGTGGTCCAGATGGAGTGCAATCGGCAGATCGGAGTCTTCCAGGGCTGCCTCGACGAGCTTGACGAGGTAGACATGCTTGGCATATTTGCGGGCACCGGCGGAAACCTGGAGAATCAGAGGAGCCTGTTCTTCTTTGGCAGCGTCCACGATCCCCTGGACGATTTCCATATTATTGACATTGAAAGCACCTACTGCGTAATGGCCTTCGTAAGCCTTTTTGAACATTTCCGTTGTGGTGACTAATGGCATTTTACTTCCTCCTTGTGATAGCGGTACGATGATCCGTGCTGCCGGGTGGGCAGCTTTCCGCCTTCCGGCGGCACAGCCGTGCGGAGCCGCACAGCTTTTTTCAGGCGCTGGGCGCGATCGCCGTACCTTTGTGGTGGAACTATGGTAAATTTCCTGTAATCATTATAACATACCTGCAGGATTTTTGGCTTAAATCTCCCCCGAACGGAAGCTGCCGGGGCGGGCTCTCCTGTAATCTCAAGGACTTTTCTCAGCGTCTGCCTCCCGGGCGGATGAGACGGCTGATGGCGGCACGCATGTCTTCCGGCAGGGGGGCCTTGATGACAAGTTCCCTGCCCGTCAGGGGATGGGTGAGATGCAGCTGCCAGGCATGGAGAAAGTGGCGCGACGGCGGCCCCGGCGTGCCGTACAGGTTGTCTCCGACCAGGGCGTGCCCCGCGGCAGCGCAGTGGACGCGGATCTGGTGCGTCCGGCCGGTCTCCAGCGTGAAGAGGACAAGGGAAGCGCTGCTCCCTGCCGCAAGGACCCTGTATTTTGTCCGGGCGGGCTGACCGTTTTCCAGGTCCACCTGCCGCTCGATGAGGGAGCCGGGTCTGCGCCCGATGGGCCAGCCAAGCAGGCCGGAAGTTTCCGTCCAGAGGCCCTCCGTCAGGCCCAGGTAGCTTTTTTGCAGGGACAGGGAGGACAGGCGGTGATGCCAGAATGCATTTTTGGCAAAAAGGACGAGGCCCGATGTCTCTTTATCCAGACGCGAAACGGGATGGACGGCAGCTTTTACGCCGGTCCTCATGTAGTGCCAGGCAACGCGGCGGCTCAGCGCACTGATCCTTTCCCGCCCGGGATTGTGGGTCAGCAGCCCGGCCGGTTTATTGACGGCGAGAAGGGCTTCGTCCTCATAGAGGATCTCCAGAGGGGCTTCTTCCGGCAGCAGGGACGTCACTTCGGGGAGAAAGTCCCAGGCGATCCGGTCGCCCGCCCGGAGCAGCAGATCCCGTCTCTGGACCTCACCGTTCACGCTGACAAGACCCGCTGTTTTCAGTTTTTTCCAGTACCGGTCCGAAAGGCCGTACTGTTTGAGGGCTGTCTTCAGCCGGATCGGCGGAGCGGAATCGGGGATGATGATTTCCATGGATGATGCCTTTCTGCAAAAGAGTTCCGGACGGCGGGGTCCGCGTGATGTGTTTTCTTTCCGGACCGGGCCTGCGCCCGAATGAGAATCGAATTGACTATACTGGGCTGATTGGGTAAGATTAAAAGATGATACTGCCTAAAAAAGCAACAGGAAAGAACAAGAGGTCATCATGAAAAAAGAATTTCTGGCCCTGGCTGTTTCTCTGCTCACTGCCGGCAGCCTGTCCCCGGTCTTTGCCAAAGCTGCAGGCACATGGACGCTGATCCAGGAAAACAAGGCCGGTGCCTATTACGCGGATCCGGGATCTATCAAAGCAGAGCCCGGAAAAACAGCGGCGCCGCAGGTCTATACGGTGCGGACGAAAGCCGTCTTCAGGGATGTCCCTTTCATCCGCCTGCTCAATGAGCATTATGGGAAAAAGCTGAAAAAGGGGGACAGCGCGGATCACTGTGAACTCATTGTATCACTGAATCCGTCCGAAGGCACGTACCGGGTGGACCGGATCGAGCTCTATTCCCGCAGTTCCAGACTGCTGGAACGCAAAAAACTGAAAGAACCGTTCGTCCCCATCCCTAAGGGGACCTATATGACCGTCCTGGCAAAGCAGCTTGCGGCAAAGGACGAGACACAGACTCCGGAGCAGCCCTCCGGAACGGCCGCAGTGGCTGGGACAGCCGGCAAAGCTGCGGTGGACGCGGCCAAAAAGAACGGATGATTGGAAAAGGAGTTGGACTGAACCATGACAAAGATCAGGGGTTTTGAAAAGATCACGGCCTATGCGGATGCGGAGTTCCCGCTGCCCAGCCGCCAGACGCTGAAGTCGGCGGGCTATGATTTCTACCTGCCCGCGGATGCGGAGATCCCCGCCCACGGCCAGAAAATGGTTCCTACAGGGGTCAAGGCCTATATGCAGGACAATGAGTACCTGGGCATCCATATCCGCTCCAGCATGGCCATCAAGCGCCATCTGCGCCTCCTCAACAATGAGGGCATCGTGGATGCAGATTATTACAACAACCCGGACAACGAAGGACATATCATGCTGGCCCTTGCCAATGACTCGGATGAAGCGGTCATCCTCAAGAAAGGCGAACGCGTGGCCCAGGGGATCTTCTACACGTATCTGCTTGCCGACGGCGACAGCAAGTCAGCCAAGGCGGAACGCAGCGGCGGCTTCGGCAGCACTGCAAGGTAAGGGGGGAAGCAGCCATGGATGAAAAGCAAATGATCGGCCTCGTCAATACGGTCGGTGATGCCGGCGGCTATCAGCTGATGGAATGGTTCAAGCTTTTCCCGGATGACCGGGAAAGAGCGCTGCGCGAATATATCTATCTCAAGGTCTATCTGCTGCGGATGGCCCTTCACCAGACCGGGACCAACCTGACCGATGACGAGTTCAACCTGTTCTGTGCCCATACGGCGGACGAGTACCTGGCGAGCCCGGGGGATTATTACGGGGCGACGCCGCAGGGGCTCCTGGAAGCACTGCTGGCGTATCAGGGGCAGCATTACCAGGATCTGATCCGGATTTTTGCGGAGCGGAGCGGCATCGCATCCCACAGCCATGCCAGACAGTTCGTCGGAGAACTGCCGGATCTCTTCACGACGGTCCTGACCCGGCTGCGGATTGCACTCAAATCGTGAAAAAATGTGCTAAATTTTCAAAATTCGATTGACATATTTCGTATTATTTTCTATACTGTTCACATAACTTAACAAGAGATAGAGGCGCGGGACCTATCAGTAATTTCTGGAGGGACACTGTTGAAGGGAATGAAAGGAGTACCGCCGAAGCACTGTTCCGGGTACGGGGCTGTGCTGGGATGAAGGTGAAGAACCTTCATACTGTCGCCAGGTATTTGGTGGAGAGCTATCGTGTGAAGCAGAATGTAATGCGCCTGCAGCAAGCGGGCAAACTTCTTACGGTCATTGGGGCATGCTCTCAATGGCTTATTTTTTTAGGCGAATGCAGAAAAGGGATGAGATGGTTATGATCAAAGTACTCGTAAACGGAGCCCTTGGCAAAATGGGTTCCACTGTGGCAAGGACTGTGACAGAGCAGAAAGATATGGAGCTTGTCGCCGCGGTGAACGATCATGGAGCCGGCACGGTCATTTCCGGAGGTGTCGTCATCGAATCGGATCTGGCTGCTGCCATTGCCGCCCACAAACCTGACGTGGTGGTCGATTTCACGAGACCCGATGTCGTCATGGGCTGCCTGCGGACCGTCCTGAATGCCGGCGTCAATGCCGTTGTAGGGACTACGGGCTTCAGCCAGGAAGATCTGGATGAGCTGAAAGGGCTGGCAGAGAAAAACAATGTGGGCTGCCTCATCTGCCCGAACTTCGCCATGGGCGCCGTGCTCATGATGAAGATCGCCGCGGAAGTGGCAAAATATTTCCCGAAAGCGGAAATCATCGAACTCCATCACGACCAGAAAATGGATGCTCCTTCCGGTACGGCCATCCTGACCGCCCAGAAGATGGCAGAAGCCCGCGGCGGCAAATACATCGCCCAGGGCCGGCCGGATGAAGTGGAAAAACTTCCTCACGTGCGGGGGAATGATTTCCAGGGGATGAGGATCCATTCGGTCCGTCTGCCCGGTTTCGTCGCTTCCGAGGAAATCATCTTCGGCAGCACGGGCGAGACACTGACCATCCGGAATGACTCCATCAACCGTGAATGCTACATGCCCGGCGTGATGCTGGGATGCCGGACCATGATAAACCGCAAGGGCCTGGTGTACGGCCTTGATGCGATTTTATAAAAAAACAGAGATTGAACAATTCTCAACAATATGGAAGGGAGCTTATCTGAAATGAAAGAGTACAATCTTGCAATCCTGGGTGCCACGGGTGCCGTTGGCCATGAATTCATCAACCTGCTGAACGAAAGAGATTTTCCGTTCAAGAACCTGAAGCTGCTGGCTTCTGCACGCACAGCCGGAACGGAACTCACGGTCCGCGGGAAAACATATAAAGTCGAGGAAGCCAATGAAAATTCCTTCAATGGCATCGATGTGGCCCTCTTTGCAGGCGGTTCCATCAGCAAGACCTTTGCCCCCGTGGCAGTCAAGGCAGGTGCTGTGGTCATCGATAACTCCAGCACGTACCGCATGGATCCGGAAGTCCCTCTGATCGTTCCGGAAGTCAACCCTCAGGATATCACGAAGCACAAGGGCATCATCGCCAACCCGAACTGCTCCACCATCATCATGGTCATGGCCCTGAAGCCGATCTATGACCTGGCCCGCATCAAGAGAATCATCGTTTCCACCTACCAGGCTGCTTCCGGTGCCGGCAAGGACGGCCTGGATGAACTGGAACGCCAGGTGAAGCAGGCTGCCGCCGGCGAAGAAATGACTGCGAACATCTTCCCGATGGCCAGCGCTGCCAAGCATTTCCCGCTGGAACTGAACCTGGTCCCGCAGATCGATATCTTCCTGGACAACCTCTACACCAAGGAAGAAATGAAGATGGTCAACGAGACGAAAAAGATCTTCTCCGACTACGAGATGGGTGTCACCGCCACGACGGTCCGTGTCCCTGTCTACAGGAGCCACAGCGAAGCTGTCAACGTCGAACTGGAACATGACGTGGAACTGGAAGACATCCGCAAGGCCCTGAGCAATTTCCCGGGCGTCGTGCTGCAGGATGATCCGTCCCAGCAGATCTATCCGATGCCGTACTACACGTCCGGCAAGAACGATGTCTATGTCGGCCGTCTGAGAAGAGACGAATCCGCACCGAACAGCTTCAACTTCTGGTGCGTCGGTGACCAGATCCGCAAAGGCGCTGCCCTGAACACGCTGCAGATCGCTGAAACGATGGTCAAGAATAACTGGCTCTGAGCATAGGGCAACCGGGGAGGCTCCTTTCATGAAAATCATTGTACAAAAATTCGGTGGCACATCCGTAGCGACTCCGCATACGCGGCAGCTGGTCCTGAAAAAGGTCCAGGAAGCGGTCGACGCTGGCTATGCTCCCATCGTCGTCGTTTCCGCCATGGGCCGCAGAGGGGATCCGTACGCAACGGATACACTGATCGATATGCTGAAGTCGGTCAATCCTGAGCCCAATGCCCATGAACTTGATCTGATGATGGCCTGCGGCGAAATCATTTCGTCCACGGTCATGGCGGCTACACTGCAGAAGGCGGGCCTCAAGGCCATGGCTCTTACGGGCGGCCAGGCCGGGATGATCACGGACGGCCGTTTCGGGAACGCCCGCATCAAGACGGTCAAAGCCAAACATCTGAAGGAACTGGCCGCGGACGGGATCATTCCCGTCGTCTGCGGATTCCAGGGTGTCACGGATGATAACCTCAACATCACGACGCTGGGCCGCGGCGGCAGCGATACATCCGCAGCTGCTTTCGGTGTCGCCGTCGGGGCAGAGAAGGTCGAGATCTACACGGATGTGGACGGCATCATGACGGCGGATCCGCGTATCGTCTCCGACGCCAGGATCATCAAAAAGATCTCTTATGATGAGATCCGTGAAATGGCCCATCAGGGCGCCAAGGTCATCCATCCGCGCGCGGTGGAGATCGTCATGCGCTACGGTGTGCCCATGGTCGTCAAGAGCACCTTCTCCGACGCTCCGGGCACGCTGATCACGGCGGATGATCAGATCGAAACGATCGAGGAACAGGATGACGTCACGAGCAACCATGCCAGCGGTGTGGCCCATATGCTGAACCTGGCCTTCTTCCAGGTGGCACTTGCGGGTGACGAAACGAACGGCAGCCATGTCTTCACGGCTGTGGCAAAGGGCGGCGTGAGCATCGGCAGCTTCAGCCTGCAGCCGCACTCCCTGATGTTTGCCGTGTATGCCAGCGCGGCAGCCAAAACGGAAGAGATCCTGAAGGCAAATGGTTATGAATATAAACTGATCCCGTCCTGTGCAAAAGTCACGGTGGTGGGCACTCATATGGGCGGCGTGCCCGGTGTCATGGCACGCTTTGTCTCCGCCCTGACGGATGCCGGAGTCCAGATCCTGCAGACAACGGACTCGGACAATCTGATTTCCGCCATTGTCAGGGAGAATGAGGTAAAAGAAGCAGTCAACGCACTTCATACGGCGTTTAAATCGTAAGGGAGGAATGGATTATGCGCAAGCCTTATTTTGGTCGTCTGATCACAGCAATGGTCACTCATTTCAATGAAGATGGATCTTTAAATGCAGAAGGAACGGCGAACTTTGCTTCCTGGCTTGTCGATCATGGTTCTGATGCTATTCTGGTGGCAGGTACTTCGGGGGAAGCACCGACTATGACCGTGGAAGAAAAGGAAGAACTGTTCACGGCTGTCATCAAAAAGCTGGACCACCGTGCTCCCGTCATCGTCGGCACCGGTTCCAATGACACGGCTGCCACCATCCGCATGAACGAAGTCGCCGAAAAGGTCGGCGCCGATGGTGTCCTGGTCGTGGGGCCTTTCTACAACAAGCCCACCCAGGAAGGTTTCTACCGTCATTTCAAGACGATCGCCGACCATACGAAACTGCCGATCGTCGTCTATAACGTCCCGGGCCGGACTGGTTCCAATATCCTGCCGGAAACGGTGGCACGGCTGGCCAGGGACTGCAAGAACATCGTCGCCATCAAGGAAGCATCCGGCAAAGTGGATCAGGTCGCTGAACTGTACCGCCTGCTGCCGGAAGACTTCTCCATCTACAGCGGCGACGACGGCCTGACGCTCCCGTTCTTTGCCGTAGGCGCGTGCGGGCTGATCTCCGTACTGAGCAATGTGGGCGGTGCCCTGCTGCAGGATCTGATGCAGAGCTACGAACGCGGCGACGTGCAGCGGGCCCGGGAACTCAACAAAATCATGGTGCCTCAGGCAAAGTCCATGTTCGTCGTGAGCAACCCGATCCCCATCAAGGAAGCGGTTACCCGCATGACCCCGTTCAACGCCGGTCCGTACCGTCTGCCGCTGTGCCCGATGACGGACGCGGAAAGAGCGAAGGCCGAGGCTGCCTGGAAGGCAACGGGCCTGTTAAAGGAATAAGCTTTTCGGTTCATCTGGCCGTGGAGGAATGGACGCCATTCCCTCACGGTCTCTTTTTATGGCAGGCCCGGGGGGTGCTTTTTCTGCCGCAGCGGGTGCTCCGCGGGGTCCGGGCAAGTGTTTCCCGGCCCGGCAGTTGCGTTTCTGCAGAAATCGGGTATCATGGAACAGAGAAGACATAAATGCTTTTTATGACAGGGAAGGGAAGTGCGGCCCTGCAGTCTTTTGGGCAACACGGACAGGACTGCCCCTCCTGCTGCAGCCGGTGCATCCATCGCTGCATCGAGATTCCGTAAGGAGGTGCCTGCATGCTTTTATATTCAACACGCCTCACTGTAACAAAGGAATTCAGCCGGGAAGCCCTTATCCGGCTCGTCGAGGAATGGAACCGGTCCACACCCTACAGGGAAAATCTGATTCCCGATTTCACCTGGCACGGGGAAGAGAATATCCGTTACGGCAATGACCGTCTCTGGCTCGAGATCGCCACGGTCCCCCGTAAGCCGGTCACGGCAGTCCGCTATGAAAAGCAGGATGGCCTGGGACGGATCTGGAATACGGATTATATCGTGGATCACGGGAGGCAGCAGCTCGTCATCCAGCTGGACCGGACCTACACGGACGGGGCCCTGCGGGAGAGCCTCGCCTTTTCCACGCCCCATTTCATATCGCTCCTCATCGATCACGGGTATCTGGCGCCGGACGGTCCGCTCCCGGTACAGCGGACACCTTTGGATGTGGGCGAGGCGAAGCTGCCTCTTTTGCAGCCGCTTCTGGCGGACCCGGGAAAATGCGCACTGCCCCTTGTCTATATCTCCCGCAGACGGGACGGAAGACCGGCCTTTGACCCTTTGCTTTTGGGCAGCAAGCTGAAAGGGGCTGCCCATCTCATCATGGCGGACGCAAAAGTGCCGGCGGGCCTGCTGCAGCGGGCGGGACTTGCGGAAACGGGCGGAGCTGTCGGCCTCTACCTGCCCCATGGCCGCCGGACCTTTCCGTACCGTCCGGGCGACAGGGACGGCACGGCACTCCTTGAACGGACGGCCCGGGCTGTCCTTGACTACGGCAACGCGCGGGTCATCCCGGAAGAGCTGACCTGGAACGGCGCCAAACAGGCCATCCTGGATGCCCGCTCCCGGGACCAGGAAAAAGCCCGGTGCCTGGCAGAAAAAGAACTGAAAGAGGCAGAAAAAGAAGTCCAGGACTATATCGCAGCCTTTGACGATGACCAGAAGAGGCTCCAGGAACAGAACAGGGAACTCATCCGCCAGCTCCAGTCCCTGCAGCAGGAAAACCAGGGCCTCCGGAGGCGCCTCGACCGTCAGGGCCGGGAGCCCGTCCTCTTTTTGGGCGACGAAATGGAATTTTATCCTGGCGAAATCCGGGAAATGATCCTCGATGCGGTCGAAGATACCCTGACAAAGGGATGCCGGCCCGGTTCCCGCCGCTATGACGTACTGAAGGACATTCTGCAGAACAATCCGCATGAGCATATCCGGGCGCAGCGGGAGGAGACCCTGAAGCAGCTGTTCAAAGGCTACCGTACGCTCACGCCGCTTCTGCGCCAGGCCCTGAAGGAAATGGGCATCACCATTACCGGCACGGGCAAGCACTACCGCCTGACGTATTACGGCGATGAACGCTACAAAGATACGCTCTCCAAGACCGGCAGCGACCACCGGGAAGGGATGAACAACGTGAGACAGATCCTGAACAAGATGATGTAGGATCATTTCCAGCCACCTCGCGCGGGCGGCTACGCAAAACAGCGGCGGAATCATCCCTGACTGTGTAAACCCGCAGCCGCCTGCCGGGAGTTTTTGAAAGGGCGCTCCCGCCATGGTATAATAAAAGGCAGAGAAATGGAGGGAACGTCAGGATGTTAGCTGATTTACATATCCATACGACCTTTTCGGATGGCATCAATACTCCCGAGGCCATCGTCAGACAGGCTGTGGCAGCGGGGCTTTCCGCCATTGCCATCACCGATCATGATAATGTAAGGGGCTGTGACAGGGCCATGGCCTATGTGCGGGATGAAAAGATCCCTCTCAAAGTGCTGCGCGGCGTCGAAATCGATACCAATTACAAGGGAAAGGATGTCCATGTCCTGGGCTATCATTTTTCCGAGACAGAGCCCGCCCTCCGGCAGGCAATGGCCTGGAATCGCAGCCAGCGTGTGGACCGGGCTCAGCGCATCACGGAAAAGATCCACAGCCTGGGCTATGACATCACTTTTCAGGAAGTCCTTGCCGAAGCGGCCGGATCCAGGAGCCTGGGCCGTCCCCATATTGCCCGCCTGCTCGTGAAGAAGGGCTTTTTTCCCGATGTGAAAGCTGTGTTCGATACGCTCATCGGGAAGGGGAAGCCCTGCTATCTGAGGCAGGTCAAACTGCCGCCGCGCGAAGCGGCGGCACTGATCCATCAGGCCGGCGGGATTGCAGTCCTGGCCCATCCGGCTGAAATCGAGGATCCTGCCCTTGTGGAGGAGATCCTGGACAGTACGCCTTTTGACGGCATGGAAGTGTGGCATCCGTCCGTCCTCCAGGAATCGCCCCGGCATGACTGGCTGGCCGTGGCCAGAAGCCATCATCTGATCCCCAGCGGCGGCAGCGACCTGCACGGCAATCCGGGCAGATTCCCGTCCCGTCTCGGAGAATTCCCGGTCCGTTATGAGGACGTGGCCGGCATCATCGAATCAGGACAATCTTGCAGAGAATGAGAGATCATTATGAAAGTTATCGCATTTACAGGACCCAGCGGGACCGGCAAAAGTTTCCGGGCCATCGGTGTTGCCCATGAGCATCACTGCGACGGCATCATCGATGACGGCCTGCTGATCGAAGGCACGAAGATCCTCGCCGGGACCTCTGCCAAAACAGAACAGAACAAGGTCCAGGCGGTCAAGCGGGCTATCTTCATGGACAGGGAGCACTGCGAGACTGTGAAAAAAGCGCTCGCAGGCAGCGATATCCAGAACCTGCTGGTCATCGGCACGTCGGATAAGATGGCCGTGACGATCTGCAAACATCTGGGGCTCCCGGCGCCGGCAGAGTATGTCCATATCCAGGATATCGCAACAGTGCGGGAGATGAAAAAGGCGCGGGATCTGCGCATCAAGGAGGGCAAACATATCGTGCCCGTCCCCACGATCGAGCTCAAGCCCCATCTTTCCGGAGTCCTTGTGGATCTGCCCCACCGTCTTTTCGGGCGGAATAAAAAGCATAAGAACATCCAGGAAAAATCGATCGTCCGGCCGGCTTTCAGCTATTACGGCAAGATCACCGTGACGGATTATGTAGTGAGCGATATTGTCCGCATCGTCGTCGAAAAGAACAAGAATGTAGACCGCATCACGTCCATCAAGGTGCGCCGTCCGGCGGATACGAGCAAGGGGATGACCATCTATCTGGATCTGGTCCTGTTTTTTGGGGCAGAGATCTTCGATACGGTAAAACAGCTCCAGACCAAGATCAAGCTCAAAGTCGAAGGCATGACTTCCATGCCTGTAAAGGATATCAATGTTTCGGTCCGCAGCCTGACCGTACGGCAGGAACGGACCGCCCAGAAGACAAGCGAGGAAAATGCGTGAAGCACTCTCAGGATGCCCGGAAAGATTTTGCTAAATGGGCAGCGGAAAATAAAGCAAAGCTGCAGTCCCTCAGCGGGGAACCGGTAGCTGAAAAGCCCGTCAACTACGGTGTGCAGCTGAAAGGCCGCAAAAACGGGCAGGAAGCGATCGTTACGCTGTACTGCGGCAAAAAAGGATTCACCATGACCTTCGGCGGGAAGGCGACCCCGTTCCGAAAAGAAGTGGAACGCGCCTTTGAGGAACTGCCTTTTTCCGATGAGGGAACCGGGGAAAGCGCGTCGGAGCGCTCTCTTCTTGAGGATGTCCCCGGTTTCGACGGAGTCTGGGCCGGCAGTGACGAATCGGGCAAAGGGGATTTCTTCGGTCCCCTCGCTGTTGCCGCGGTGGCTGTGGACCGCAGAACAGCCGCTGCCTTCCGGCGCCTTGGCGTAAAAGACAGCAAGAGCCTGACGGATGCACAGATCCATACGCTCGCTGAAAAGATCCGGGAGGGGGCTCTCGCCTGTACGGTGCTTGCCCTTCCGCCGGAACTCTATAACCGGCGCTATGCCTGGTTCAAAGAGCGGGGAGGGAACCTCAATACACTCCTTGCCAATGGCCATGTCAATGCTCTTTCCGGTGTGCTCAGGAAATGTCCGGCGTGCCATTTTGCCCTGGTGGACCGTTTCTCTCTCCATAACCGCATCAGCGAACGGCTGGAGCAGCAGTTCCCGGGCCTTACAGTACGGCAGGTGCCGCGCGCGGAAGCGGATATGGCCGTTGCGGCAGCTTCCATCCTGGCGCGGGATGAGTTTGTCCGGATCATGGTAGGACTGGAAAAAGAAGCGGGTATGCCGCTGCCCAAGGGGGGCGGCACGCAGGCGACACAGACTGCGAAACGGCTTGCATCCGCCCTGGGGAGTGAACAGCTGGCGCATTTTGTCAAGCTGCACTTTGCCAACGCCCAAAAGCTGTAAAAAACAAATTCTTGTATTTTCTTGCGGCAGCAGGCACTTTTATGACAGGAAGACCCGGCTGCCGCCGCGATTTTCAGGTATTGCCCAGTTTTTTTAAACAATTTAGCATTACGATGACAACTCTATGGTATAATGAATAAGTTGCGGATTCAGAAAACTACTTTTTATTGGCAGGTCTTTCAATAATGAAAAAACAGATCTTCAGGATGCTGCTTGTGCTCTTTTTTGTTGTCATCTGCGTCTCCGCAGGTGTCATCTACTTTACCTTTGACAGAAGGGCACTGCATTATCTTACGACTTTTAAGCCTATATACTGTTTCCTTGCGCTGGGAATCCTTTCAATCGGCCTTTTTTTCGATGCGTCCAGACTGATCACGCTTACCCATCTGTCCGGTGAAAAGATGGACTACAAACATGTCTTCAATGTCGTGTTCAGCAACTATTTCCTTGCCCTCCTGACGCCCGGCCAGGGCGGCGGCGGGATTGCCCAGCTGATGTTCATGAAAAAAGCCGGTGTGCCCGTTGCCAAATCGACGCTCATCATCATCGTGAGGACGGTCATGTCCATCCTTTTCCTGTTCCTGACGGTCCCCATCATCTTTTATTTCGATCCGGAACTGGTCAGCTGGATGCCGCCCAGTCTCATTGCCCTGATCTGTCTCTTTGTCATTTTTGCACCGGCCCTGCTGATTTTCTATATCGTCACAGGCCGCTTCGAAAAATGGCTTGTCCGGTTCTGCCGCCGCTTTTCCCCGAAGATGCAGGAATCGATCTTCCTCTGGTACCGGGACTTCGAACAGGCTCTTTTTATGCTGGGCCGGAATCCCCGGCAGGTCCTCCGGGCCTTCATCGAATCGGGCGTGAGCCTGCTGTGCATCTATGGCGTCGTGCCCGTTTTCATCTATGCATTCGGCATCCAGGACGTGCCGCTCCACATCATCATGGGGCGAATGTGCCTTATCAATCTGGTCCTGTACTTTACGCCGACACCGGGAGGCACCGGTGTCGCTGAAGGAGGATTCCTCGTCATGTTCAAACCGCTCCTGCCCATGGGCGTGAGCGGCGTCATCGCTGTCATGTGGCGTTTCTTCTGCGAGTACATTCCCTTCACGATCGGCGCTGTTGTGACGATCCGTTATTTTGGCCTGGATATCCTGACGCAGATCCGAAGGAGGAATATCGACGCATGAAGAAGATCCTTGTGACGGGAGGAGCGGGCTTCATCGGCTCCCATGTGCTTGAGAAACTGCTGCAGCACGGCTGTGAGGATGTAACGGTCCTTGACAGCTTTGTCAGCGGCTGCCGGAACCATATCCCGGCAGGTGTAAAGATCACTGAGATGGATGTGCGCAGTCCGCGTCTTATCCCTTTCATGACAAAAGGAAGGTTTGACTGTGTCATCCACCTGGCGGCACAGACTCTTGTCCCTTATTCGATGGCACATCCCGCCCTGGACGCGGAAATCAATATCATGGGGCTCCTGAATCTGCTCGAAGGCTGCCGTCAGGCAGGGACGGGTCAGATCATCTTTTCTTCCAGTGCGGCTGTATACGGGGATAATCCGCATCTTCCCATCCGGGAGGATGAACCGCTGCACCCGCTTTCATTCTACGGTCTTTCCAAGGCCGCCTCGGAAGAATATATCCGGATTTTCTGCCGGCAGCAGCATATGGACGGTACCATCCTCCGCTTTGCCAATGTCTATGGAGAGCGGCAGGGCGAACATGGCGCCGGCGGCGTCATCAGTATCTTCGCCCGGCGCATCGCCGCCCATGAACCGCTTGTGATCTATGGCGACGGCAGCCAGACCCGTGACTTCATCTATGCCGGAGATATCGCGGAAGTCATCGTCCGGGCTCTTGGCTGCAGCGGTGTGCATACCCTGAATGTGGCTACGAACACTCCGCTGTCCCTGAACGAACTGGTTTCCATACTGACGGATATTGCGGGCCGGCCGCTTCCTGTCCGGCATGAACCGGAGCGGGAAGGGGATATCCGGGAGTCGGTCCTTTCTAATGAAATGCTGAGGACCACCCTCGGTTTCCGCAGCTTCACGCCCTTCCGCACAGGGCTCGAGAGGACTCTTGCCGACTGCGGGACCCGTGTCTGACCCCTGGGGAGCGGGTGTCTCCCTCTCAATACAATGAAGAAAATCTTACATTTATGTCTGCTCCTGTGTGTCCTGCTCTTTTCTGCTGCCTGCACCCGGGAGCCTGAAACGCCGGAGCCCGTACCGAAAAAGCCGCCGGCTCCCGCCGTGCGCATCGCTGCCGGACAGGAACCCGGCACGTATTCACGGATCGCGGCGGAACTTGAAAAATCCCTGCTCCAGTCCATCCCCGATGCAGAAGGGGATACCGTCCATACGAACGGCTCCATTGCCAATATAGAACTGCTCCGGCAGAAAAAAGTGGAATTTGCCCTGGCCCAGGAAGATGTGGCCGAGCTTGCCTTTACCGGGAAGGGTCCATTTATGGCCCGCCCATTCCAGGCAGTCCGCTTCGTCGCTTCCCTGCACATGGAAGCGGTCCATCTCATCGTGCCGACGGGTTCCCCGATCCATTCCATAAAGGATCTGCGGCACAGACGGATCGCGCTCAATGCTCCGGGTTCGGGTTCGGAAGTGACATTCCGCCATCTGCTCCGGGCTTTCCATGTAAAAGAAAATGAACTGCAGATCCGGTTCCTGCCGGCTGACAAGATCCTGAAAGGAATCGCGGACGGCAGCCTCGATGCTGCTTTTCTCGTCATGGGCGCTCCCTGTCAGGAACTGAAACCGTTCCTGGCTGGCCGCAAAGTGCATCTGCTTTCGCTGGAAGGACCGGAACTGGAAGCACTTTTCGAGCGTTATGCCTATTACCATCCGGTCCGTCTGGAACCCGGCTTTTACGAAGGCCAGAGCGAACCGGTCACGACCGTGGGTGTCCGCTGCCTGCTCCTGGCGTCGGAAGATCTGCCCGGCAATGTAGCGGATACGGCGGCCCGGATCCTGCACGGTCAGCTTGGCGCCCTGCAAAGAGCTGATGAGTCCCTCCGGCCGCTGAAGCAGCAGGAGCTTTTTCCCGTCATCGGGGTACCGCTTCTGGAATCTTCGGTAAAGTACCGGCCCAAGACAGAAACGGAAGCGCCTGATGCAGAGAGTGTGCCCGCTCAGCCCTGAGCTTGTCCAAAAGGACGCTTTCGGGCACGGATGCGGCTTCCGGTTGCAAAATCGGCAGAGAGACTGTATAATGTTTGCCAAACATATTTTCGTACGAACTGGGATCAATGCGCCTGATTGTTCGAAAAATAAACGGACAGGGAACATTTTTTATTCTCTTGTTTTTTTCTGATCAGCAGTTGGGCTGTTCAGTGCATTTTTATAGTATTTTTATGTGAACACTAAAAGGAGGTGCCTTTTTGAATAAAGGACAACGAACACAAAAGAAACTGAATATCATCCCTCTGGGCGGACTGGGGGAAATCGGCAAGAATATGACCGCCTTCAAATACGGGGACGAAATCATCCTCGTCGATGCCGGTCTTGCTTTTCCAGATGATGATATGCTGGGGATCGACCTGGTGATTCCGAATTTTTCCTATCTCCAGGAAAATAAAGATATGGTCAAAGGGATCTTCCTTACGCACGGACACGAAGACCACATCGGTGCGCTGCCTTATGTAATGAAGGAAATCGACTGCCCCGTATACGGCACACCGCTGACACTGGGCATCCTGTCGGGCCGGCTGAAGGAAAACGGCGTGTCCGACGCCAAATGCCGTGCCGTCAAATCGGGCAGCACGGTCCGGGCCGGTGCTTTCCGGGTGGAATTCATCCACGTGAACCACAGTATCCCGGACGCGGTCGCCCTGGCCATCCATACACCGGTCGGCGTCATCGTCCATACAGGCGACTATAAGTTCGATCAGACGCCTGTGGACGGACAGCCGACTGATTTTGCGCGTCTTGCCGAAGTCGGCGAAAAAGGCGTGCTGCTCCTGATGGCAGATTCCACCAACATCGAGCGTACGGGATTCACTCCCAGCGAACGCAATGTGGGCCGGGTCCTGGATGAACAGTTCCGTCTGGCCAAGAACCGGATCATCGTGGCAACGTTCTCTTCCAATGTCCACCGCATCCAGCAGGTCATCGACGCCGCGGCCATGACGCACCGCAAGGTCGCTGTGATCGGCCGCAGCATGGTCAATGTCGTCAATATCTCGATCGAGATGGGATATCTGAAGGTCCCCAAGGGCGTCCTGATCGATATCGATGAAGCCCGCAACTTCGCACCCCGTCAGATTGCGATCATCACGACGGGCAGCCAGGGCGAACCGATGAGTGCCCTGACGCGTATGGCCAACAGTGACCATAAGAAAGTCTCCATCATGCCCGGGGATACGGTCATCATTTCGGCAACCCCGATCCCGGGTAACGAAAAGGGTGTCGCGAGGACCATCGACAATCTGTACAAACAGGGCGCGGAAGTCGTCTACGGCAAGGAACGGGGCATCCATGTCTCGGGCCATGCCAGCCAGGAAGAGATCAAGATGATGCACCGCCTGATCCGGCCGAAATTCTTCATGCCGGTCCACGGCGAGTACCGCCATCTGGTCCTCCACAAGAAACTGGCAGAGAAACTTGGCATGCCGAAGGACAACATCGTCATTGCCGAAAATGGTTCCGTCGTCGAACTGACCCAGAACAGCATCGGCATTACGGGCAAGGTGACTGCCGGCAAGGTCCTCATCGACGGCCTGGGTGTCGGCGATGTGGGGAATGTGGTGCTGCGCGACCGCCGTCAGCTTTCACAGGACGGCATCCTGATCGTCGTCGTGACGATCGACCACAGCAATTATTCGATTGCAGCCGGACCGGATATCGTATCCCGAGGCTTTGTCTATGTACGCGAATCGGAGGAACTGATGGAAGGGGCCCGCGACCGCGTCCTGAGCGCTCTCGACAAGTGCCGGGAAGACAATATCACGGAATGGTCCGCCCTGAAATCCGCTGTCCGCGATTCTCTCGGCAAGTACCTCTTTGACAGGACCAGACGGCGTCCGATGATCCTGCCGCTCATCATGGAAATTTAAGGTCCCGCTGCGCCTGCAGCAGAAAGTGCCGTGGCACGGGGATATACAGGCTGCACAAGGCCTGTTTTCCCGCGGCCGTGCCGCACCTCACTGCGGGCCTAACGGGGATTTTTGAAAGGCTGCTCCTTCCTCCCTGCGTTTTTCCGCTTTGCCGGGTAAATGCGGGGAAGGGAGAAGGCAGTCCGTATCGATTCAGGAAGGGAAACAGTGAAGAAAAAACGTACCAGGAAAAATCAGACCAATAAATCAGCGAAGAACAGCCTGAACCTGAACATGGAAGCCATCGGCATCCTGCTGACGGCATTTGCCATCTTCATGGCCGTCTGTCTTTTTGGGTTCGAGGTGGGTTCTCTGGGGCATTTCGTGCGCCGCGTCCTGACGTATCTGCTGGGCCGGGGGGCGCTGCTGCTGCCGCTTTATGTGGCCTGTCTCGGACTTGGCTATATCGTCAACCATGAACATCTCCATTTTTCCCGGCAATTTTTTACACTTTTGCTGTTTTTGATTTCCCTGCTCTCCCTGTGGCACATCTATCTGATCCCTGAGGGAGCAGAGATCCTGCCCGATTCTCTTACTGCCGGTGGCGGTCTCCTCGGAGGCGCCATCGTATTTGTTTTTACAAAAATCATCGGGCGCATCGGTGCCGTCATCCTGCTTACCGCGCTGACCCTGGTGTCCCTCGTCCTGACGAACCGCTTTTCCCTTTCCCGTCCCCTGCGCCGGGCCGGAGAAGAGATGAAGGAGGGCGCTTCCACGGCTGCCCAGAAACTGGAGTCACTTCACGACTCCTTTAAGGAACCGCGCCGCGGCATCTATGATCAGGATGAAGACGATGGCCGCATGGCCGAACGTCCGGCTCCGGCCCCTGAAAAGAAAAAGAAATCCATTGCGGAAAAGATCCGCGACACTGTAAAGAGCAACAAGCCCCTCCTGCAGTTCGATCCTGAAAAGATCGAGGGAGAAGGGGATGGCAAGGGAAAGCCGTTCCCGATCGATGTCCCGTCCCCCGTCCCAGTTTCCGGCACTCCGGCCGCTCAGGATCCTGCTGCGGCTGCGGGAACAGATCCCGGAAAGGGTGCGGAACAGCCTGCCGGTGCGGCTCCGGATGGAGAAGCACTGACGCAGGAACAGTACCAGTTCCCGCCATATTCGCTCCTTGAGGAACCCCGTCCTGTGGACCGCAGGAATTTCCGGGAGGAAATCCAGACACAGGGCCACATCATCGAACAGACCCTGACGGATTTCGGAGTAAAGGCCAGTCTCGTGAATGTGACGAAGGGTCCTTCCGTTACACGCTATGAACTGGAACCGGCACCGGGCGTCAAAGTCAACAAGATCCAGAACCTCGCTGAAGACATCGCCCTGAAGCTTGCCGTCACGAGCGTCCGCATCGAGCCGATCCCGGGCAAAGCGGCCATCGGTATCGAAGTGCCTTCCAGACTGACCGAACCGGTTACCTTCCGGTCCATCGTCGACTGTGAGGAAATGCGCCGGGCCAGGGGCAAACTCTGCGTCGGCCTCGGCAAGGATATTTCCGGCCGCGTGATCGTGGCAGACCTCAGCAAGATGCCGCATCTGCTCATAGCAGGTTCCACCGGTTCCGGCAAGAGTGTCTGCATCAATACGATCATCGCGGGCCTGCTTTTCCGGGCACGCCCGGATGAAGTCAAACTGATCCTCGTCGACCCCAAGGTCGTCGAGCTGACCAATTACAATGGCATCCCGCACCTGCTGACACCGGTCGTGACGGGTCCCAAACAGGCAGCATCAGCCCTGCACTGGGCCGTCGTCGAAATGGAACGGCGCTATACGCTCTTTGCCAAGACGGGTGTGCGGAAGATCGATGACTATAACCATGTGACAGAAAACGGGGAGAAACTTCCTTATATCGTCATCATCATCGATGAACTCTCTGACCTGATGATGGTTGCGGCGGTCGATGTGGAAGATGCCATCCTCCGCCTGGCCCAGAAAGCCCGTGCTGCCGGGATCCATCTGATCCTTGCGACGCAGCGGCCTTCCGTGGATGTCCTTACGGGAACCATCAAAGCCAATATCCCGTCCCGTATCGCTTTTGCCGTATCCTCCAATACGGACAGCCGGACCATCCTCGATATGAGCGGGGCCGAAAATCTGCTGGGCAAAGGGGACATGCTGTATTTCCCGACCGGCGCCAACAAGCCGCTGCGGGTGCAGGGTGCCTTCATCACGGATGATGAGATTTCCCGGATCGTCAATTTCATCAAAGCTGAGTCCATTCCGACGGATTATACGGAAGAAGTCACCACGCAGCAGCTCTCGGAAGACAAAAAATCCGGTCCCACGGAAGAAAACGACGTGGATGATCCTCTCTTCCTCGATGCGCTCCAGCTCGTCCTGGACACCCATCAGGCATCTTCCTCCATGCTCCAGCGCAAATTCCGTATCGGCTATACCCGGGCTGCCCGCCTCGTCGATACGATGGAGGAAAAAGGCATCGTCGGGCCGGCTGACGGAAGCAAGCCGCGTACTCTGAAGATGAGCGAAAGCGCCATCCTGGATACATTTTTCAATAAGAATAAAAAGAAAGAGGCTGACTTTTCATGAAACATATAGGAGAGTACTTAAAGAACCTGCGGATTGAAAAAAACATCACGCTGGAAGAGGCCGAGGACCATACGGGCATCCGGGTCCAGTATCTGCAGGCCCTGGAAGAGGGGGACTTCAACAAGATTCCCGGTGATGTCTTCATCAAAGGCTTCATCCGCAATTACGGCAACTATCTGGGGGCGGACGGCAACGCGCTTGTGGACGCCTATATCCGGAGCAGCGAGACCCAGGCAGCATCAGCCCCTGCCGAGCCGAGTCCGTCCGATACGATCGTGATCCATCATCCGCAGCAGCCGCATCAGCAGCCGGAGCAGCCTGCACAGGAACCGGAAAGGCCGGAAGAGACTCCATCCGGGGAAGCTCCTGCTCCTGATGCGGCACAGCTGGAAAGACCGGCCGAAATCCCGCCCGTCCTGATCCCTGCAGAGAAAAAGAAAGCAGAAGAAGAGGAAGAGCCGGAAATCAAGCCTTTCATCAAAGAAATCGATGATGAGGAACTGGCCAGCCTGGAAGAATCTTCCGGTTCGGGAGAGAAAACAGGTTTTTTCCAGAAAATCCGCAATTTCATCAATGAAAACCTGTATGAAGATGTGAATGAGAAGGATGCCTATGAGGATGATGACAGCAGCGGTCATCCGTCTTACGCTTATCAGAAGGAAGAGGAGAACGGGAAAAAGGGTCTGGCTTCGTATCTCAATATGAAGGTCTTTACCATCGTATTCGGAGTCTGCCTGCTTATTTTCTGCATCGTCATGGCGTATTTCATCTTCGGGGGCAAGACGACACCTGAGATCCCGGCCACGACATCTCTTTCCGACAGTGTGAAGAGCGAGAATTCGAGCACCCGGACTGCTGAAAAAGAGGAACAGCCGAAGGAAGAAGCCCCGAAAAAGGAAGAAAAAAAGGAAGAGCCGAAGGGGAACAGCAAAACCTACGGGACTGAGACCAGGGGCGGCGTAACGGTGGAAATCACTTACAAAAAACCCGTCTGGACCCAGACCTCGATCGACGGCAAGGGCGTGGAAGCCGCTACGGTTCCCAAGGGTTCTACCCGCACCTACCACGGCAAAAACGAAGTCCGTATCAGTTTCGGCAGCATCCGTGACGTCTCGATCAAAGTAAACGGCAAGGAAGCACCCCTCAAATCCAATGAGTGGGGGACCATGACAAAGACGTTCAAGGCCCGGTAAAAAGGCCATGACAGAAGGGAGCAAGTCTTGAAAATCGGAGTAGTCAGCCTTGGATGCCCGAAGAATCTTGTCGATTCTGAAGTCATGATGGGGCTCATCAGGGACAGGAAATGGGAAATCACGACGGATCCGTCCGCAGCGGACGTCATCATCGTCAATACCTGCGGATTCATTGAAAGTGCCAAGACAGAATCGATCAATACGATCCTGCAGATGGCAGAATACAAGAAGGACAACCCCCGCCGCCGGCTCATCATGACGGGATGCCTGGGGCAGCGCTATGCCGGTGAGCTGTTCGAGGCCATGCCGGAAGTCGATGCCATTGTCGGAACGGAATGTTATGACCGGATCGGAGAAGTCATCGACCGCGTGGAGAAGGGAGAACGCTTTGTCCTGCTCCAGCCTGTGAAGAACTATACCCAGCCGGTGAAGCGGGTCCTGGCGACACCGAAATACACAGCGTATCTGAAGATTGCCGAAGGCTGCAGCAACTGCTGCTCCTACTGCGCCATCCCGAAGATCCGGGGCCGCTACCGCAGCCGGCCCTACGAAGAGATCGTTGCGGAAGCCAGGGATCTTGCCGCAGCAGGCGTCAGGGAAATCATCCTGGTAGCCCAGGACACGACCCAGTACGGCATCGATCTTTACGGAAAGTACCGGCTGGCCGAGCTCCTGCGGGACCTGAACCGGATCAGCGGGCTCCGATGGATCCGCATCCTGTACTGCTATCCGGATACGTTCACGGATGACCTCATCGAAGCCATCGCCACCTGCAGCAAAGTCTGCCATTATGTGGATCTCCCCCTGCAGCATGCGAGCAATTCTCTTTTGAAGACCATGCGGCGCCGGGACACCCGCGAGCAGGTGGAAACCCTTCTGGCAAAACTGCGCGCCCGCATCCCCGATATCTGTCTGCGCACGACTTTTATCGTCGGTTTTCCGGGTGAGACGGAAGAACAGTTCCAGGAACTGCTTGATTTCGCCGAAAAAGAACGGTTCCAGTGCGCCGGTGTCTTTACGTATTCCCGCGAAGAAGGGACCGAAGCCGCCGAAATGCCGAACCAGATCGACGAAGATATCAAACAGGACCGCTATCACCGTCTGATGGCCGTCCAGGCCGGGATTTCCGAAGAGCTGCAGCAGAGCCGGGAGGGCCGCGTCCTGGATGTGCTCATCGAAGGTCATGACGAGGAAAATCCTGACCTTGCCGTGGGCCGTTCCTATGCGGAAGCTCCGGATATCGACGGAAAGATCTTTATCGAAAATGGCAGGGATCTCCCTGTGGGAACCTTTATCAAAGCAGAAATCCAGCAGGGCTTCACCTATGAAGCAGTAGCCCGTAAAGTGGAGGAGTGAGTCCAGAATGAACGTGGAGATTATCAATACCGGGACGGAGCTGCTGCTCGGCGACATCGTCAACACGAGTTTCCAGCTCCTGGCCCGTACCCTGAATGATGCAGGGTACAATGTGCTGTATCAGACGACGATCGGTGACAATCCGGGAAGACTGCGGCAGGCCATCGACATCGCCCTGTCCCGCGTCGATATCGTCATCACGACGGGCGGCCTGGGGCCTACCCGCGGGGATATCACAGCGGAAATCGTTGCGCAGTGTGTGGGCAGACCGCTTGTCCTGAGCGACTGGTGGTACGCTAAATTGAAAAAGGATTTTGAGGCACGTCATCGGGAAATGACGGAAACCCAGCGCAAAATGTGCCTGGTCCCGGAAGGTGCGACCGTCCTCAATAATCCCGTCGGGACGGCACCGGGCATCGCTGTCTGGACGCCGGAACACAAGCTCATCGTCCTTTTGCCGGGACCGCCCGCGGAAACGCGCGGCGTATTCCTGGAGGAAGTCATGCCCTTCCTGCGGAAAGCCTATGCTTCGCAGGGTGTGATCCATTCCCGTGTACTCCACCTGATCGGTGTCACCGAATCCTATGTGGCAGAGACGCTGGATGACATCATCCAGAGCCAGACGAATCCCACCGTGGCAATCTATGCCCGGAACGGAGAAATCATCATCCGCATCACTGCAAAGAGCGCTGCGCTGGAAGACGCGGAAGCACTGATCGCTCAGGAAGAGTCCCTGATCCGCAGCCGCATCGGCGATGCCATCTACGGCGTCGATTACGAAACGCTGCCGGAAACCCTGGGCAAAGCCCTGAAAGCAAAAAATCTGACCATCGCCTTTGCCGAATCCTGCACGGGCGGCCTTGCCACGAGCCTGATGACGGATATCCCGGGCAGTTCCGAATATCTGCCGGGATCTATCGTTTCTTACTGTGACCGCGTCAAGCATGAAGAGCTCGGCGTACCCGAGGAGACCCTTGAAGTGCATACGGCAGTCAGTGAAGAAACGTGCAGAGCCATGGCTGAAGGTGTCAGAGCCCGCCTCAGGACGGATGTGGGCGTCAGTATCACGGGCATCGCCGGCCCCGGCGGCGGCACGGAGGACAAGCCGGTCGGCCTCGTCTATATCGGCTGTGCCACGAAACTGGGCACTGTCGTCAGGGAGCTGCGCCACCGGGCATCACGGACGACGATCAAGAAAAGAAGCGCCATGCGCGCAATGGGCCTTGCTCTGGAGCAGGTCAAGAAGTTGTAACGAACAGGAGATTGTATGACGGAAACCAATATTGAAATGACAAAGCCGGAAGACTCTGCCATTACTTCATTTGAAGATTTAAACATTGAATATAAAATTTTGACGGCCCTGAAAGATATGGGGTTCGAAGAACCGTCCCCTATCCAGAAGGGCGCCATCCCTCTGGCCCTTGCAGGGGAGGACATCATCGGGCAGGCCCAGACGGGCACGGGTAAAACCGCAGCCTTCGGCATTCCCATCGTCCAGTCCCTGGATGAAAAAGACCGCCATGTACAGGCGCTTGTCATGTCCCCGACGCGGGAACTGTGCATCCAGGTCGCCGAAGAGATCGGCAAGATCGGACGGACCAAACGGATCCGTGTACTGCCGGTCTACGGCGGTCAGCCGATCGAGCGCCAGATCCGCAACCTGCGCGGCGGTGTCCAGGTCGTGATCGGCACGCCGGGACGCCTCCTGGACCATCTGCACAGAGGGACGATCAAACTGGACCATGTCAAGTTCCTCGTCCTTGACGAAGCGGATGAAATGCTCGATATGGGCTTTATCGAGGATATCGAGACAATCATCAAACAGGTTCCTGTGGACCGCCAGACGATGCTCTTTTCCGCGACGATGCCCCGGCCCATCCTGAGCATCAGCAAGAAATATATGCGGGCACCGAAGCTTGTGGCCATCCACAAGGAAATCGTCACGGCGCCGACCATTGCCCAGTACTACTATGAGACCCGGGACAAGGTGGACGGTCTCTGCCGCATCCTCGATACGACGGATGATTTCAAGATGATCATCTTCTGCCGCACCAAAAAGGGTGTGGATGAGCTCGTCATCGCCCTTGCCACGAGGGGCTACCAGGCAGAGGGGCTGCACGGCGATCTGAGCCAGAGCCAGCGTGACCGCGTAATGAAGAAGTTCCGCCAGAACGAGGTGGATATCCTTGTCGCCACCGATGTGGCGGCCCGCGGCCTCGATATCGACAATATCACCCACGTGGTCAATTTCGATGTGCCCCAGGATCCGGAAAGCTACGTCCACCGCATCGGCAGGACGGGCCGCGCCGGCAATACGGGCGTGTCCATCACCTTCATCACGCCCCGGGAATTCCGTCAGCTGAAACTGATCGAACGCACCATCAAGACAAAGATCATCCGCGGCGTCCTGCCGACGGACGAGAACGTCCTGGAACGGCAGCGGGAACAGATCATTTCCAAGATGCAGAGCGTCCTGGAGCAGGATAATTTCCATGATTATCTGCCCATTGTCGAAGCCCTGGAAAAGGATTATGAGATTTCGGATATCGCCGCTGCCGCCCTGAAATTCATGCAGGAAGGCAATAAGGCGCTGGAAACTCCGGAAAGCAAGTCCGATCTGCCCGATGCACTTTCCAATACGGGTGCCCGTCCGGGCATGGTCCGTCTGTTCATCAATGTCGGACGCAGTGCCAAAGTGACGATCCGCGACATCATCCAGACCATTTCCATCGAGGCTGAGATCCCGCCGCGCAGCATCGGACGGATCAGTATGTATGACAAGTTCAGTTTTGTCGAAGTTCCGGCTGAATCCGCGGAAAAAGTCATCGGCGTCATGCACCGGAACACGATCCGCGGGTACCGCGTCAATATGGAGCCTGCCAGAGCCAGAGAGTAATATCCCATGGAAAAGATTATTTATGGAAAGACGGAAGGGATCAAAAAAAATATCCTGGACCGTCTGGAAAGCTTATACGACATGACTGTGGAGCAGGGCCGGCTGATCTCTGAAGAGCTGGCTCTGCTTCTGCGGGACCTTTCGGCCGCCATCGGCCGCGAGGTCTCTATTTATGTAGACCGCCGGGGCCGGATCGTCAATGTATCCGTCGGTTCTGACAGCAACGTGTCCCTGCCCGATTCGGGCGTGCGCAGGAGCCAGTGGCGTCTTTCAGGCATCACCTGCATCCATACCCATCCCTCCGGAGCAGCCCGTTTGAGCGGTGTCGACATTTCCGCACTGAAAGCGCTCCGCTTCGACGCCATGGCAGCACTCGCATGGCCTTCGCCGGACGCGCCGCCGCTCCTTGCCTTCGGACTCATCACTGATTTCAGCGAGGATCAGAAACCGCTGGTCCAGGAGTTCGGCCCTTTTACAGCACGGGAAGCAGCCGGACTGCCCTTTGGGAACATCCTTGCCGCCGTGGAGCGGATCCTGACCAAGAAGACGCATAACCACAGGACGGAAGAGGGCAGGGAACGGGCCATGCTTGCTGCCCTGAGCTGGGGGGACAGCAAATCCCGCTGGACCGCGGAGGATTCGATTGACGAGCTCGCGGAGCTTGCAAAGACCGCCGGAGCGGAAGTCGTCGGCCGCTTCATCCAGGCCCGGCCCAAACCGGATCCGGTCTTTTTCATCGGCCGCGGCAAGGTCCAGGAAATGTCCCTTTTTGCCCAGCAGGAGCAGGTGGATCTCTGCATCTTCGACGATGAGCTCTCGCCGGCCCAGCAGCGCAATCTGGAACAGGCTCTGGGAGTCCGCATCGTGGACCGCACAGGGCTCATCCTCGATATTTTCGCCCAGCGGGCAAGGACGAGCGAAGGCAAACTCCAGGTCGAACTGGCCCAGCTGAAATATCAGCTGCCACGGCTCATGGGACAGGGCCTTTCCCTTTCCCGTCTGGGCGGCGGCATCGGTACGCGCGGACCCGGCGAAACCAAACTGGAAGTCGACCGCCGCCGCACGCGGGACCGGATCGCGCTCCTGGAGGAACAGATCGAAAAAGTCAAACAGACACGGAAGACCCAGCAGCGTTCCCGCACCAGGAACGAAATCCCGCAGGTCTGCCTCGTCGGATATACGAATGCCGGCAAATCGTCCCTGCTGAACCGTCTGACCGGTTCCGATGTCTACACGCAGGATCAGCTTTTTGCGACCCTCGATCCGACCACGCGGCAGCTCGTCCTCCCGAATAAAGAACGCTGTACGCTGACGGATACGGTGGGATTCATCCAGCGGCTGCCGCATCAGCTCGTCGCAGCCTTCAAATCGACACTGGAAATCGTCAGGGACGCGGATCTGCTGCTCCATGTGGTGGACTGCAGCTGCGAGCTCTATCCGGAACAGGAGCTCGCGGTCTACGCCGTCCTGCATGAACTGGGTGTGGAAAACAAACGCATCCTCACTGTGTATAATAAGATCGATAAACTGCCGGAACATGCGGCTCTGCCGGCCTGCAGGAATGGGGAAGACTCGGCGGCTGTTTCGGCCCGTACCGGAGAGGGGATTCCCCTGCTGCTTGCCAGGATCGCAGAGCTGCTCAATGCCGGCAAAATCGAGCTGACACTGCTCATCCCTTACACGGATACAAAGACAGCCGCGTCACTGCATCAGCAGGCCACGGTCCTTTCTGAAACGTATGAAGAAAAAGGCGTCCGCATGAGAGTACGCCTGGAACAACCCCGTGCAGCCGCGCTGCAGCACTATATCATCGATGACCGCTGAGCATGGATCCCATTGCCATCCGTACCCGCAGTGCTGTCGTTGAAGCAAAAATCCAATGGAGGTCTATGAAGAAGCATGATTGACTGGAACCAAATCGAGAATGATGCCCTGGCCTGTGTGGCCCGTACGGCAGCTGACCATGAAAAAGCAGCCCTTGTCAATACCAGAAAAGTCCTGTCGGCCTATTCCAACCATCAGGTGGCCGACTATTATCTGAAGCCCAGTACGGGATATGCCTATTCCGATACGGGCCGGGATGAACTCGACGCCATCTATGCCGACATCTTTAAGACGGAAGCAGCCCTTGTCCGTTCTCAGTTCGTCTCCGGCACCCACGCCCTGGCTGTAGCGCTGCTGGGTGTCCTGAAACCCGGCGATGAGATGATCGCTGCCACGGGTGAACCCTATGACACGATGCAGACCATCATCGGCTGTCCGGTCAGGACGCCGGGCTCGCTGGTGGATCTGGGAGTCACCTACAAACAGATTCCCATGACCGGGGATCATCCGGATATCGACGGCGTTCTCAGGGCCATCACGCCCCGGACCCGGCTCGTCCATGTCCAGCGCTCCTGCGGCTACAGCAGCGTCCGCAAGACGCTCACAGTCGCTGAAATCGGCGAGATCTTTGCAGCCGTCAAAAAAGTAAGACCGGACATCATCTGTTTTGTCGATAACTGCTATGGCGAATTCATCGAAGAAAAAGAACCGACGGAAGTCGGCGCGGATCTGATGGCAGGATCGCTGATCAAGAACCTGGGCGGCGGCCTTGCACCGACCGGCGGTTATATCGTCGGCAGAGCCGATCTCGTCGAGCAGGCTTCCTACCGCCTGACAGCCCCCGGGCTGGGCGGCGAGATGGGTGCGACGCTGGGAGATACGGCCCGTGAATATTACGAAGGTCTCTTCCTGGCCCCCCATGTTGTATTACAGGCTGTGAAGACCTCCATTTTCGCCGCCTCTGTCTTCCAGAGCCTCGGTTTTGCTGTTTCGCCGGCACCGGAGGAAAAACGCAGCGATATCATCCAGACGATCACCCTGAAGACCAAAGAAAATCTGTGCCATTTCTGCGAAGCCATCCAGGCCAATTCGCCCATCGATGCCCATGTCCGTCCCATCCCTTCCCATCTGCCCGGTTACCAGGACGAAGTCATCATGGCTGCCGGCACCTTTGTCCAGGGTGCCTCCATCGAACTCAGTGCGGATGCTCCCTGCCGTGAACCCTACAAGGTATATCTGCAGGGCGGCCTGACCTTTGAACACGGTCAGATCGCCATCATGGCTGCAGCAAGACAGATCATGGAATCCCTGGAAAAATAAGCTGAAAGAAAGGACCCCGTCCCCGAAATCTGAGGGCAGGGTCCATTTTTTATTCAGGATTCGGAAATATGGGTGAAAAAATGGACAGAAATCAGAGCATGGAAAACTTCAAAAAAACGGCCTCTAAATTTCGTTTTAGAGACCGTTTTTAAACATCATGTGATTAATTGATCATAAAACATGCAAAAACGCTCTGTAAGCGAAATTTGGCGTCACAGAGAGCATTTTGCATATTGGAGCCTTTTTGAAGGAGGCTGAAAGACTGATCCGGCGCCTGATCACCGGGATTTTCTTATAAAACACGGAAAACACCGACGACGACACCGGCAATCTGGATATTATCCGTTCCGATGATCGGATCGTAAGCGGGATTTTCCGGCTGGAGACGGATCTGTTTCAATTCGCGGAAATACCGTTTGATCGTCGTTTCTTCTCCGTTGATCAGGGCAACGACGATGTCGCCGTTCGAGGCGAAATTCTGCCGGCGGACAAATACATAGTCCCGGTCCAGGATACCGGCATCTTTCATGCTGTCACCTTCGACGACCATCATGAAGACATCATCCTTTGTGCCGAGAAGATCCGAGGGGATGGGGTAGGTGTCCTCGATGTTCTCGTCCGCAATGATCGGATTGCCGGCGTGGACGGCGCCCACGAGGGGAACGGGGACCATCGTCTTGTGGCGCCAGGAATTGTCCTGGACGACGCCGTATGTGCGGGGTTTATCAGGATTCCAGCTGAGAAAGCCCATCTGGGCCAGCTTCTTTAAATTGCTGTGGACACTGGCACTGGAAGAAAGCCCCACAGCCCGGCCAATTTCGCGCACAGCCGGCGGAAAGCCGTTCTTAAAGGAATAATCCTTGATATACTGCAGGATCTGGGATTGCCGGGGCGTCAGGACAGCATCCGTGGGTTTATCAGGTGTATGGGAACTCATGGCAGCGGCAGCCTCCTTAATAAAAGATCTTAACGTTCTTAATGAAAAGTATATCAGCCAGCCCGGCATTAGTCAAACAAGTGTTTGAAAAAGAAAACAAATGTAATTGATGAATTAAAAAGAACTGCGGTAATCGCAAAATCAAAACCGAAATCAATAAAAAACAAGTCAGTAAAAATAAAAAGGAAAAAATGAAATCATGCAGACAGAACAGTATGCAGCCATAAAAAATTTTCCGCAGCTGCCGGAACAGAACACACAGCCAGCCGAAAAGAAAGCTGCAGTGGAGCCCGCATAAAAAAGACACCGGAGCAGTCTCCATCGTCTCGTTTTTATTACGTCCTATAATATATATTATGTAAAATAATGTCAAATCGAACAGCCGTAAAAAAATCATCCCCAAACCGCATGATTCCATGGGTTTGAGGATGATATCAGAAAAACTTCGTCAGGTTTAACCGTCATACCGGCTGTTTCCGGCAGGACGCTTTTGTCTTACTGTCCTGCTGCTGACTGTCTTAAGATCCTTATTTTCGATATCGCGTGTAAGCGTGAAAGATTCGACGGACTGCTTGAATGCCTTGAGCTTCAGATCGTAGTTGATCGTATCATCTGTCTGGAAATGGATCATATAGCCTTTGCCTGCCGGATTCAGCAGATACGCATTGAAGATGAAGGCCTTCTTAAGATCTTCATTATCCGTCGATTCGGACAAGCTGCCCCTCAGATCTCCAACAGTCACTGGTTCGTGCCGCAGAATCGTGACATTCGGTGTATACTGCGTAATTTTTTCTATGAATTCATTTTCCGCCTGTGCCAGGTTCGAAGCATCTGCCGAGCCCAGGTTTCGGAAGCTGTCGTCGCTGATTTCCCGGATCATCATATTATCCGTATGGACGCTGCTGAGCGACCGGGCAAACAGGACATTGTCAGCCCGCACCGTGTATACGCGCCAGCCGCTCGGGATTTCGATATGGTACCGTTCTTTTGGCACGGTCAGCAGATTGACATCCGTATATCTGACTTTGCTGAGCTTGAGGTCGCTGGTCATCGCCTGGATGGCCTGATGTGCGGCGTCAGCATTCTGGTCCGTCGTCCTGACTGTGATGACGAGGAGCGAATTTTTCTGCGGCTGGTAAGCCCTGCCGAGGATGAACGGCCGGTTCGTCCTTGCCGGTTCCTTGGGAACGGCCCGGAACTGATATGTATCTCCCTGGATGGGCCGCTGCCGGCCTGACGCGGCGGGAGCGCCGGCATTTTCTCCGGTCCTGCGCCCTTCAGTCCGGGGCTGTCCGGATGCCTTCCCGGGTGTATCCTGTGAAATCGATCCATCCTGATCATCCTGGATCTTTGCCAGGAATTTATCCAGTTCTTTCTTCTGTTCTGCGGAATACTGTTTCATCGGTACGGAGATGAAACTTGGCAGTGAATAAAGATCCGCACTGACCAGAAAATCCTGTCCGACCTTGAAGCGGATCCCTGTCGTCGTATGATAGATTTCCTCGCTTCCGGGCGGAACGGTCAATGTATACCCGCCGCTTGCGGGTTCAAAAGTCGTTTTGGAAGCAGCACCTGCGGGTATGGCCGGATGGATCGTCAGCCATATCAGCGATGCTGCAGCGGCCAGAAGTCCCAGTTTTTTCAAGCTGTCCACCTTCTCCCTGCATTTTTCAAAAATCTCATGATTCCGGGCGAACAGGAATCCTGTATCCCCTCTCTCATGGACTCAGGCCTTTGCTTTCATGCGTGCCAGACTCTCCTCCACTTTGGCATAGACCTTTGCGATATCGATGGTCTTATACTCCCCTTTGGCATAGAGCACGCGTCCGTCCGCGATCACATGATCCACATCGGAAGCACTTGCTGCATAAGCCAGGAGAGAATACCGGTCGTTGCGCGGCATCCACTGCGGCGAATCCATGTCATAGAGCGCGATATCGGCTTTCCAGCCTTCGGCGATGCGCCCCAGTTTCTGATAGCCCACGGCTTTGGCACCCTTCACCGTTCCCAGGGCGACCGCTGTCTTTGCCGGAACAGCTTTGGGATTTCCCGTGCTGCCCTTGGCAAGCAGTGCAGCCAGGCGGATTTCTTCCAGCATATCGAGATTATTATTGCTCGAAGCACCGTCAGTCCCGAGGCCCACGACCAGTCCCCTGTCCAGCATTGCAGCCACAGGGGCGATGCCGCTGGCAAGCTTGAGGTTGCTCTGCGGGTTGTGCGCTACGCGGACATGATGACGGGCCATGATCGCCATGTCATCATCCGTTACATGGACACAGTGCGCTGCGAGGGTCCCGTTTGCAAAAAGTCCCAGGGATTCCATCAGGGCAATGGGTGTCATGCCGTTCTTGTCCATGCAGTCCTTCACTTCCCCCGCGGTCTCACACAGATGCATATGGATCTCAGCTCCGAGCCGGGAAGCTTCGGCTGCGATACTCTCGATATAATCATTGGAACAGGTATAGGGCGCATGCGGTCCAAACATCACATGGATGCGGTCATGGCATTTGCCGTGCCAATCCTTGAAAAGGGCGATATTCTCGTCCAGACGGGATTTTCCGTCCTCCGGAGAACTTCCTGTAAGGCCGCGGGAAAGGACGGCTCTCACGCCGCTTTCGGCCGCTGCCCGGGCCGTGTCATTCATAAAGAAATACATATCGGCAAAACAGGTCGTGCCGGTGCGGATCATTTCCGCAATCCCGAGCAGACTGCCCCAGTACACAGCTTCGCCGTCAAGGTTGTTCTCCATGGGCCAGATATGGTTCTGCAGCCAGTCCATGAGGACAAGGTCGTCGGCATAGCTCCGGAACAGGGTCATTGCGACATGCGTGTGCGCATTGACGAAACCCGGTACGGCCAGATGGCCGCTCCCGTCGATGACTTCGCGGCCTTCGGGTTCTTCCTTCCCGATATACGTGATGATGCCGTCTTTGATGCCGATGGAATAGGTCTTTCCATCGTTCTTATCAAGGATTTCCGTGTTTTTGATGACTACATCATAGATCACTTTGTACCCAACCTTCTTTTATCATTATGAATTCAGAGATCCTTCACTTTCATTCCAGGGCTTTGTTTCCCGCAGTTTTTGCGGACCGGCAGTGTCAGAAATCTTCTGTATGGAAGCCGCCAACGGCACTGGCTGCCGCATGGCACTGGCATACAGAAACCGGCTTTGACTCATCCGTCAGATAGGCATGCATGACGGCAGCGATCTTTTTGCTGTTTTCTGCCATCATGGCCGTGACTTCTTCATGCGACAGCGGTGTCCAGCTGAGGCCGGAACCCATATTGGTCACGATGGAGACATTTGCGTAGCACATTTCCGCTTCTCTTGCCAGTACAGCCTCAGGCATCTGGGTCATTCCGGCCACGTCCCCGCCGAGACAGGCGAACATCCGTACTTCAGCCGCGGTTTCATAACGCGGGCCTTCGGTGACGACATAACATCCCGCCTTGGCATGTCGGATATTTTTCTTCGCCAGGCAGCGGATCAGGCGTTCCCGCATGACGGGACAGTAAGGATAGGCAAAATCCACATGGCATACGGGATGTCCCTGGCCGTCAAAGAACGTATGATCCCTGTTCTTTGTGAAATCCAGGATCTGATTCGTTACGACAAATGTCCCCGGTGTCAGCCCGGGATTCAGGGATCCTACAGCTGTGAAGGAAAGGATCTCTGTGACGCCCAGTTTTTTCAGGGCAAAGATATTGGCCTTGTAAGGGATCCTGTGCGGCGGTACGGAATGATGCGTGCCGTGCCGAGCCATGAAATATACGGTGTTCTGGCCTACTGTGCCTTTGAAGCAGTGGACTGTCCCAAACGGTGTTGCTGTTTCAAGCGGTGTCAGGGAACCGAACAGGCTGGTATCTTCCACACCCGTACCGCCGATAATACCGATCGTTGTCATCTATTTTCACCTCTGTTCGTTGATTTGCCGGATGATATCCGCCAGTTGGGGCAGCGTACGGATCACATAATCCGGTTTGATGAACTGCTCGAAATACCGGGGATCGAGGGAGGACCAGGCAACTTTGACACTGGCCAGGCACCCGGCACCCATACCGCTCAGAAGATCGAACGGGCTGTCCCCTACGCAGATGCATTCATCAGCCCGGAGAGCGAGCCGCTCGATGCCCAGTCGGCTCGGTGTGGGATCCGGTTTATGCAGCTTTGTATCGCGGACGCCGACGACGCCTTCCACAAAAGGTCTGAGCCCCAGGCAGTCAAGACCTCTTTCACAGGTCTCATTGGTCTTGCTTGTTACGATGATGGACCGGAGACCCATTTCCTTCAGCTTCCGGCAGCCTTCCAGGACCGTCGGAAACGGCCGGATCATCTGATCGTGGAGTGCCATCTGGCGGGGCCGGTAATAATCCAGCATCTCCGCTACGGGCACCTTTCCGCCGGCAAAGCGCGCCATGGCTTCCGGCATGGGAAGCCCGAAGGTGGCAAGGATATCGCTGTCCCTGGGTTCATAGCCAAGGAAATGCCTGACAGTCATTTTAAAACAATGCAGGATCAGGGGTGTCGTGTTTGCCAGAGTACCATCAAAATCAAATAGAATGCCGCGGACAGCCATACGGATAAAGGGCTCCTTTCCCTTTCTGGAATCACGATGGTACTGGTGTCATGCCACCATGGGACCATCGGTACTGCAAATTTCCATACTGTGATATTTTACCATTTTGGACTGGGAATTGAAAGCAGAGAACTGCCGGGAAACGCCTGACACCCGGCCCTGCAGCCGGAACCCCGGCAGGCCGGTACCCAGTTGCGCTGGAATATCTGTTTCCTTCCCTTACCGCACACAAACGAAATGCCGGAAAAGGACAGGATCCCCCCATTCCCTTTCCGGCTTCCCTTCCGGTTCCGTTTTCAGTTTTTGGATTTTTCTTCGGGCTTTGGCAGGATGATCTGCTTAGGCCCCGTCTCAGAGCTTTCCGGAACGAGGACATCATTGAAGCTGATCCCGCGTGTGTGCAGGGTATGGCTCCAGACGTGCTCGTGGCGGTGCAGGAATCCCAGAAAGGTGATCGGGATCCAGCTGTAGACAAAAATCGGATAAAAAATCGTATAGAACCACGATTTAGGCGCCGCATGGATTTTCAGCAGGATCACTGCCGGAACGACATACTGCCCGATGCCGATGACCTGCCAGATTTCATAGGGCAGGATCGCATAGAGTACGTTCGTATAAAACGGCACGAAACTGTAAATGGTGCTGCAGATGACGAAAAATGTGGATATCAGGAGAAAATATGGCTGGATCAGATCGATGACACCGTCCAGGATCACGATATCATGCTTCTTCAGCCCTTCTTTAAGCAATTTCGGGATATACCGCTCGCCCACATCGAAATGCCCCTGAGCCCAGCGCTTCCGCTGGTTCCAGGACTGTTTGAAGGTCAGGGCTTTCTCATCATAGACGATGGCATTGTCGCACCAGGTCGTGGGAATCCCCTCGAGCAGGGATTTCATTGTAAACTCCATGTCTTCCGTCAGGCAGGTCGCCTGCCAGCCGTATTTTTTCAGGATATCCACGGAAATGCACATACCCGTTCCGCCAAGGACGCTGGACAGACCGATGTTATATTTGGCCAGGGACCAGCAGGCGTTGGTAATCCAGAAAGAAATGGCAAAGACGCCGCTCACCCATGTATCATTCGGATTCTTTGAATCGAGATACCCCTGGATAAGGCGTTCTCCCTTGCAGTAGCGGGAGTTCATCTCGATAAGGAAGTCAGGATGGACCAGATTGTCCGCATCAAAAATGACGACGGCATCGTACACGGTCTCCATTTTGAAGATCTTCCGGAACATCCATTCAAGGGCAAACCCCTTGCCTTTTTCAGTATCGTTGAAACGCTCATAGACTTTGGCACCGGCTTTCCGGGCAACATCAGCCGTATGATCGGTGCAGTTGTCCGCTACGACGAAGATATCATACATATCCTT
Organism: uncultured Acidaminococcus sp.; assembly: GCA_900315205.1. Taxonomy (GTDB): domain Bacteria; phylum Bacillota; class Negativicutes; order Acidaminococcales; family Acidaminococcaceae; genus Acidaminococcus. Next base: position 41,176 of record OMYF01000005.1, read on the forward strand.
TGGATAGCGGAGCATCTTCAGGTTCTCAACCAGCTGGCCGATGACGCGCTCTTCATTATGGGCAGCCGCAATCACTGCAAATCTCGTTTTTGGAGTCAGGATCTTTTTTTCTTTTTTCCGGGGCAGGATCCCGAAAAGAGACAGAGTAAAGTAGTAAAGCGTGAAAAAGACTATGACGATCTGCAGCGGGATCATGATGATATCGAAATAGCTACCCATTGCAACGCTCCCTGATCATTCAGCACTTACCTTATCTTTACCCGTTACTTTGACATAAATGGCATTGAGCACACCGCAGAGGGTGTATGTAAACATGATGACAAAAGGCCACGCGGATACATTCCGGAACAGCATGCAGGCGCCGACGATGAAGGACAGAATGACCGGTACCTTGTACAAAGGGTTGCCATGGCCCTTGAAATCGGGATAACGGACCTCACTGTACATCAGTTTGGCAACGAGGAGTGTCAGGACAGCAGTCCCTGCTGCCCCGAACTGAAAGCCCGAAAGGACGTAGGTAACGATGACACAGGCCCCGGCAGGGGCCGGCATGCCCTGGAAATAACCGTGGACAACACCCGTATTGACATTGAAACGCGCAAGCCGCATGCCTGCCCCGAAAGTAAAGAGCGAGGCAATGATCTGTCCGGCCAGGCCGAGTTCAGTCATGGCGTACGTGTAGATCAGGATGGCAGGCGCCATACCGAAGGAACATACATCGCAGATGGAATCGAGCTCTTTGCCGAAATCCCCGCTGCAGCCCAGCAGCCTCGCTGCTCTGCCGTCACAGGAATCCGCGCAGATCGCCAGGATGATGAATATGGCAGCCCGTGAGAACTGGTGATCCATCGTAAGGAAAATAGACAGTACACCCAGCACCATGCTGAGACCGCTGATGCTGTTCGGAACCATGCGTCTGTAATTCATTCTGCAATCTGCCTCCCGATAATTGTGATTCCACCCTTGACTTTATCGCCCTTGCGAACCAGGACTTCCACATCTTCCGGCATGATCAGTTCTGTACTGGAACCGAATTTGATCATGCCGTAGGTCTGGCCCTGTGCCAGATCTTTGCCGAGAGATGTCCAGGATACGATTCTCCTGGCAAGGATACCGGCAATCTGCACGACAAGGACTCGGTTCCGGCCATTCTCAAGACCGATGGCCATGCGTTCGTTCACGACAGGTGCAGAACCCTTGTAAGCCGGTTCGAAACCGCCGCAGGTATAGCGCATGTATTTGACGACACCGTGCATGGGGGAACGATTCGTATGGACATTGAATATGGAAAGGAAAATCGTGACTTTTTTTGCTTCCGCATGCAGGAATTCATCATCATAGAACTGATCCACGGCCATCACCGTGCCGTCTGCGGGAGAATAGAGAATGCTGTCATCTTCTTCCACCGGACGGTATGGTTCGCGGAAAAAAAATGTAATAAATGCCGTAATCAGGGCTGGCAAAACTGCAAATATGGGACCAAACAGATATCCGATCAGCAGCGTGACGGCCAAAGCGCCGAAAATCAGCGGATATCCTTCTTTCAGGATTGTTATGTTGTTCACGCCCTTCACCTCCATCACCCGCTTATTATAATACAAAGAAGCAGATTTTGTCTATTTGCGGGAAGCATGACTCGCCTTGTTGACAGCGATCACGAATTTGGGAAGGGCCATCATCCGTCCGATCCGGCTGGGCTGTTTCAGGAGACGGTAGAGCCATTCCAGGCTGGCACGCTGCATCCACTGCGGTGCCCGTTCCACTTTGCCGGCAAGCACATCAAAGCTGCCGCCCAGCCCGATCCGGAGTGCCGGCTGCAGTCTGCTGCCGTAATCCCGGAGCCAGTATTCCTGTTTGGGCGCTCCCAGTGCTGCAAACAGGATGTTCGCTCCCGTCGCATTGATGGTTTCGACAATGGAAGCTGATTCCTCTTCTTTGAAATAACCGTTCCGTGTCCCTACGATCCGGACTCCCGGAGCGATTTCCCGTGCCTTTGCGGCAGCTGATTCGGCAATCCCCGGCGCTGCACCAAAGAGGAAAATCTTCTCTCCATGCCGGCCGGCATATTTGAGGATTTCCAGGAACAGTTCATAGCCTGCGACACGTTCCGGTACGCTGTAGCCGAGCTTACGGCCCGCCCAGACGGTCCCGGCGCCATCGGGCAGGACCAGGTCCGCCTGCTGCAGAAGTTTCAGATAGGCAGGATCCTGCTGCCCCATCATGATGATCTCCGCATTTGCAGTCACGACCTGCGTGGGGATATTCCGCTGGACACGGTCCATGAGCCACGCCACCGCTTCCTGCATGGAAAAAGGGGTCACGGGGACACCCAGGATATCCATAATTGGTTTCTCGTTCATCGGCCTTTCCTTTCGGTCAGATGGCCCGGGCTTCCGTGGGAACCATTGTGAATTTGATCTTCGGGTTCCTTTCCAGGATCCAGTTCAGGTTCCACTCGTTGGAAACAAGTACGACGGGCCGTTCTTTTTTGTCAAAGACAAGCATGCCATTATCCAGCCCCTTGATGTTCAGGATATCGTCAGCCTGTTCGGCGTAGACCCAGCGGGCAACCGTATACGGCAGCTGATCCAGGATCAGCTGGGCATTGTATTCATTTTTCAACCTGTATTCCAGGACCTCGAGCTGCAGGACGCCTACGACGCCGACGATGAAGCTTTCCATACCCACATTGCGCTGATGGAATATCTGGATGGCTCCTTCCTGGGCAAGCTGGACGATCCCTTTTTCAAATTGTTTCCGCTTGAGAGAATCCTTGGGCTGTACCTTGGCGAAGATTTCCGGCGGAAAGATCGGAAAATCTTCAAACTGGATTTTATGTTTTTCCGAGCAGAGCGTATCCCCGATGGTAAAGATACCCGGATCGAAGATACCGATGATATCACCCGGATACGCTTCTTCCACGGCGGTCCTTTCCTGGGCCATGAACTGCTGCGGTTGGGCAAGCTTGATCATGTTCCCGCCCTGGACATGGTAGACACTCATGCCTTTTTCAAATTTTCCGGAGCAGATACGCATGAAGGAAATGCGGTCGCGGTGTGCCGGGTTCATATTGGCCTGGATCTTGAAGATAAAAGCACTGAAATCTTCGTCATCCGGGCGGAGGATCTCTCCGTCTTTAAGTTTGCGCGGCTGCGGTTCGGGCGAAAGTTCCAGGAACTTTTCGAGGAATGGACGCACGCCGAAATTGGTCATGGCAGATCCGAAGAACATCGGTGTCAGTTCCCCGGCATCGACACGGGCCAGGTCGAATTCATCCCCGGCAAGATCCAGCAGCTCGATATCATCCAGCAGGTTTTTGTAATTTTCTTCTCCGATGGCTTCCTTGATGGCCGGATCATTGAGATCCCCCGTCGTGGATTTCAGGATGCGCGAACCATGGCTGCTGTCATTGTCAAACAGTTCGACCTGTTTCTTCAGCCGGTCGTACACGCCGATATAATGGCCATCCGTCCCGATGGGCCAGTTGATCGGATAGGCATTGATATGGAGGACTTTCTCGATTTCATCCATCAGGTCCATGGGTGCCCGGCCGTAACGATCCAGTTTGTTGACAAATGTGAAAATAGGCAGTTTGCGGCGGTGGCAGACCCAGAACAGCTTCTTTGTCTGCGGTTCGACACCCTTTGCCGCATCGATCAGCATGACGGCGCTGTCCGCGGCGATCAGCGTGCGGTAGGTGTCTTCGCTGAAGTCCTGGTGGCCCGGTGTGTCGAGGATGTTGACACGGTAGCCGTCATAATCGAACTGCAGGACACTGGATGTGACCGAAATACCTCTCTGTTTTTCGATTTCCATCCAGTCGGACACAGCGTGACGGTTCGCCTTTCTGGATTTGACGGAACCGGCCAGATGGATGGCTCCTCCATAAAGCAGCAACTTTTCTGTCAGTGTCGTTTTACCGGCATCAGGATGGGAAATAATGGCAAAGGTCCGTCGCTTTGCAATCTTATCTTGTAACTCGGACATCAGTATACTGCCTCCTATAGACTTGCGGAATAACCGATCGATTCTGTCCTGTATAATCCATTATAACAGTTATGGCATAGAAAAACGCCACAAAGTATAGACTTTGTGGCGCCAGATCACAAAATGGTCGGAGCGGCGAGATTCGAACTCACGACCTCTTCCACCCCAAGGAAGCGCGCTACCAAACTGCGCTACGCCCCGAACACGTCCTCTATTATACTGCCAATGGCAGAGGAAGTCAAGGATTAATTTTATTGAGCACTGAGCACCCTGGCACCCTCATGATCGACATCGAGGAAATAGACGCGGGCTTCCGTTTTCCTCTTTGCAAAGGGAGCAAGGAGAACCCTGCCGATCGCATCCCGGTCCGCATCGGACGGAGCATACGCAAGGAGGGTGGAACCGGATCCGGAAATGATTGCCTGATAGGCACCGGCATCCACGGCTGCCTTAAGAGCTTCTTCAGCTCCGGGGATCAGAGGCATCCTGTAAGGAGTATGCAGCTTGTCGAGAAGCGCCTCATGGAGACATTCGTAATGCCCCGTCAAGAGAGCCGCCACGAGAAGTGCCGCGCGGGAGGACGAATAGACTGCGTCCTTGTGGGAAATCTCTTTGGGGATGGCTGCACGTGCCTTTGCCGTGGAGACGCGGATCTCGGGCACGAGAGCGATGAGCTGCAGCGGTTTTGCCAGATCCACTTTAAGGCTGTCCACCCGTCCGTTTTCCAGGATGCTGACTGTCATGCCGCCCAGCAGTGCGGGAGCGACATTATCAGGATGGCCTTCGATCCGGGTTGCCCGGGTGACCAGTTCCATTTTGGACAGCGGCGAACCTGCAAGGACATTGGCTGCCATGAGTCCGGACACGACAGCGGTGGAGCTGCTGCCCAGGCCTCTTGATACAGGCACTTCCACATGGGATTTGATGCGGATCCCCGTCGGGGGCTGCCGGAGCTCTTCCCAAAGGCTGTAGAAAGAAGCGGCCGCCAGATTGCGGCGGCCGTTGGGCAGGGAATCGGACCCTTTCCCCTCAAAATCAGTTTCTACGCCCTGAGGAATCCGTTCAAACGTAAAAGTATTATACAGCGTGCAGGCCAGACCCAGGCAGTCGAAACCGGGACCGCAGTTTGCCGAAGTGGCCGGCACTTGGATTGTCACTTTCTGCATTGAACCGTTCCTCCCTGTCATCAATGGAGCAAAGAAGGATCTTCCACACGGATGATATTGCTGATGCGGTCCACACAGGAAGCTCTTTTCAGCGCATCCGAAGCAAGCTTCATATTGTATTCGGAAACACCCTTCGTGATGATCACGATTTCCGCCATATCACCGATGGAGCGTTTCTGCACGACTGTCTTCAGGCTGACGCCGTAATCACCGAACGCGCCGGCAATCGTAGCGAGGACGCCGGGTTCATCTTCCACAAGGACGCGGACGTAATACGGCGATTCGATCTCTTTTGCTTCCGCCAGATGCGTCGTTTCATAGCAGGTGCAGCCGACACGGCCGGTGCAGTTCTCACGGATATTCCGGGAAATTTCGATGATATCCCCGCAGGCGGCACTGGCAGTCGGGAAACGGCCGGCGCCGCGGCCGAAGAACATCGCTTCGCCGATGGGCTTGCCTTCGATATAGACGGCATTGAAGACATCATTGATGGAGGCCAGCGGATGATTTTTCGGCAGCATGGTCGGATGGACGCCCACGCTGATTTTCTTGTTGTCATACTGCTTGGCAATGCCGAGCAGCTTGATCACATAATCCAGTTCCTTAGCATATTCGATATCGCGCAGGGAGATATGCTGGATTCCTTCCACGGAAACATCATCCATGACGACACGGGAATTGAAGCCGATGGAGGCCAGGATCGCAATTTTCCTGGCTGCGTCGAAACCGCCCACATCCGCTGTCGGATCCGATTCAGCATACCCTTTTTCCTGAGCTTCTTTCAGGACCTCGGCAAAATCCATATGGTCATTGGACATCTTTGTGAGCATATAGTTGGTGGTCCCGTTCACGATTCCCATGATCAGAGAGATCCGGTTGCTCGCGAGAGATTCCTTGAGCGGACGGATGATGGGGATGCCCCCGGCCACGGCTGCTTCAAAGAGGAAATCCACATGCTTTTCCGCAGCCAGTTCAAAGAGTTCCTTGCCATATTTTGCCACGACATCCTTGTTGGCCGTGACGACGTTCTTTCCTGCCTTGAGGGCCTGTTCCATATATTCCAGAGCAGGATGCTCACGACCCATGAGCTCGACGACGATATCGATGTCCGGGTCATTCACAATGGCGTCGATATTGTCCACCGTGTCAAGGGATGGATCGAGAGCCTTCACTTTTTCAGGATGGCGCGCCAGGACATATTTGATCTCGATCGGACAGCCCACCCGCTCTTCGATGATATCTTTGTTCTCCTTGAGCACGAGGATGACGCCTCCGCCCACCGTTCCACAGCCGAGCAGACCTACATTAATTTTTTTCTTCAAGAAAGAGTACCTCAACTTTCATCAGGATCAATCGACCTGGCCCAGGACGTCCAGACGCTTTACACCGTCAATGAGCCGTACCTTGTCCAGCAGTGCTTCCATGTCAATTGTCAGGAATTTTGTTTCCACGGAGATCGTCGTGTTGGCCACGCCCTGCAGAGGCACACCCTGATTGATGGTAATGACACTGCCCCCGTCAGCGGCAATGGTGTTCAGCACGCTGGAAAGGACGCCGGGTTTATGTTCAAGCAGGAGAGAAATGGTGATGACCTTTTCCCGGCTTGCATCATAAAACGGGAACACATAGTCCTTGTACTTGTAGTACGCACTTCTGCTGAGCCCAACTTTTGCCACGGCTTCGTTCACGGTCTTAAGCTTGCCACGTTTGAGAATTTCCTTCACCATGATGGTTTTTTTGATTGCCTCGGGAAGAATTTCTTCTCTGACTAAATAGAACTCCGATTTTTTCTCGTTTGTCATGTAGCATCTATCCTTTTCCAAAGAATATTTATCCTTTCTAGAAGGACATTATAACATAGTTCAGCAGTTAAATCTACTCTTTTGTCCCCTTGCGTGTCATGGCATCCTGCAGCGCGTCCTGGATCCTTTTTCCTTCATACAGGACCCGGTACAATTCCTCCAGGATGGGCATCTCCACATGATACTGCAGTGCCAGGGAATGGACGACACGGGCAACATCGATGCCTTCGATGACCATTTTCGTACTGCCGCAGATTTCCGCTGCATTTTTGCCCGAAGCGAGGGCAACTCCGGCTGTCCGGTTCCTGCTGAGCGGGCTGCCGCAGGTAGCGATGAGATCGCCGATGCAGGCAAGTCCGGAGAATGTTTCGCGCTGCGCCCCCATGGCAAGACCCAGACGGGTGATCTCGGCAAGGCCCCGCGTGATCAGGCCGGCTTCGCAGTTTTCTCCCATTCCGATGCCCGCCATCATCCCGCTCACCAGAGCATAGCAGTTCTTGACGCAGCCGCCGAGCTGGACCCCGATGACGTCCGTGGAGGTATAGGGACGGAAATACCAGTTGATAAACACCTGCTGCAGAAGAAGCGCCGCTTCAGGCACTTTGCAGGCAATCACAGTGGCGGCGGGCTGCCGCAGGGCAAGTTCCCGTGCCAGGTTCGGGCCGCTCAGCGCGGCGATGGCCTTTGCCTCCGGGAACACGCCCGCAAGGACGTCCGTCATCAGCGCGTGTGTTGCCATCTCAAAACCCTTTGTACAGGACAGGAGGATCCTGTCCCGGGCATCCGTATAATTGCGGAGCGCCTGAGCGACATGTTTCATGCCCTTTGAAGGCACAACAAAAACGAGCACAGAGGCTCGTTTGGCAGCGAGGGCCAGATCATTCGTAACTGTAATGGAAGCGGGCAGGACCATATCCGGAAGGTAATCCCCGTTGCGGCGCGAAGCCTGCATGGCCTCGGCTTTTTCCCTGGATCTGGCCCACAGGGTCACGGAGTGTCCGTTATCAGCCAGGATCCGGGAGAGGACTGTGCCCCAGCTGCCCGCACCGATCACTGAGATTTCCATAATAGGCTCCTTATTCATCCATGATGGCGGAAGTTCAGATGACCTTCCTTGATTTTGCTTTCCTTTCCGTTTTTCAGGCGTACCATATTGTCGTAGTGGCGGATGATGACAACCAGGGCAATCAGCGCTGTAAAACCGATCAGCCATGCATTATAGCCGCGGTACCAGGCTGCGAGCGGCGCCAGGAAAGCAGCGATGACGGAACTGAGGGATACGTAGCGTGTCACAAAGACCGTGGCGATCCAGACCGTAAGACAAAAAACAGAAACATCCGGCATGAAATAAAGCAGGATGCCCAGTCCTGTAGCGACGCCCCTGCCCCCTTTGAAATGCAGGAAAAGGGAGAAACTGTGCCCCAGGATCGCTGCGGCTGCGCAGCAGAGCTGTACACGCACATCCTGGGAAACGAAATTTTCTGTCAGCCACAGTGCCAGCATGCCTTTGCCGATGTCACCCAGCAGGACAAAGGAAGCCATCCGGGCCCCCACGGTCCGAAAGACATTCGTCGCCCCGATATTGTGGCTCCCGTATTCCCGGATGTCGATCCCGCAGACGGCCCTGACAAATATGAGGCCGCAGGGAATGGAACCGAGCAGGTATCCAATCAAGATTGCCAGTACAACACTCACCTCAGCATGCCTCCCCTGTCATATCACAATGATCCAATCGTCAATCATTCAGCATCTTCATTCTTGCCGCGCACGATCATATTGATCGGCGTACCCTGGAAGCCAAAAGCGTCACGCAGTTTGTTTTCAAGATACCGCTGATAGGAAAAATGCATGATTTCCGGTTCATTGCAGAAAATCACAAATGTAGGCGGCTTGACCTTGACTTGAGTGGCATAGAGGATCTTCAGATGTTTCCCCTTCTCCATGGGCGGCTGATTCATGGCCACTGCGTCCGTGATGACCTGGTTGAGGACGGACGTGGAGACTCTCATGGCATTGGCTTCTGCCGCGTCCTTGATGAGTTCCGGCAGGCGTGAGATCCGCTGCTGGGTCAGGGCTGAGACAAAGACCACGTTTGCATAAGGCATGAAAATCAGTTCCTTGCGGATCATCTCAGTGAATTTCACTGTGGAATTATTGTCTTTGTCATAGAGGTCCCATTTGTTGACGACAACGACGATCCCCTTGCCCGCCTCGTGGGCATAGCCCGCGATTTTCTTGTCCTGTTCCGTAATGCCTTCGACAGCATTGAGGACCATGAGGACGACATCGGAACGGTCCACAGCGCGGAGCGTCCGGATGATACTGTATTTTTCGATGGGCTCATCGATCTTTCCCTTGCGGCGCATCCCTGCCGTATCGATGAAAAGGAATGTCTGGCCATCCTTGACGACGGGCACGTCGATGGCGTCACGTGTGGTGCCCGCCACGTCGCTCACGATGGAACGGGCCTGACCGCAGATATCGTTGAAAATGGAGGATTTCCCGACATTCGGGCGGCCGATGATGGCAACTTTGATGATGTCCTCGCTTTCATCGTCATCATCTCCGGCATCCTTGGGGAAGTTTTCAACGATGGCATCCAGGAGATCACCCAGATTCAGACGGTTGGACGCAGAAATCATATACGGTTCACCGATGCCCAGGTTATAAAATTCATAGGCCTGCATTTCCTGGGTCTGCGTGTCCGCTTTATTGACGGCCAGGATCACGGGCTTCCGGGAACGGCGCAGCAGATTGGCCACTTCCTGGTCTTCCGTAGTGACTCCCGTACGGGCGTCACAGACAAAGAGGATGACATCAGCCTCCTCGATTGCGATCTTAGCCTGTTCCCGGATCGAAACGGCTATGGAATCCGTGTTCTGCACTTCGATCCCGCCGGTATCGACCATCGTGAACTTATGGTCGAGCCACTCCGCATCCGCGTAAAGGCGGTCACGGGTGACACCCGGCGTATCTTCCACTATGGAAATACGGCTGTCGGCAAATATATTAAATAGTGTTGATTTGCCGACGTTCGGTCTGCCGACAATTGCAACTATGGGTTTACTCATTTAAAATTCCTCTTTCAGCGTACTTTCGCTATTTTATGGTATTGTCAGGAACATGCTCCAGGGAACGCACCGCTTCGGCCATGGCACCGGTAAGCCAGTACCGGGCCCGCCGAAGCTGTGCTGCATTCTGACATCCCAGGAGTACATAAAAATCTTTGATGTTTTCGAGGCAGCGGAGGATCCTCCCTGCTGCTTCCTCAGAGCCGTGTTTCAGTACCACGCGCAGGATATTGCCTGCCATGGCAGCGGCACTGGCGCCCAGGACCTGGGCCTTGACTACATCCAGGGCCGTGCGTATTCCGCCGGAGGCGATGATGCCATGCTGCCAGCCCATCACCGGTACGACTTCAAGCAGGGACAGCGCGGTGGGGATGCCCCACGTTCCAAGCTCTGCATTCCCTGCTGCGTAGCGGCAGTGTTCGATAGCCGGGAAATTGGTGCCGCCTGCTCCTCCGATATCGAGGATGGCCACGCCGCAGTCCCGCAGCTGTTTTGCCTGTTCCCGTGCCATCCCGCAGCCCGTCTCCTTGACGATGACGGGCAGTTCTGCATGGGCACAGATCGTTTCGATATTTTTGAGACAGGAGGAAAAATCCCTGTCCCCTTCTTCCATAGCCAGTTCCTGGGCAGCATTCAGATGGATCTGGATGGCGCGGGCGCCGATCATCTCTGCGGCCCGCCTGACATCATCCACGGTCGCAAATGCGCTCAGATTGGCAAAAAAGATACCGTCCGGATACACTTCGCGCACTACCTGGAAGGTATCCGCATGCTGACCTTTTCGGACTGCTCCGAACTGTGAGCCCACAGCCATGACACAATGCGCCTGCGCAGCCGTTTCCGCCAGGGATCTGTTGATGCTCTTCACACTGGCGGCGCCGCCCGTAATGGCATTGATGACAATGGGATGCGGCAGGACGCCCACACCCGGAAGTTCCACTTCCAGACTGACTTTAGACCTGTCGGTCTCAGGCAGACAGTTATGGAACAAATGGACATCAGAAAAGCCGGTAGCGTAAGGTCCATCGTCAAGGCGTATCGCATACTTGATATGGTCCAGCTTACGGCTCTCCCGGCTTTTCATGATGTAACTCCTCTACGGTTTATTTTCCTTCGACTTCGGCCAGCTTATCACCGATGCCCTGGGAAAGAGCACCTTTTTTGCCCAGATACTGTCTCATTTCAGCTTTTTCAGCATCTTCCTTGGCCTTGGTGATGCTCAGGGCGATCTTCTTGTTCTCGGAATCGATGCGCAGGATCTTAACCTTGACTTCCTGACCGATTTCCAGGACGTCTTCCGGTTTTTCGATGCGCTGCGGAGCGATTTCAGAAATGTGGATCATCCCTTCGTTCCGGTCATTCAGTTTGACGATTGCGCCGAAAGGCAGGAAACGGATGACCGTACCGGTAACGATATCGCCCACATGGAAGGCCTTGGCGGCAGTCTGCCAGGGATCTTCCTGGAGCTGCTTCAGGGACAGGCTGATACGGCCCTTTTCTTCGTCCAGGCCCTTGATGTACACTTTGACCTTGTCGCCGACCTTATACAGATCAGCCGGCTTTACACTGCGGTCCCAGGATACTTCGGAAATATGGACCAGGCCCTGTACGTACGGAGCGATTTCGACGAACATGCCGAAGTCAACGATGCTTCTGATCGTGCCTTCGACGATATCACCTTCGTGGAAGGTTTCAAAAGCCTTGGCAAGAGCTTCCTTGCGGGCTTCTTCGCGGCGGGCGCGTTCTTCCTTGTAAGCCTGGTTCTTGGCGGCTCTTTCTTCTCTCAGGACATTTCTGCGGGAGAAGACGAGACGTTTCTTTTCAGGGTTGATTTCAAGCAGGGAAACCTGCAGTTCCTTGCCTTCATATTCCTTCACGTCATCGACATGTCTCAGATCCAGGTGGGAAGCCGGGATGAAACCGGTGACATCCTTGTAGGCAACCGTCAGGCCGCCCTTGACAGCACGCAGACCCTTGACCGTGACGACTTTCTTTTCATCTTCGAATTCCTTGGGGAGATCCTGCCAGACTTTGTCGGCTTCTGCTCTGACCTTGGACAGCACAACGAGACCATCCTGGTTTTCGCTGGCAATGACTTTCAAGGTCACTTTATCACCGTTATGTACTGTGGGAGCGACGGTATCTTTCGTGCCGCCTTGAATCCATTGGTCAAAAGCCACAGACCCTTCGCTCTGATAACCGAAGTCTACTACGACCTCGTCATTGGTTACGTCGACGACTGTGCCTTCCACGATCATACCAATGTGCAATTTCATGCTTTCATGTTCATTCAACAAGCTTTCCATCGTTTCCATAGTAACAATAGCCTCCTCAATAATTTCCTGCGGTGTCGATGCACCAGCAGTGATGCCAATTTTAACTGCTCCGGCAAGCATGGACGCGGTAATCTCACTGGCGTCCTGCAGGAGATACGAACGGGAATTGACCGCTTTCGCGATGTCCCATAGGTGACGGGTGTTTGCACTGTTTTTCCCGCCGAAGACGAAGAACGCATCCGTCCGTCCGGCCAGCCGGCGGGCAGCTGCCTGTCTTTCGGCAGTAGCTGTACAAATCGTTCTCATCACTTTGTAGTCAGCGGGACGCAGCTCCTGAGACTTCTGAAGCAGAAGGTTAAACTTCTCCGCCTCAAAAGTCGTCTGGCTGACTACCCCGAACTTATCTCTGTCAGGCAGAAATCCCAAGTCATCTTCAGTTTCGATGACTGCAGAGTCCTCACCTGCCCAAGCCTTGATGCTTTGCACCTCAGGATGACGCTTCTCCCCGATGATGATGACAAAACGGCCTTCTTTTGCCAGTTCTTCGGCCGTCTTCTGTGCTTTCCGCACATGCGGGCATGTGGCGTCAATGACCTTCAGTCCCCGGCGTTCTGCCTCCGCGTATACTTCGGGGCCCACGCCATGGGAACGAAAAATTACTGTATCGCCGGCAGAAAAATCTTCCAGCGTATCGCAGCACTGTACACCTTGCTGTTTCAATGAATTCACAACACGGGGATTATGAACCAATTCACCCAGAGTGGCAATACTACCATTATATCCTTTTGCTTGCATTTGTGCAATGTCCACAGCCCTTTTTACACCATAGCAAAATCTGCAGGGCTCGGCAATTTTAATTTCCATATTTTACACATCCTTGTGAGCTTCGATCAGGAGGCCGATTTCATGCATCAGTTCCTCCGAAAGGGCTTCCGTGGCTTTTTTGTTGCCCGCTTCATCCCGGACGGAGATGGGCCGCCCGAAAACGACCTTGATATGGGGCCACAGGGATTTCCGGGCTTTCAGGTTGCTTCCCAGGATGGCTGTCGGGACGACCAGTGCCTTTCCCTTGATGGCAATGGCAACGGCACCGGGTTCGGCTTTATCCAGCCGACCCGTCGTCACACGGTGGCCTTCCGGGAAGATCCCCAGTACCTGATTGTTTTTGAGGACGGTAAGTGCCTGACGGATGGCATGCGTATCCGCGACGCCGCGGTGGACGGGGAAAGCATACAGGGAACTGTACACGTGCCCCATGAAAGATTCAAACAGCTCGGACTTTGCCATGAAATGGACGGGACGGGTTGCGGCCGTGCCCACCATGGGAGGATCCAGATTGCTGACATGGTTGCAGGCAATGACGACCGGTCCTTCCTTCGGGATATTTTCAGAACCGATGACCTCCAGCCGGAACAGGATCCGGAATAAAACGGCAAAGACAGCTCTTACAAATTGGTACCACATGCGCCTTTCCTTTCTGCCAGGGCAATGATCCTGGACGTGACTTCAGCGATGGACAGGGACGTGGAATCGAGGAAGACCGCGTCTTCTGCACAGCGCAGCGGTGAAATGGCCCGGGTCTCATCCAGGTGATCCCGCTCGGCGATGCGCTTCTTCAGGTCTTCCAGGTCGACCGCCTGCCCTTTCTGCTGCAGCTCGAGGCAGCGCCGGCGTGCCCTTTCCTCGACGGAAGCCGTCAGGAAAATCTTCAGTTCCGCCTGCGGGAAAACGACCGTCCCGATATCCCGCCCATCCATGACAACGCCTCCGGCTGCACCGATCCTGCGCTGCAGGGCGACCATGGCCCGGCGCACCCCGCCCACAGCGGATACAGCGGACACACTGCGGGAAACTTCGAGGGAGCGGATCGCTTCCGTCACTTCTTCCCCGCCCAAAAATACCCGGTTGACGCCGTCCCGATAGGCGAACGAAAGATCCAGATGGTCCGCTTCCTCCGTCACAAGGGACTCGGAGAACGGTTTGCCGCTTCTAAGATAACACAGAGTGACCGTCCTGTACATAGCTCCCGTATCGATATAGGCATAACCCAGGGCAGCTGCGACTTTTTTGGCGATGGTGCTCTTGCCGGCACCGGCCGGCCCGTCGATGGCGATGATGATCTTTTTCAATTACAATTCCTCTTTTCTGAAGGCGGCTGCATTCCTGCCGGCCACAAAGCCGGAGGAAAACGCTGCCTGCAAATTATATCCTCCCGTGAAGCCATCCACGTCGATGACTTCGCCGGCAAAGAAAAGGTTCGGTACTTTTTTGGAAGCAAAAGTCGACGGTGAGATTTCTTTGAGGCTCACGCCGCCGGCTGTGACGATGGCTTCGGAAAGAGGCCGCGTCCCCGTAAGCGGCAGAGTGAATTCCTTCAGCGTGCCGACAAGGCGCAGGCGTTCCTTCCGGGTAATCTGGTTCACTTCCTGCACCGGAGACAGACAGGCCGCATCGATGACAGATGGGATCAGGGACTGCGGCAGCAGGTCATGGAGCCCGGCCTTCAGCTGTTTGCGGCTGTATTTGGCAAAATCCCGCTGCAGCCGTGTATCGAGCTGTTCCCGCGTGAGGGCGGGCTTCAGGTCGATGGCAAGATCCAGGAGTCCGTCCGGATGCTTTTTCCAGTAAAGCGATGCCGTGCGGCTGAGCGTCAGGATGACCGGTCCGGAAACACCGAAATGGGTAAAGAGCATTTCGCCGAATTCGCTGCCCAGCGTCCTGTTTCCCGCAAGCAGGGAAACACGTACGTTGCGCAGGGAAAGTCCCTGCAGCTCCTGCGGATCGGGAAGCTCACAGGCAAGCGGCACCAGAGCGGGCAGAGGCGCCACGACGGTGTGCCCGGCAGAACGGGCAAGCTCATAGCCGTCGCCGGTGGAACCGGTCCGCGGATACGATGCGCCGCCCGTCGTAATGATAAAGGCGTCCGCCCGGTAGCGGTTCCCGTCCGCATCGACAGCGGCCGTGACAAGCCCCTGCGTTATTTCAAGGTGCAGGATGCGGCGGTGCAGGAGCAGCCGGCAGTGCAGTTCATCCAGGATGCTTTCAAACGTATGCACGACGTCCGGAGCCCTGTCGCTTTGCGGGAAAACCCTTCCGCCGCGTTCCACTTTGGTGGGCAGGCCGTGCTCTTCGAGCAGCCGGATCAGATCCGCATTGGTGAACTGTGAGAAGGCACCATAAAGGAATTTGCCGTTCCCGGGGATATGGGCGATCATTTCGTCCATGCTGCAGCTGTTTGTGATGTTGCAGCGGCCCTTTCCTGTGATCATCAGCTTCCGCCCGGGCTGGCCCATCCGTTCCAGGACCGTCACCTCCGCACCGGCACGGGCAGCGGAGATCGCGGCAAGGAACCCGGCTGCGCCGCAGCCGATGACGATGACTTCAGCCATGGGTCTTCACCAGCTTCCAAAGGCCGTCCACCTCTTCGGGCGTCAGGTCCCTGTATTCACCGCTCCGCAGTCCCTGCAGGGTCAGGAAAGCGACCCGGATCCTTTTGAGATGCATGACCGGATACCCGATGAAGTCGCACATGCGGCGGATCTGACGGTTCCGTCCCTCATGGATCGTCATATGGAAGACCGTCAGGCCGCGCTCTTCATCATAGCGTCTGACTTCGACAGCAGCCGGTGCCGTCAGCCCGTCCTCGAGCGGTACGCCGAGGCGCAGGATGTCGAGCTTCTCTTCGGGTACACGGCCGCGCACAGTCACCTCATAGGTCTTGTCCACATGATAGCTTGGATGCGTCAGCCGCTGCGCCAGCGCCCCATCGTTCGTCATCAGCAGGAGGCCTTCAGTCATGAAGTCCAGCCGTCCGACCGGATAGACCCTTTCCGGCAGGTCCGCCGTCAGGTCCGCGACTGTCCTGCGGCCGCGGGGATCCTTCATCGTCGTCACCACGCCGCAGGGCTTGAAGAGCATCAGGCTGCGCTTATGGCTGGGCCGCAGCCGTCTGCCGTCGATCGTGATCGAAACACCCGGTCCCACCCGGGTGCCGAGTTCCGTCACGATCCGGCCATCGACACGTACCCGACCTGCAAGGATGATCTTTTCACATTCCCGCCGGGACGCGACGCCGTTTGCTGCCATCACTTTCTGCAGCCGTTCCATCTTTTCTTCCATATCAGTTGCTTTTCCCCTCTTCTTTCCCTTCAGTGCCCGGAGCGGCCTCTGCCGCTGCTTCCTCCCGGCCCTCTCCGTCCCCATCAGCCGAATCCAGGAGTTCTTCCGGAAGTTCGGGCAAATCATTCAGGCTCTCCAGTCCGAAAACGACCAGGAATTTTTCCGTCGTCCCATAGAGGACCGGCCTTCCCAGCACTTCCTTGCGTCCGACCTCAAGGATCAGCTGCAGATCCACGAGCGTATTGATCACGCCATCCACTTTGACGCCGCGGATGGCTTCGATTTCACTTTTCGTTACGGGCTGCTTATAGGCTACGATGGCGAGTGTCTCCATCGCCGCATTCGACAGGCGCACTTCCTGTTTTTCATGGAGTTCCCGCACGACCCTTGCCGCTTCGCGGCGCGTCACAAGCTGCCAGCTGCCGGCCACCCGGCGCAGGGCAAGACCCGAATCGGCACTGCCGCAGCGGTCCGCCAGGCTGAGCAGGAGTTTCTCTGTTTCCGGGACGGTCTGTGCGAGCACGGACGCAATCTTCTCCAGCGGCAGCGGATCCCCCGCAGCAAAAAGCAGTGCTTCCAGCTCTCCCAGCTTACTCAGTTCCATCCGCAATTACCTCCCGCCTGTACATATAGATCGGAGCAAATGCTCCCTGCTGCTCGATATCGATTTTTTTCAGCCGCAGCAGTTCCAGGACGGCCAGAAAGGAAGCGATGGCTTCGCTCCTGTTCCGGCCGGCATGGAGGACTTCTGAAAAAACAAGCTTTCCGCTGCCATGGGAGAGGCGTTCCAGGATTTCAGCCATCTTATCCTGGACATGGAATTCCTGCCTCGGAATGACAGCCGGCCGCACCTGCGGTTCCGGAATCAGATTGGCCAGCGGCCGCAGCAGATCCGCCAGCTTGTACTGCCTGACCTTCCGGATCGGACCCAATGTGGTCAGCGGCGGACGCGCCTTCAGCAAAGAAGCCTGGGACATGCATTCCCGCAGGAGCTCCGCCCGTTTCTTGAACTGCCTGTAGACGAGGAGCATCTCCACGAGCATCTGCCGCGGATCGCCTTCCTCGCCTTCGTCATCCTCATCTTTGGGCAGGAGCATGCGCGACTTGATCTGGAGCAGCATCGCTGCCATCAGGAGGAACTCGCTAGCCCCGTCAAGATCATATTCCTGCATGGAGTCCAGGTACGCGATATATTGTTCTGTAATGGACTCGATCGGGATATCATAGATATCCACCTTGTCTTTTTCTATCAAATGGACCAGGAGATCGAGAGGCCCTTCGAACTCCGGCAGCTTCAGCGTATAAGGCATTCCATCCATCCATTTCCATCAGCCCGCACTTACAGGACCAGGGAAATCACTGCATAGCACAGTTCTACATAAAGAGAAGCAATGGGCTGTAAAATTATTCCAATTATACTCGTAAAACAAAGGACAATCAAGATAAGTGTCGAATAGCGTCCAATGAAATTCTCGTAGGCATATGCTGTCTCATAGGGCAGGAACCGCCTGATCACGTTGTAGCCGTCCAGCGGCGGCAGGGGCAGGAGATTGAAGCAGGCAAACCAGACGTTATAGAGTGCCAGCCAGCGCAGGAATGCGGCCACACCGGAAAAACTCCTCATGCCCACTGCAGGTGCCACGAATTTTGCCAGCAGGGATCCGATGAAGAGTGCTAAAAAGCACAGCAGCAGATTCGCTCCGGGTCCTGCCAGGGCAACTTTGGTGAAGTCATTGCGGGGATTGCGGTAATAACGGGGATCCACCTGGACGGGCCTGGCCCAGCCAAACCCGACAAGGACCAGCATGATGGCACCGATGGGATCGATGTGGGCCAGAGGATTCATGGTCAGTCTCCCCTGCGCTCCCGGTGTCGGATCGCCCAGGGACGCCGACATGGCGCCGTGGGCATATTCGTGTACGGTCAGGGCCATCAGCAGCGCCGGTACACGGTAAATCAAAGAGCTGAGTACGAGCATGGTTTTCCTTTCTTCGCAGGGAACTGTCCGGAAGCCCGGCCCCGCACGCCTGCTGTTACAAAAAAAAGAGTCAAAGTGCACAGGCAGATTGACTCTTTTCGTTCCTGTTTATTTCTTGTGGGTCTTTAATCCATCCCGGAGGTATTCGTTCAGGATGCGCACATAAGTTCCCTTCATGCCGAGGGATTCCGTCTCGAGGACACCGGCACTCTCGAATTTGCGCAGGGCATTGACGATGACGCTGCGGGTGATGCCGGCCTGATCGGCGATCTTGCTGGCTACCAGCAGTCCCTCATCCCCGGGCAGTGCCTTGAGGATCTCGGAAATGGCTTCCAGTTCACTGTAGGAAAGATTGGAGAATGCAATCTGCACCATGGCCTTCTTCCGGGAAGCTTCTTCGATGTTCATCGCCTTGTCATGCAGCAGCTGCATGCCGATGACCGTAGCCGCATATTCCGACAGGAGCAGGTCGGCATCGACGAATTCTTTCTTGAATTTGCCGAGGATCAGTGTTCCCAGCCGGATCCCGTTGCCAAAGATCGGGACGACCGTCGTGAACTTGTTTTCGAAATAGCATTTCGTGTCTTCCGTAAAAGCGCACATGTTCTTTACAAGGCGGTAGTTGGAAGAGGTTTCATGGATGCTTTCCAGCCACTTGACATAATGATCCGGGAATTTGCCCACATCCAGCACTTTTTTGATCATCAGCTCACATTCGAAGCCGTCAAGGATCGAATATCCCAGGACTTCGCCTGTTGTCGAGACGATATATATGTTGGCTTTGATGACATCCTTCAGGACTTCCGCAATCTTCCTGTAGCTCACGGCTTCTGTATTTTGCAGGAGCTTGTTGATCATTCTCGTTTTTTCAAGTAAAGCTAGCATTTCTCTCTTCCTCCTATCATGCTCTTGGATGATGTTTCCGATATACCGCTGTAATACGCTCCGCCGTAACGTGAGTATAGATCTGAGTTGTCGACAGACTGGAGTGTCCGAGCAGTTCCTGGACTGACCTCAGGTCCGCACCGTGATCCAGCAGGTGCGTCGCAAAAGTATGCCGTATGGTATGGGGACTGATGTGTTTTGTCAGTGCCGTCTGTTCCACGTATTTGTCAAGGATCCGCCTGACGCTGCGCGCCGTAAGCGGCGTCCCTCTGCTGTTGACGAACACCATGGAATGCGGCTTTGCCTGATAACGCTCCATCAGGGCATCCCGGGTCCCGTCCAGGTAGGCTGTCATTGCCTTCACACAGGGACGGCCCAAAGGGACGATCCTTTCTTTGCGCCCCTTGCCCATCAGCAGGACATACCGGTTCGACAGATCCATCCGGTCCAGAGTAAGGCCGGCCAGTTCTGACACCCGGCAGCCGGTGGAATACAGAAGTTCCAGCACCGCCCGGTCCCGTCTCCCCAACTCAGTGGACAAATCAGGACTTTCCAAAAGCTGATTGATTTCAAACTCCTCCAAAAAGACAGGCAGTCTTTTTTCCAGCTTAGGAGTCCTGACCTTGGCAAAGGGATTGAGCTTCACTTTTCCTTCCCGCAGCAAATAGCGGTAAAAGGAACGCAGCGCTGAAATCCGGCGGGCAATTGTCCGCCTGGCCAGGTTCTCCCGATGGAGTTCCGCCAGGTAGGAACGGATATCCAGGATGGTCACATCGGTCCAGCCTGCATCCGCCTTACGCTTCTGTAGAAACCCGGAAAAGGCCGCAATGTCATCTTTGTAGTTTAAGATGGTATTGGGCGAATCATCCTTTTCTATCCTCAGGTAGTCCAGGAATGCTTCTGCCCAACGATCCGGTTTCTGATCCAAATCCATAGGGCACCCCGAATTTTACAAAATTGTATATAAATCCTGACAATTTATACTAACACATCTATTTCAATCATGCAAGAAATTTTTATAATTTTCGAGAATTTTCAAACTTTTGGCAGCTATTGCCGAATTTTTGTCTTTTTTATTACGAATTTTGGGTCCGTCCCATGGTGAAATCAGGCCAAAATTGATGTTCATGGGCTGAAAATGTTTCACTTCCGGGTTGCTGATGTAGTGGGACAGGGCGCCGATCGCCGTTTCAGGAGGAAAAACGAGCTTTGCCTTTTTCTGGAGCGCCCGGTACAGATAGATCCCGGCCGCAAGTCCGGACGCGGCGGATTCCACATACCCTTCGACACCGGTCATCTGGCCGGCAAAATAGATATGGCTGTTTGCGCGCAGGGAATAGTCATCATTCAGCAGAAGCGGAGAATTCAGATAGGAGTTCTTGTGCATGACGCCGTAGCGGACGAATTCAGCATTCTCGAGACCGGGGATCATCCGGAATACGCGTTTTTGCTCCGGCCACCGCAGATGGGTCTGGAAGCCGACGATATTGTAGAGGCTGCCGGCTCCATTGTCCTGCCGGAGCTGGACCACCGCATAGGGATCCTTCCCCGTGGCCGGATCGGGCAGGCCCACCGGCTTCAGAGGGCCGAAACGCATCGTATCCTCACCACGCCGGGCCATTTCCTCGATGGGCATGCAGCCTTCAAACACCATGCCGTGTTCGAAGTCCTTGACGGGAGCGACTTCTGCCTCGCAGAGTTCCTGCCAGAAGCGGATGTACTGTTCCCGCGTGAAAGGACAGTTATAATAGGCGGCCTCTCCCTTTCCGTACCGGGAGGCCTTGTAGGCCACGTCGAGATCGACCGATTCCAGCGTTACGATCGGAGCTGCGGCATCGAAGAAGTGGAAATAATCCCTGGCCACCACTTTCTGGATCGCTTCAGCCAGGGCGGGCGAAGTGAGCGGCCCTGTCGCGACGATGACATAATCTTCCGGCGGGAAATCAAGGGACGTGATTTCTTCCTCCACTACAGTTACGAGCGGATGGTTCCGGATCGTATCCGTCACAGCTTTGGCAAATTCCGTCCGGTCGACGGCCAGGGCTCCCCCCGCCGGGACCTGATGCGCATCTGCCTGCCGCATGATGAGGGAATCCAGACGGCGCATCTCTTCTTTCAGCAGACCGACGGCATTTTCGATATTGTTGGCCCGCAGGGAATTGCTGCAGACCAGTTCGCTGTAATAGCCCGTGTGGTGAGCCGGATCGGATTTGCCCGGACGCATCTCGTGAAGGATCACGGGTACGCCCCGGCTCACCAGCTGCCAGACGGCTTCACTGCCGGCAAGGCCGGCACCGATTACATGGACATGCATCACTCGTTACCTCGTTTCGTCTTGCGGACGGTCTTTTTCCTGGGCCGGCCGTTCGTACATTCCTCGTTGCTGCAGTAGAGGACCTTCTTCCCGCCGCGTTCAGTCGCTTCCAGCATGATGCTGCCGCAAACGGGGCACTTCTGATTCACCGGTTTGTCCCAGGAAGTGAAGCGGCATTCCGGATAGTTGGAGCAGCCGTAGAAGAGGCGCCCCGTCTTGCTGTGACGTTCGATGATATCATGGCCGCATTTGGGACAGGCGACACCGATCTTGACGAGGATGGGTTTGGTGTAGCGGCATTTCGGGAACTGGGGGCAGGCCAGGAACTTCCCGTGGCGGCCTTCTTTGACGATCAGATGGGAATGGCAGTTCGGGCAGATCTCATCGCTGACCTCGACAGGTTTCTCGACGACGGGGATATTCTTGTCCGCAACTTCAAGAGCCTTTGCAAAAGGTTCATAGAATTCCTCCAGGACCTTCTCCTTATCCGCCTTGTGCTCACTGATGGCGTCCAGCTCATCTTCCATATGAGCACTGAATTTGACATCGATGAGTTCCTTGAAGTACTGCGAGAGCATTTCAACAGTCAGTTTTCCCAGTTCCGTCGGCAGGATCTTCTTGCCTTCCTTTGCGACATAGCCGCGGCTCAGGATCGTATTGATGATGGTGGCATACGTACTGGGGCGGCCGATGCCTTTTTCTTCCAGCTCCTTGACCAGCGTTGCCTCCGTGTAATTTGCCGGCGGCTCCGTAAAATGCTGCTGCGCTTCGTCGACGCCGATCAGTACCAGTTCCGTCCCCTTGGGCAGATTCGGCACCTTTTTCGTCTTTTCCGCATCGACTTCCTTCTTGTCCATGAGCTTCAGGAACCCGTCGAATTTGATGACCGATCCCGCTGCCCGGAGTTCGTAGGCACCGGCCGAGATCACGAGGGTCGTCACGGCACTGATGCTGCTGGCCATCTGACAGGCGACCGTACGGTTCCAGATGAGGGTATAGAGCCGCAGCTGATCCCGGTCCAGGTACTTGGCGACCTCCGCGGGAGTCCGTTTGACATCGGTGGGACGGATTGCTTCGTGGGCTTCCTGGGCATTTTTCCGGCTGGAATAGACATGGGGTTTTACCGGCACATAGCTTGCGCCGTACTGCTCACCGATAAAACTGCGGATGCTTTCCACGGCTTCTGCCGCCAGATGGACGGAGTCCGTACGCATATAAGTGATGAGACCCACAGGCTGCTTGCTCCGGCCGATGGGAACGCCTTCGTACAGCTGCTGGGCCACGAGCATGGCCCGGCGCGTCGTAAAGTTCAGATGCTTGACGGCTTCCTGCTGGAGACTGCTCGTCGTAAACGGAGCATACGGCCGGCGCACGCGGTCCTTGACACTGCTGTCCGTGACGCTGTAGGACGCAGCCTTGAGATCTGCCGTGACCTGAGCCGCCTCTTCCCCATTATGGATACTCAGCTTCTTACCGTCTTTTTTGACGACGTCAGCCGTAAATTTGGCTGATTTACGGTCCTTTGCAAGCTTGACGGATGCGGTCCAGTATTCCTCCGGCTCGAACATGTCGATTTCTTTCTGCCGGTCGCAGATGATCTTCACAGCCACGGACTGTACGCGGCCCGCACTGAGCCCCCGGCGGATCTTGCGCCAGAGGAGCGGGCTGAGTTTGTAGCCCACGATCCGGTCCAGGATGCGGCGGGCCTGCTGGGCATCCACTTTGTCCATATCGATGGGGACTGGATGCTTCAGGGCATCCTTCACTGCCCGGGAAGTGATCTCGTGGAAGGAGATCCGGCACGGGTCTTCCGGCTTTACGCCGAGCAGATATCCCAGATGCCAGGCAATCGCTTCGCCCTCCCGGTCAGGGTCCGTCGCCAGATAGATCTTGTCCGCTTTCTTGGCAAGACTCTTCAGTTCCTTGATCAATTCTCCCTTGCCGCGGATGTTGATGTATTTCGGAGTGAAATGATTTTCGATGTCAACGCCGAACTGGCTCTTTGGCAGATCCCGAAGATGGCCCATGGATGCCTTGACTGTATAATTCTTTCCCAGGAAACGGCCAATTGTCTTGGACTTAGTCGGCGATTCCACAATCACCAGGTTCTGTGTCATAGAATTCCTCCTATAATGCGAAATATCGGTTACCCGGTCCCTGCCGGACCAGCCCTGCGATCTCCATGCGGAGCAGCAGTGAGCTGATGACGGCGAAGGGCCATTTGAAAGTTGCACTGATCAGTTCCGGCGGCTGTCCCCCGCTTTGCGAAAGCCATTCATACAGCTGCCGCGCCCGGCCCTGATCTTCTTCAGGAAACCGGGCGAAAAGGGAAGGTTCCTCCGCCTTGCGGACAGGGTCCCTGCCCGCCGGGAAGAAATCCGCCAGGATGTCTTCCGGCGAATCCACGAGCCGGGCCCCTTCCTTGATGAGGCTGTGGGTCCCCCGCTGGTTCTCACCATAAAACGGTCCGGGCACAGCATAGACTTCCCGGTTTTCATCGGCTGCCGTATGGGCTGTGATCATGGCACCGCTTTTTTCAGCAGCCTCCACGACAAGGACGCCCCGGCTCAGGCCGACGATGATCCGGTTGCGCCGCGGGAAAAAATAGGACCGCGGTGCTTCCCAGGGAGCGTGTTCCGTCACGAGGGCACCACTGGCGGCGATCTGCCGGAACAGCGCCCGATGGGCGGCCGGGTAAAGATGCTCGAACCCGCCGCCGAGGACGGCTATGGTCCTGCCTCCTGCGGCCAGAGCCGCCTGATGGGCTGCTGCATCGATCCCGTAGGCTCCGCCGCTGACGATGACGATTCCCCTTCCTGCGAGCGCTCCCGTCAGCCGTCCGGCTGCGGACAGGCCGTAACCGGATGCCTTGCGGGAACCCACGACAGCCAGGGCGTGCTGCAGAGAGGGCAGCTCGCCCCACACGTACAGGACGGGCGGCGGGTCGGAGATTTCCTTGAGAGGCGCCGGATAGATGCTGCCGCTGAAGGCGCAGATGCGGACTCCCTTCGTCCGGCAGTACGAATCAAGCTTTTCCGGCAGGTGCCTGTCATACTGTGCCCGGTAATGGGCCAGCTGGCGCTCTGTAAAAAGCCCCAGCCGGGAAAGAGGGTCCGGCCCTGCTTCAAAGGCAGCTCTGGCAGAACCGAAGTGTGCGTACAGATTTTCCATGGCAGGTGCGTCCCTTCCCGGCATCAGGCTCGAAAGGGCTGCCTCGTAGATAGCTTCCATGCTTACCACATCCCTTGCTGCAGAGTGAGTGCGATGAACTTCCGGCACTCCCGGGACGGCAGGCAACGGAAAAACTGTCCGTACCCTGCTGCCGGAAGTGCCGCCTTACATGGCTATGACAATACCACTAATGAAGGAAATTGTCCAACTTTTTCTTCTATAATGTTGGAAAATATTAAAAATTACCTGTTTTGTCATATCGATTCGGGGTGGAACGCTGCCGAAACAACTTTTCCTTAGTGTAAAATAGTTCTCGGTGGAATGAATAATCCCTTATAAAGTTGCAAAAAGAAAGACCTTCATCTTAAAATAGTTTTTGCTACAAAACTTAA
>OMYF01000073.1 GCA_900315205.1 uncultured Acidaminococcus sp.
CCCCCCAAAAAAAAATCCGACCGGCCGACTTACCCATCGGCCGATCAGATTCCAATCTCTGCTGTGCGGTTTCCCGCATGCAGCTTTCTGCTCGAAAAACGCAGTCGCTGATTCAACGGTTCGCTATCGCTCTCCTGCTGTATTTTGGACTCACTCCCTTCATTATACCCGCTGGCTGCCCACAAGTCCTGAGGCCAGCCGCTCTATGATCGACGCCCCATCTGCTCCCGGCAGACGGTGACGCTGCAAACCAAAAAACCACAATCACTGCTTATTTGGATATACACTCGAGCCAACATTCCTACACTTGTCAGCGAACCATCGAATTTGATTCCCTATTCAATTGTACCAGGATCCAATCAATCAGGTTTCCCACCGGAATTACGGTTCCGACTCCTTGCCTCCCTTTCTGAGGCTCATGTCCGGGAATTTTCCTTGATCTTGTTCCTCACTGCACTCAATTGCGTGATCACTGCGGGCGATCACCTTTCTTTTGGCCCATTGGACTATCCCCCTTCTCAGTGCTTTGCCTGTACATACCGTACATCACTCAGAATCATAACCATGAGAAAACCTCCTGTCACATCGTGACACCTCTCCGGTTACGTACCAGTACTGCCCATTGGACTCGCTTCCTTGTCAGTTCCCTTCTCTCTGTCATACAGACCAGAACGGGACTTTTTCTTTGCGGCTGCGCTTTTCTTGACTCTATTGTATCGTATCATGTCAAAAAATACCAGTGTCCATTTTGCGGAATTTTCTGCATAAAATGCGCAGAGCCGCATCACTCCTTGCTTTTTCCCGTTATTTTTTATTTTTTGCGGATTTTTCGCTGTTTACATTTATGTAACGATTATTTCAATTTATATTGATATCTGCAAGCTACGGCATTTTTTATTTCCGTATTTTTCCATTATACAAGGACAGTTGTATCCATTCCCGTCATGGAAAAGAGGATGGCCCTGACGCAGCCATCCTCCGTCAGCCCGCTTCTGCAGGCTCTGCATTTTCCCTTGTCAGAAGGTATATCCGAAGGACTTGAACGTGTCTTCTCCGAATTTATCCTTATACTTGGCATACACCGGTCCCATGGCCTTCTTCATCTGCGCCACAGACTCCGGAGAAAGCTCATCCACCTTCACGCCGGCTTTTTTGAACTCATCGACGATCGTCGCATCCAGTTTGCGCGATGCGGCGACCTGTTCGGCGCAGGCCTTCTGCCCGGCTTCTTCAAAGATCTTCTTTTCTTCCGGCGACAGTTTCTTCCAGACTTTGCCGCTCACGCTGAGGACGATGGGGTCATAGGAGTAGTTCCAGGTGGTCATGTACTTCTGGACCTCCTGCAGCTTGGCCGAACGCATCGTGTCATACGGATTTTCCTGGCCGTCCACGGCACCCTGCTGCAGCGCCGTAAAGCACTCGCTGAACGGCATCTGGGTCGGATCGGCCCCCAGGGTCGAAAAGACGTCCATCAGGATCGTGATCGGCGGGACGCGGATCTTCAGCCCCTGCAGATCCTCCGGTTTGGTGATGGGCCGCACATTGTTCGTGATCTGGCGGAAGCCATTTTCCCCGAGGCCCAGACAGTGGACGCCCTTGGATTCCATTTCCTTCTTGATCAGCTTGTCGCCGGGGCTCCCGGGCTTCAGGACATATTCATCGACGCTCTTGTATCCATTCGGGAACAGCCAGGGCATGCTGACGATACTGACTTTGGGAACGACGTTCGATACAATCATGCTGGAATGGATATCGACGTCCGTAGCGCCGTTGAAGAGCATTTCGATGCCCTTCGTAAGGTCACCCGAAGCGAGCTGCTCATTCCCGAAGATCATGACCTTGTACTTGCCTTTGGTCTTTTCTTCGATCTCTTTCTTGAAAGTCTTTGCTGCCACATGCCAGACACTGCTTTCGCTGGTCGTGACGTTCATCTTGAGCTGGATGGCCTTGCCATCGCCGCTTCCCTGTTTGCCGCCGCAGCCTGCCGCGGCAAGTACCGCTGCCGTCATACAGACCGTACCTGCTGTGAACTTCCAGTGACCCATTTCCCTGCCTCCTTTGTACTGCCATCACGCGCTCCCCGCATGTCCACTGCCGGGAGCCTCCTTTCCTTTCTCGGCCTTTAGCATCTTGTGTACCATCGGTCCAGGGCCACGCGTGTGCCGGAATGCTGCCAAACGCCCGGAAAGTCTGCGTCATGGCCCGGATCTGTCCCATTGTGTACCCAAAAAAGAAAGCTCCCCCTGAGGAGGAGCCCCAAAACCAACGTACACAGACACCCGTGGGCACACAGCCCGGCAACATCCGTTTCTGTCGAATCACTCTGCAATCATCCGGGGAGACACTCAGTCCTGACACCTGCATGGAACTGTATCGATTCTTATCCTGATTATCCTATATCCTCCGCAAAAACGCCAGAAAATTTTATATTTTCTAACTATTGAGTAAATTCAATCATCCAAGTGATACGATTATTACATCTTTTAAAAGGGATCATTTTTTCTGATCGGACTGCCCCGGCGGGCGATCGCCGCTGCCCGGGAAAGTCCGCAGACCGTCCGCAAAAAGCAGACGGGTCCGGCCGTATTTCCGCACTCCCCGGCAGCCTGACCCTGCCCGGAAGCGCAGTCTCCGGATAAAATCAGGGAAGGGCTGTCGCAGTCAGCCCTTCCCGATCCATACGTACGTCAGAGATCAATCACACCTGCTGCGGAGGGTTCAGACTTTTTCCTCCCCCGATCCGACTTTTACGTCCATCTTGTCCTCGTAATACTTCACCATGGCAGCCTGGTCCTCATCGATATGACCGTTGTCATTCATCCAGTCCATCACGGCCAGCACCACATCCGTCATCGGCGTATCGATATCGAGCTTGTGTGCATAATGCTTGGCATTGATGATATCCTTGCGGTGGACGGCGATCCGGGCGCCGGGCACATAATCGCGGTGGATGATCTTCGGCACCTTGTTGTCATAGGCCGGGCCGCCGGCAAAACCGCCCCGCGTGGCCTCGAATGTCGTCTGCAGATCGATGCCCGCCTTGGCTGCAAAGGCATACCCTTCAGCCATGGCGACCATATACGCGCCGGCAATCATATTGTTGACAAGCTTCGTGACGCTGCCGCTCCCGGTCTTGCCCGTATAGACAGGATCGCCCATGCAGGCAAGATACGGCTTCATCCTGTCGAAGATTTCCCGGTCCCCGCCCGTCATGATGGCGAGGGTCCCGGCGATGGCAGCAGGGTTCCCTCCGCTGACGGGGGAATCGAGCAGATACAGGCCTGCAGCTTCCACTTTCTGATACAGTTCCTGGATGATGTGCGGCGCCGTGGAGGACAGGTCGATGATGATATTGCCGGGCTTGCCGTATTTCACGGCCTGTTCCACCGAATTGATGATGATCGGATGAGTCGGCAGGATCTGCATGATAACGTCGCAGTTCCTGTAAATCTCCACAGGATCCTTGACGGCGGTCCCGCCGGCTTCCACAAAGCCCTTCATGTGGCTTTTCACCACATCATACCCATAGACTTCGCAGCCGCATTTTTTGACTACGTTGATCGACATGGGTCCGCCCATGACACCCATTCCCAAAAAACCGATTTTCATACAAATGCCTCTTTTCCTTGCCAGCTGGCTGCTCGGGCCCTGCGGCCCGTTTTTTCAGCAGGGGGCGCCAGGAACGCCCGCTCTGCCGTTATCCTTTCCGGTTTGCCGGGCAAATCCCGGTGTGCCGTCAGAATGTATAACCAAAAGTCTTGAAAGCATCGACGCCGAATTTGTCCTTGTACTTGTCGTACACGGGCTTCATGGCCGCTTTCATTTCCTTTCTCATTTCCGGAGTCAGTTCATTGATCGTCAGGCCCTTGTCCTTGAACTCCTTGACGATCTGGCTGTCGAGGGAACGGGAAGCCTTGATTTCTTCTGCACAGGCATGCTGGGCCGCTTCGGTGAAGATCTTCCTGTCTTCCTCGCTCAGCCGTTTCCAGGTCCTGTCACTGACGCTCAGCACCAGAGGATCATAGACATAATCCCACACCGTCATATACTTCTGCACTTCTTCGATCTTGGCCGCACGAATCGTGTCATAGGGGTTCTCCTGCCCGTCGATGGCTCCCTGCTGCAGCGCCGTGAAGCACTCGCTGTAGGGCATCTGGGTCGGGTCCGCGTTGAAGGTGCGGAAGACATCGACCAGGATCGCGATGGCCGGGATGCGGATCTTCATGCCGGACAGATCGGAAGTCTTCGTGATCGGCTTGACGTTGTTCGTGATCTGCCGGAAGCCTGCTTCGCCCATGGCCAGGACGTGAGGGCCCTTCGCTTCGATTTCTTTCTTTACGAAGGCAAAGCCCGGAGCATCCTTTTTGAAGAAATACTCGTCCGCGCTCTTATACCCTTCCGGCA
This sequence comes from uncultured Acidaminococcus sp., assembly GCA_900315205.1. GTDB lineage: Bacteria > Bacillota > Negativicutes > Acidaminococcales > Acidaminococcaceae > Acidaminococcus. The sequence continues at coordinate 4,405 of OMYF01000073.1, forward strand.
GGATCCAGGGCATATTGATGACGGAAAGCCGGGGGACCACATTCGTGTGGATGATGGTGGAGTGGAGGTCGCAGTCCGTAGCTCCGTTGTAGAGCATCTCGATGCCCTTTGTCTGATCGCCCGAGGAAAGCTGTTCATTGGAATAGATCTGGATCTTGTAGCGGCCGCCCGTCTTTTCTTCGACTTCTTTTTTGAAGCCGCGGGCAGCGACCTGCCAGACGCTCGCTTCCGAAGTGGTGACGTTCATCTTCAGCGTAACGGGATTTTCCTTTGTCCCGCCCGATGTCTTCTTGCCTCCGCAGCCCGCCATGGCAAGGGCTGCTGCTGTCATGCACGTCATTCCGATTAAAATTTTCCTGTCCATCTTACAAGCCTCCTTCTGGCCAATCAACGCGCGACAACTTCCACAACAGCTTTCTGTTTCCAGACAGGATGGACGGCCGCCTCCAGGCCGTACGATCCGCCGCACAGCGCCCCGTTCCGGATCGGCACGGGTCTTTGTGCGATTTTTCTGACTTTTTGATTAATACCCCGGCACATCAAAAATCCCCGCGGCAGTGGACCGGCCATTTCCTGCCCGTATTGACTTTGCGGCGGAAATGCCCGAAAATAGAGTGGATACAGTATACCGAAAGGTTTTCCAGAACGGCCTTCCGGAAAACCGGAAAAAGCATCTGCCCTGCCGCACAGGGAACCTGCTCCCGGGATGGACGGCTCTTCACCAGCCGCCCCTCCCGGACCTTTCCGGTCATGCCATCTCATTTCATCTGCCGAAATCATTCTAACAGGATTGGAGGGTGGAGTTTGTAGCGGATATTACCAAAATAGTTATTTATTTTAGAATAGTCGAAAAATTTTGCGGGCTCTGCCCGCAGGGAGGCAGATCACAATGAGCAGCGCTGGAATGATCCCTGCTCTTTTCAAGGAGCACGGGATCCTGCGGAAATACGCAAAAGGCGAAATCATATTCTATAAAGAAACCACGGCCAAAGATATCTATTATGTCAAGTCCGGCCAGGTCCGGGCGTATCTGCTCTATCCGGACGGAGAAGAAAGGACGCTCTGTTTCATCGGCCCCGGCAACCTCATCGGCGAAGAGGCCTTCGGCAATCCTTCCATCCGGATCGTCTGTGCCGACGCGGCAAGCGACCTCCAGTGCTATGCCATGGACAGCCGGCAGCTGCTGACACTTTGTTCGGGGCAGCTGAAATCCATGCATGAGCTGCTGGAATTCTATATGAAAAAGATCGCCCTGCTCCACGGTTGGATCTTTTACGCCCAGTTCCTGCACAACGAGGAAAAAGTCGCCTGTCTGCTCTATTCCGCGTCGAGCCACACTCCTTTCGTCCACTATACGCACGAACAGATCGCGTCCGTCACCGGCATGAGCCGCATCAGTGCCACAAAGACCCTGAACAAGCTGAAAAAAGAGAATCTGATCGACCTGTCCTATAAAAAGATCAAAGTGCTCGACCGGGAGGGGCTGCTGGCCGTGTTCAAAGGAATGGAATTCATCTGACGCAAAGGAAGTTCCCTGCAGCCATGCGGGAGCTCCGTCAGCATAAAAAGAAAACAGAAAAACAATGGGAGCTGCTGCAGATGCGGAATACTCACACCTGCGGCAGCTCCTTTTTTGCCGTCAGCCCGGGGGTCCTGCAG
>OMYF01000035.1 GCA_900315205.1 uncultured Acidaminococcus sp.
ATTACTAGCTTTTTGTTTTTTTACTTCGTTTTCTCGAAGTGACTCGGTCGCGTCACTAAAAGTGACTTGACCCGCACATCTGTCAATCAATATTCAGTTTTCAAGGTTCTGCCGCCGCCGTTGCTTTCGCTTCCGGCGACTTTCATAATATAGCACTTTCAACAAATGCTGTCAACACTTTTTTTAAGTTCTTTTTTCAAATCCCGGCGGAGGAAGTTGCATTTCCTCTTTCTGTCCGTCTTTGGAAGAAGGACTCTTTCGCGCTGACAGGTACATACTATACCAGAAGCATCATGCTTTTGCAAGTACTTTTTTTATTTTTTTATTTTTTTCTCCACCCGCATGGGCTCCGAGCTCTCCGGCGCCCGGCAGGGACATGCTCCGCCGTCCTGACTTCCGGTCTTTCTGCGGCTCTCCGTCCGTCCGGAAAAGACAGGCCGTCCTTATTCCCGCACGGCGGCAAAAAAAGAGGCCGTGACTCGTCACGTCCCCTTTGTGCATCACTGCTTTTCCACACGGTATTTGAAATTGTCGATGACGGGCCGTTCGTCCGCCTTGCCTTCCTGCACATCTTCCGTGAGGAGTGCCTGGACGATGATCGCCATTTCCAGCCTCTTTTTCTGGATCCGGCAGCCGTAGGCATAGGGCTTTTCGATCGTCCCGTTCGTCAGATCGGCGTTGGCATGGCATCCGCCGCTGCAGAAGAAGCGCGCCCAGCACTCGCGGCAGTCCGCTTTCTTCATGACATGCATCTGCCGGAAATACTGCACCATATCCGTCTTCACGATTCCCGTATCGAGCGTACCCATCTTGTACTTTTCCCGCCCGACGAACTGATGGCAGGGATAGATATCCCCTTCCGGCGTAATAGCGAAATATTCGTGGCCGGCACCGCAGCCTGCAAGCCGTTTGGCCACGCAGGGGCCATTGTCGAGTGCGACGTTGAAGTGGAAGAAATCAAAGGGCACGCCCTTTCTTCTCTTCTCCAGATAGATCCGGGCCAGCTTCTCATATTCCTTATCGAGGACGGGCCAGTCCTCTTCTGTCAGCACATAGGGCTCCGTCGTGCCGACAACAGGTTCCATGGAAATTTCAGAGCCCACGTCCAGCATGGCCAGCACATCCTCTGTGAAATGGGTGTTGTAATGGGTATAGGTCCCCCGCAGATAGTAGTTCTGGTTATGCCGCGAGGCAATGACCTTGCGGAACCCTGCCACGGCTTTGTCATAGGATCCGATGTGGTCTGGATATGGACGCATGTGATCATGGGTCTTTTTGCTGCCGTCGAGACTGAGGACGAGCATGACGTGATTATCATTCAGATACTGAATGATTTCATCTGTCAGCAGTGTCCCGTTCGTCGTCAGGGTCAGCTTGATATTTTTGCCCGTTTCTTTTTCGCGTTTCCGGACATAGTCCACGATATATTTGACGACGGGCATGTTCATCAGCGGTTCCCCGCCGAAAAGATCCAGTTCCAGGTTATGGCGTTTCTTACTGCCCGTAATGGCAAACTCGATGGCCTTCCGGGCCACTTCCCTGCTCATCAGTGCGCGGTGGCCCCCGAAGTCCCCCGTATCGGCAAAGCAGTAGCCGCAGCGGAGGTTGCAGTCATGGGCGACATGGAGGCAGAGAGATTTCAGGACCGGTTCTTCCTTGAAAGTCTCCGGCACGGGGAATTCAGGTGAAAAGAGCAGTCCCTGATCCTGCAGGCCCTGCAGTTCCTCCAGAGCTTCCTTGATCTCGCTTTCAGGGTAGATGCCCCTGAAGTGTTCGAGTACGGCATCTTTGTTCGTGCCGTCATAGATGCCAAGGATGTCATAGATCATCTTATCGATGATATGGACAGCACCGCTGTTGACATCGAGCACGACATAATTGTCATCCAAATGCATTCTGTGAATCAGCAAAATCCTTTCCGCCTTTCGTTAACTTGTCAACATGAAAAGAGCTCCCCGCAAAGCAGGGAGCTCTTTGGGAACAGCCTTACGCCTTTTCGCAGACCTGATTGCCCACCGTGCAGGAAGTCTTGCAGGCGGATTGGCAGGAAGCCGGGCATTCACCGCAGCCGCCGCAGCGCAGGGTCTTTTTCAGCATTTCTTTATTCACAGTCTTGATTCTTTTTGCCATCATACATCCCTCCTGACATGTCAATTCAATGGATTATTACTTATTTTATCTGCTTTCACATCATTGTGCAAGGGTCATACCCTAAGAAACAGGAAAATTTGCCGAAATTCCGAACGTTTCCCCCGGGACAGCCTTATTTTTGTTTGTAATACCAGATAAGGAAGCTGTTCAGATCATATCCGGTCCTCGCATCCACCCAGCTGATGAGCTGGGCCTTCAGCAGTCCCCTTTTGAAATGCTCCAGGTTTTTGTCTTTCAGATGGAAAACGTTGACGCGTCTCAGCTCAAGGAGCGGGTCCGCTGCCGTATTGACGCCGATCTTTCCCGTCACGCCGGCCACATAGCCGGCCTTCCGGACGTCTTCCACGACGGCCGCGTTGCAGGCCCCGTTCGGATAGGACAGGGTCACGCCATTGTCAGAATAATACAGTCCCAGCATATGATCATGGGATTTCTTCAGGTCGGCCAGTCTTTCTGCCGGCGCAAGAGTCGTCATCGGCTTGTGGATGAAGGTATGCGAACCCAGTTCCCAGCCGTATTTGCCAAGTTCCACTTCCTGGTCCCAGGTCAGGTAGCCGGGCCAGCCTTCGTACATTACGGCCATGAACATATTCCCGATATAGCCGAATTTCTGCATGATCGGAGCCGCGATTGTCAGATTGTCTTCATAGCCATCATCAAAGATGAGGACACATTCGTTCTGGAAAGTATCGCCTTTTTTGCGCCGCTGGGCATAGTCGCCGAGTTTGATCGTCTTATACCCTTTTTCCTTCAGATAGGCCATCTGCTGCTCGAAATCAGCGGGCGGCATGGAATACAGGTCCGTTTTGTCCTCCACGCGGTGGTAGGCAAAGATCGGCACGGCACCGACGCAGAATTTCCGGAAATCCTGATAGGCCCAGACTCCGCAAGCCACCAGCAGCAGGCAGACGATTCCAAAAACGTTTCTCACTTTGTGCATGGACATCCTTACATTTCCCCCATTTTTTCAGCCAGTTCTTCGATTTTTTTCAGGCGGTGGTTCAGACCCGATTTGCCGATGTGGGACTCCGTCAGTGCTGCCAGTTCCCCCACCGACAGATCCTGATGTTCCAGTCTCAGCCGCGCCGCTTCCTGCAGTGCCTCCGGCAAAACATCAAGTCCCTTCTTCTGTTCGATGAGCCGGATGGCATTCAGCTGCCGGACCGCGGCCCGGACCGTTTTGTTCAGGTTCGCCGTTTCACAGTTGACGACACGGTTGACCTGGTTCCGCATATCTTTCAAAACCCGAACGTTCTCGAATTCCAGATAGGAGCCGTGGGCCCCTATCAGCGAAAGGAATGTCGCGATTGCGTTCCCCTCTTTGAGATACACGATGAAATTCTTTTTCCGATCCACGATCCGGGCCGGCAAATCAAATCCCTTCATTATTTTACAGATGTAGCGGCTCATGTCAAGATTATCGCTGATCAATTCCAAATGGTAATCGCTGATCGGCTTGCTGACGGAACCGCCTGCAAGGAATACGCCGCGCAGGAAGGAGCGCCGGCCCGCATTTTTTTTCAGGAGCGCCGCACCGGCTTCGCTGATAGGAGCCAGCAGATGCAGCTTGCCGAGAGCCTCCCGCGCTTCTTCGGAAGGCACCACATGGACCTGGTAGCGGTTGTTTTTCTTGAGCCGTGTCGACCGCGTCACGATGACCTCGGTCTGGACGGCAAAATTATTCTTGAGCAGACGCAGGACGCGCCGCGCCAGCGCTGCATTCTCCGTGGCAAAATGGAGCCCCACCTTTTTCCCGCTCAGCGACACGGAACCGCTGATGCGAAGGAGCCCGAACAATTCAGCCCGTTCCGTCTCCTGATCTTCGCCCTCCAGCCGGGCCACTTCATTTTTTACATCACTGGAAAAAGACATGTTCAGGTCTCCTTTGTATCTTTGCGGTCCCTCAGTTCCTGCATGGTCTGCCGTGCCAGGAAGTAGTCAAAGAACCGTACCCCCCTGCCGAAAAGGCGCAGCCTGTAAATGAGGGCAATGATGCTTTTGGCGAGTTTCTTCGGATTGTGCCGGACAAGATCGCTGTCGTTCAGCAGTTTGGCCGGGACCACTTCGATCCCCAGCTTCTCGATTTTTTCGATATCCGGAGAAACAGGCTCGGCGCCTCCCTTTTTGTACTTGGCGATCTGTTCGGCTGTCGCCTTCTGGACATTGACGACGACGTAATCAAGGCACTGCGCCCCCATATGGTCCACAAGGGCCCGCACATGCTCATAAGCACCGTATCCGTCCGTTTCACCGGGCTGTGTCATGACGTTGCAGACATAGATCTTGACTGCTTTCGACCGTACGACGGCATCCCGGATGCCCGGGACGACGAGGCTCGCCAGCACGCTCGTATAGAGGGACCCCGGTCCCAGGATGATGGCATCGGCATGCATGATCGCAGAAACGGCCCGCTGGGAAGCCTCGGGATTTTCCGGTTCCGTCATCAGCCGGACGATCTTGTGGGGAGAAGCCGTGATAGCCGACTCCCCCACCACAGTGCTGCCGTCATCCATGAGCGCCTTCAGCTGGATGTTCTCAGACGTATTCGGCCAGACCCGGCCATGCACTTTCAGGATCTGGCTGATTGCCGCCAGTCCGTCCTCCACGCTGCCTTCCATATCGCTCATGGCGGCAATGAAAAGGTTGCCCAGGCTGTGTCCGGTCAGGGACTGGCTGTCATGGAACCGGTACTGCATGGCCCGTTCCATGACCGGTTCCGTATCGGCCAGGGCCACCAGACAGTTGCGCATATCTCCGGGCGGGATGATTCCCATTTCTTTGCGCAGCCGTCCTGACGAACCGCCGTCATCCGCCGTCGTCACCACAGCCGTGCAGTTATTCGTGATCAGCTTGATGCCGCGCAGCAGCACGGAAAGCCCCGTACCGCCGCCGATCACGACCACGGACGGTCCCTTGTCCAGTTTCTGCTGCGTAAAGATGAGTTCCCGCAGGGACTCCTTCTCCCCGGGCATGACGGAATTGATGATAGTCTTGATGACCCGTGCGCTGCCGTAACACATAAAGATGATCCCGATGATGACATTGACAAGACCCAGCGCAGTAATGGTCGACTGATAATATTCCCCGCCCACGTAAGAGATGAACTTGAATACCAGGGCCTCGATGAGCCCGACAAACTGATAATTGAAGATTAAAGTGACTCCTACACACGCCAGTACCGTCCCGAGACCAAAAAGAAAGAGCCACCGTTTCAGGTTCAGGCCTGGATATAACCACTTAATCCATTTCATAACGCAATTCCTCCGCCAGTTTCATTTTTTCATCAGATCCCGGTGCATGACCTTGGCCTTATACCCGCAGGATTCGATGAATTTTCCCAGGCTGTTGGCAATATAGACGGATCTGTGCCGCCCGCCCGTGCAGCCCACTCCGATCATGAGCTGGCTCTTGCCTTCCTGGACATACTGGGGAAGCAGGAACTGAATCAGGTCGTACAGTTTTTTCTCGAATTTTCCCGTAACCGGTTTCTCCTGCAGGAATGACACGACCGCCGGATCGTTGCCGCACTGCTCCTTCAGGGCAGGATCGTAAAACGGGTTCGGCAGGAAACGCACGTCAAAGACCATATCACAGTCGAGGGGCAGCCCGAACTTGAAGCCGAAGGACTGGACCACGATGGTCATGGCGGGAAGGCTCCCGTTCGTCCCGTAAAGGGAAATGATCCGATTGCGCAGCTGTTTGGTCGTGGTTTTACTCGTATCGATGATCGTCGTGGCACGGGTCCGCACTTTGCGCAGGATCTCCCGTTCCTGCGAGATATCGGCGCTCAGGCCGTTTTTCCCGTTCAGCGGATGTCTGCGCCGCGTTTCCTTATACCGCCGGATCAGGGTGCTGTCATCCGCATCGAGGAAAAGCAGCTCATAAGGGATCTTTTCGCTGGTCAGCTGGTCCAGGACCTCGTCGAAAGCCCCGAAGAACTTGCCTCCCCGCGTATCCACCGCCAGGGCCAGCTTGTCCGAATCATCCTGCTTCTTCATACAGAGCTCGATGAATTTCGGGATAAAAGTCGGAGGCAGATTGTCCACGCAGAAATACCCCAGATCCTCCAGGGTCCTCATCACCTGGGTCTTACCCGCCCCGGACATTCCGGTGATCAACAATGTTTTTGTCATTTCCTTCGCCTCCTGTCGCGTACGCTGTACCGCTCTATTATACCCTGTTCCAGGATATCAGGGAAAGAGGGAGGAACCAAATCCCTTTCCCTTTTCTCCTGCCCGGTCCCATGGTTTCTCCCGGTCTCACTCGAGAGGCACTTCGATCTGCTGCGTCAGCAGACTGTTCAGGATGATGCTGACACCCTGCCGCGTATTGGGAGCGGTCACGACCCGCGCCGCTTTGATCAGGAAATCCTTTGCATTGCCCATGGCGACCCCGAAGCCGCAGGAAGAAACCATTTCCAGATCATTTTCCGAATCGCCGATACACATGATTTCGTCCGCCGTGATGCCTTTACGGTCCGCAAGCGTCTCCAGTGCTTTCCACTTGCTGGTGCCAGGAGCGGTGATTTCAAGGAATCCGCTCGATGAAGCCATGATCTTGATGCGGCCGGCGAATTTTTCCTCCAGATGGCGGCGCAGGTCTTCGGTCTCTTTGGCAATGACCAGCAGCTTGTGGGGTCCTTTGGGCAGATGGTGCATAGTCTCTCCCTTGACCAGATAGGGGACCCGGGAAAAACGGGAATAGAAACGGACCTCTTCACAATCCCTGTACGTCCAGAGACAGTCGTCGATATAAGCCTGGATATAAAAGCCCAGGCGCATGCATTCATCCACTACATCCTGGGCTGCTGCCGCAGGGACGGACCATTCCCCGTAAACTTCTCCCGACACAGGATCCTTGATCCAGGCACCGTTATAGACGACGAGCGGAGCTGTGATCCCGAGTTCCTGCGCATAAGGCAGGGCCGAACGGAACATCCTGCCCGTGGCGAGCGTCACATAGAAGCCGGCAGCCACAGCCTTCCGTACAGCTTCCCGGTCGGCCGGCGCGATATTCTTCTCCCGGTCCAGCAGAGTCCCGTCAAGGTCCATGGCAATCATCTTGATAGACATCAGAAAACCTCCCATACAAAAAATCTGTCCTGCCTGACGGCAGGACAGATCATCCGGGAAACGCCGATGGAATCAGCGTCCCTTTACTTTACTTCTTCGAACTGGTCCTTGCCTACACCGCACAGCGGGCAGACCCAGTCAGCAGGAAGATCTTCGAACTTCGTGCCCGGAGCGATGTTGTGTTCCGGATCGCCGACCGCTTCATCATAGATATGGCCACAGATTTTGCAAACATACTTTTTCATGATTCCCAGCCTCTCTTTCGCTCTATCAAAAAGAATGATACATTTCGATACGCGCATTATAGCAAATCCGGAAGGTCTCCTGCAACTGTTTTTGAAAAATTAACAGCAATTTTATTTTAATAACGAATCTTTATTCTCCTGCGGAGCATGGAAAAATCCATATACCCGTTCTGCCACAGCATGGTTCATGCCTTCCACTGCCGCCAGTTCATCCACGCTGGCGGCCTTCATCGCCTCCAGGGAGTCGAACCGTTTCCAGAGCGCGGACCGCCGTACCGGTCCCACACCTTCCAGATGGTCCAGGACGGAAACCAGATTCTTCCGTGCCAGCCTCTTGCGGTGGTAGGTGATGGCAAAACGGTGTGCCTCGTCACGGATGTGCTGGATCAGGTGCAGGGCAGCCGATGACCTGTCCAGGAGGATACTCGTATGGGCGCCTTCCTTGAAGATCTCTTCCTCCCGCTTGGCCAGGCCGATGACGGGGATTTCGCCGAGGCCCAGCCCGCGGATGACTTCCAGGGCCGAGCTCAGCTGCCCCTTGCCGCCGTCGATGATGATCAGGCTCGGCAGGTCCTCGGCATCCCGGTAGCGCCGGTAGACGACTTCCTGCATCGATTTGAAATCATCCGGCTTGCCTTCCGTGGAACGGAGTTTATACCGGCGGTAATCCTTTTTGCTGGGCCGGCCGTTGCGGAACACGACCATGGAGGCCACGGTCTCGCTGCCCTGGTTGTGGGAAATATCGAAACAGTCCATTCGTTCCAGGGGGTCCGCAAGTCCCAGGGCGTGCTGCAGCTCCTCGGCCGCGGCCTCATCCGACTGTGCCGCGAGCTGGCCCCGCCGCAGGCGCTCTTCCAGATTCTTCCGGGCATTGTTTTCCGCCATCAGGACAAGGTCATGCTTCAAGCCCCGCTGCGGCACCTGGAGGGACACATTCTTTTCGCTCTGCGTGCTGAGGTACTGCTCCAGGAGGCTCCGGTCACTGTCAGCGAGGCAGCGGCTCGCGAGAATCTCCCGGGGCGGCCGGTGGACCTCATTGTAATACTGCTTCAGGAACCCGTCCAGGATCTCTCCTCCGGGCTCCCCCTTCTCACTGTCGAGGAAGAAGCTGTCCCGGCCCATGATCTTGCCCGCCCGGATGAAGAAGACCTGGACACAGACACCGGAAGCATCCGCTGCCAGGCCGACGACATCGCGGTCACCGCTGTCCGTCGTGGCTTTCTGGGCCTGCTCGATCTTCTGCAGGCTGCGGATGAGGTCGCGGTAATGGGCCGCCTGTTCATAGGCATAGGAGGCGGACGCCTCCTCCATCTTTCGTTTCAGTTCCTTCATGAGATCCCCGACCTTGCCGTCCATCAGCATGATCACCTGATCCACGAGCGCGCGGTATTCGGAGAGCTTCACTTTCCCTGTGCAGGGTGCCAGACAGCGGTGCATATGGTACTGCAGGCAGGGCCGCTTCACATTCAGGCTGCGGCAGTGGCGCAGCGGGAACATGGAGCGGATCAGCTTCATCGTATCCCGCAGAGCGCCCACGTCCGCATAGGGTCCGTAATACTTTGCCCCGTCATGCAGCACCCGCCGCGTGATATACATCCGGGGGAACGCTTCATCCACAGTGATCTTGAGATACGGATAGGTCTTGTCATCCTTCAGGTCGATATTGTACCGGGGTTTATATTTCTTGATCAGGTTGCATTCCAGGATGAGGGCTTCCATCTCGCTGGCCGTCACGATGGTCTCGATGGAATCCACATGGGCATTGATGGCCCGCACTTTCGGCGAGCTCTGGCTGGACTGCCGGAAATAGCTGCGGACCCGGTTCTTCAGGATGACGGCTTTCCCCACGTAGATGACTCGGCCAGTCCTGTCATGCATGATATAGACGCCGGGCGCCTCCGGCAGGATCTTCAGGGTTTCGGCGATCTTCTCATTCATCTTGCAAGCACCTTTTTCAAATACTGGCCCGTGTAGGATCCCGGAACCGCCGCCAGTTCTTCCGGCGTACCCTCGGCAACGACCGTACCGCCCCGGTCGCCGCCTTCCGGTCCCAGATCGATCAGATAATCAGCCGACTTGATGACGTCCAGGTTGTGTTCGATCACGACGACGGTGCTGCCCGTGTCCACGAGGCGCTGCAGCACCTGGAGCAGTCTGTCCACGTCGGCCATATGGAGGCCCGTCGTCGGTTCGTCCAGGATATAGAGGGTGCGTCCCGTATTGGCCCGGGAAAGTTCCGTCGCCAGCTTGATGCGCTGGGCCTCGCCGCCGGAAAGGGTCGTCGCCGCCTGGCCCAGGCGGATATATCCCAGGCCGACATCCTCCAGGACCTGCAGTTTCTTCAGGATCCGGGAATGGTTCTGGAAATAATCGCAGGCCTCGGTCACAGTCATATTGAGGACCTCCGCGATGTTCTTTCCCTTGTAGCGTACTTCCAGGGTATCCCGGTTGTACCGCGTGCCGTGGCATACCTCGCAGGGCACGTACACATCGGGCAGGAAATTCATCTCGATCTTGAGCAGGCCATCCCCGCGGCAGGCTTCACAGCGTCCGCCCTTGACATTGAAACTGAACCGTCCGGGTTTGTAGCCCCGCAGTTTGGCCTCGTTCGTGGTACTGAAGAGGCTCCGGATCAGGTCGAACACCCCCGTGTACGTCGCCGGATTGGACCGCGGCGTCCGCCCGATGGGGCTCTGATCGATATCGATGATCTTGTCGATCTCGGAAGCGCCGAGGATCTTATCATATTTGCCCGGCCGCTGGCGGGAGCCCATCAGTTTCTTGGCCAGAGCCCGGTACAGGATATCGTTCACAAGGGTACTCTTGCCGCTGCCGCTTACGCCCGTCACGACCGTAAGCGTTCCCAGGGGGATGGAAACATCGATATGTTTCAGGTTGTTCTCAGCGGCTCCCTTGATGACGAGTTTCCTGCCGGTCCCCCTGCGCCGCTGCTGCGGCACGGCGATCTTCCTGCGCCCGCTCAGATACTGGCCCGTGATCGATTCAGGGACCTTCTTGATTTCCTCGGCCGTTCCCTGAGCCACGACCCGGCCCCCGTTCTCGCCGGCGCCGGGACCGATATCGATGATCTGATCCGCCGCGTACATCGTATCCTCGTCATGTTCCACCACAAGGAGGGTGTTACCCATGTCGCGCAGATCCTTCAGTGTGGCCAGGAGCTTGTCGTTGTCCCGCTGGTGCAGCCCTATGCTGGGTTCATCGAGGATGTACAGCACGCCCACCAGGCCGGACCCGATCTGCGTGGCCAGCCGGATACGCTGGGCCTCGCCGCCGGAAAGGGTGGCGGCAGCCCGGCTCAGGGTCAGATAATCGAGGCCGACATTATTGAGGAATGTCAGGCGGGCCCTGATTTCCTTGAGGATCTGCCGGGCGATGAAGGCATCACGGTCGGAAAGGTCCAGATTTTCAAAAAAGGCGAGACATTCCCGCACGGGCAGGTCACAGACTTCTTTGATATTCCTGCCGCCCACCGTGATCGCCAGGACCTCCGGCCGCAGCCGGGCGCCATGGCAGGTCGGACATTCTATGGCGGTCATGAAGGACTCGTAGTCGAGCCGCTGGGATTCGCTCATGGCCTCCTTGAGGCGGCGCTTCAAAATGGGGATGATGCCTTCGAAGGGCGTCGTATGGGAATGGGTCTCGCCCATTAGGTTTTCATAAGAAAAAGTGAAAAGCTCTCCCGGGATGCCTTCGAGGAATTCCTTCTGGACTTTCCGGGGCACGTCATTCCAGCAGTTCTTGAGGCTCAGGCCCCGGGATTTCAGGACGGCCGCGAACTGGCAGAGGAAATAGGATTTCAGGTTGGAGCTGACTGCCGCGATGGCGCCTTCATCAAAAGGTCTTTTTTTGTCCGGGATGATGAGGTCCGGATCGAATTCCATATGCATCCCCAGTCCCATGCAGTCCGGGCAGGCGCCGTAAGGGGCGTTGAAGGAAAAAAGCCGCGGTTCGATCTCGGGCAGCGAGATGCCGCAGTCCGGGCAGGCGAATTTTTCACTGTACACATCCGTCGGCCCGCCGATCTGTTCAATTTCCACCCGGCCGTCCCCCAGGCGGAGCGCCGTTTCGACGGACTCGGAAAGCCGGCTTTCCAGACCGGGACGCGTCACCAGGCGGTCCACGATGACGGAGATGAAATGTTTCTTATTCTTTTCCAGCACGATATCTTCATCAAGGGTCCGCACGGTCCCGTCCACCTTGACGCGGACGAAGCCATTCTTGCGGGCCTGGTCGAAGACGGTCCTGTGCTCGCCCTTGCGTCCCCAGATCAGCGGGGCCATCACCATGAACTTCGTGCCTTCCGGCAGTTCCATCACGCGGTCGGCGATCTGCTGAGGGCTCTGCCGCTGGATGACCTTGCCGCACCTGGGACAGTGGGGGATCCCGATGCGGGCATACAGGAGGCGCAGGTAATCGTAGATCTCCGTCACCGTCCCCACGGTGGAACGGGGGTTCCGGCTCGTCGTCTTCTGATCGATGGAAATGGCCGGGCTCAGCCCGCCGATATAGTCCACATCCGGCTTGTCCATCTGGCCCAGGAACTGCCGGGCGTATGCGGAAAGAGACTCCACATAGCGCCGCTGCCCCTCGGCATAGATGGTATCGAAGGCAAGGGAGGATTTGCCGCTTCCTGAAAGGCCCGTGATGACGACGAGCTTGTTCCGGGGAATGGTCAGGGAAATATTTTTCAGGTTGTGCTGCCGCGCACCCTGGATGACAAGATTTTCAGACATAAAAGACTCCTTGTATTCAGCAAAAATATCGTCCTCATTATACCACGGCGGGAAAACCCGGCGCAGCATGGGGAAGGCCTGAAATTTTCGAAACGCCTGCATCCGGGCAGGCCATTCCCGCCTGATACAGGACAGGAACCGCCGTGGGGAGCCATCCCCATGCAGTTCCTGTACAACGTACCTACGATTTCTTTTTTGCTTCCAGTTTTTCGCCCAGGGCGCCTTTGACCACGATGAGCCGGTCCCGGAGTTCCGCGGCTGATTCGAAGTCGAGTTCCTTCGCCGCCCGTTTCATCCTGTTTTCCAGCTCTTTTGCCAGTTTCCGCAGCGCCGCAGGAGAGCTTTTCTTCAGGCCTTTTTCCGAATAAGCCGTCTTCAGGTCCAGGTCTGCGCCGTCGTCCAGCTTCGTCAGTTTGATCAGATCGACGACTTTTTTCCTGATGGTCTTCGGCACGATGCCGTGGGCCTTGTTGTAGGCCTCCTGTCTGGTGCGCCGCCGTTCGGTCTCTTCGATGGCCCGCTGCATGGACCCGGTGATGACGTCGGCGTACATGATGACCCGTCCGTGGGCGTTGCGGGCAGCGCGGCCGATGGTCTGGATCATCGCCGTGTCGCTGCGCAGGAACCCTTCCTTGTCCGCATCCAGGATGGCGACGAGGGATACTTCCGGCATATCGAGGCCCTCACGGAGCAGGTTGATGCCCACAAGGACATCGAACTCCCCGGCCCGCAGGTCATGGATGATCTCCGCCCTGTCGATCGTGGCGATATCCGAGTGGAGATAGCGGACCCGGATCCCTTCCTGGGCCAGATATTCCGTCAGATCCTCCGCCATTTTCTTGGTCAGGGTCGTCACGAGGACGCGCTCTCCCGCTTTGGTGACTTTATGGATTTCTCCCATGAGATCATCGATCTGTCCGGCGATGGGACGGACTTCGATTTTGGGATCCAGGAGACCCGTCGGCCTGATGATCTGTTCCACGACCTGATCCGCCTCGCGGAGCTCATACTCGGCCGGCGTGGCGGAAACGTAGATGATCTGGCCCCGTTCTTTCTGGAATTCATCAAAAGTCAGAGGGCGGTTGTCCAGGGCCGAAGGCAGACGGAATCCGTAGCGGACAAGCTGTTCTTTGCGGGACCGGTCTCCGGCATACATCGCCCGCAGCTGGGGCAGCGTCACATGGCTTTCGTCCACGACGGTCAGGAAATCCGGCGGGAAATAGTTGACCAGTGTGAAAGGCGGCTCTCCCGGCTTGCGGCCCGTCAGATGGCGGGAGTAATTTTCGATGCCGCTGCAGTATCCCATCTCCTCCATCATCTCGAGATCGTACCGGGTCCGCTGGGCCAGACGTTCCGCTTCAAGGAGCTTTCCCTCCCGCGTCAGTTCGTCGAGGCGTTCCTTCAGTTCCTTCCGGATATCATTGCGGGCCCGTTCCATATTTTCGTCACTCGTGACATAGTGGCTGGCCGGAAAAATGGCGACATGGCTCCGCCGGTCCAGGACCGACCCGGTCAGCACATCGATTTCCATGATGCTGTCCACTTCGTCCCCGAACAGTTCGATCCGGATGCCTTTTTCTCCGTAGCTCGACGGGATCACTTCGATGACATCGCCCCGGGCCCGGAAACTGCCGCGCTCCAGTACAAGGTCGTTGCGGGTGTAGCGGATCTTGACGAGCTTCTTCAGGATGGCATCCCGATCCGCCTGCTGGCCGACCCGCAGCGAAAGGACGCTGTCGTAGTAATCCTTCGGCGCTCCCAGACCGTAGATGCAGGATACGGATGATACGATGATGACGTCGCGCCGCTCAAAAAGGGCGCTCGTCGCGGAATGGCGCAGTTTATCGATTTCATCGTTGATCGATGAATCTTTTTCGATGTATGTGTCCGTAGCCGGGATATAGGCTTCGGGCTGATAATAATCATAATAGGACACAAAATATTCCACCGCGTTATGCGGGAAAAATGCTTTGAATTCACTGCAGAGCTGAGCTGCCAGCGTCTTGTTGTGGGCGATGACCAGAGTCGGCTTCTGCACCTTCTGGATGACCTGGGCAATGGTGTACGTCTTGCCCGTACCGGTCGCTCCCAAAAGGACCTGGGTCCGCATGCCCTCTTTCACCCCGGCGGCCAGGGCCTCGATTGCCTCCGGCTGATCCCCCGAGGGCTGAAAGGGCGCTTCCAGCTGGAATTCCATCGTATCACCTCCTGTGACAGTCTTACCCATCCATTATATCATACCTGTCAGCCCGGCCGGGACCCGCATGTGCCGGCCTCCGTCCCGGAACAGGCAGCATCCTGTGCAGCGGAGCGGTCCTTTTGTTTATAAAAATTTTATATTTTGCATTCAATTGTTCCCAAAACAAAGAAAAATCATATATAATAAAATAATTCACTAAAAAAGGAGAAAGGATGGATAAAAGCGATGTCGCTCAAGCAGTTGCTCCTCGGAGGCCTCGCGGTGCTCTCCCTGACCATGGGCACAGCGTCCGCTGCTCCGAAGATCATCTATATTCCCCTGGACAACCGTCCCGTCAACCTGGAATATACGACGGATACGGCCAAGGCCGCCGGATTTCCCCTGACGGTCCCTCCCAGGGAGTATCTTTCAGGAGCCCGTTCCACGGGAAATAACGAAAAATTATGGGAGTGGTTCGAAAAGGAAGCGCCCCACGCGGACGCGGCCATCATCGCCACGGACAGCCTGAACTACGGCGGACTGGTGGCGTCCCGGAAGCACCATCATCTGGAAAAGTACCTGCGGGGACAGGTCATGCGCCTGGATGCCCTCAAAAAGAACAATCCGGGCCTCAAGCTCTATGCCTTCAGCACCATCATGCGGACGCCCCGGCAGAGTGTGGCCACGGTGGAACCGGAGTATTATGAAACGTACGGTCCGCAGATTTTCCGGCTTTCCCAGCTGATGGACAAAGAAGACCTGGAGGGGCTGACCCCTGAGGAAGATATGGAGAAAAACCGCCTCACCCTGTCCATCCCCTCGGATGACCTGAAAGACTGGCGCACCCGGCGCCTGGTCAATCTGCAGGTCAACCGCCGGCTGATCCGCCTGTGCCAGCGGGACAATTTCCATTTCCTGGCCCTTGGCAAGGATGACAACGCTCCCTATTCACGGACCCATATGGAAGCCCGCCAGCTGGAAGCACTGGGCCGCGGCATGAGCAAGAAACAGTTCCAGATCATCCCCGGCGTGGACCAGCTCGGCCTGCTCCTCGTAACCCGGGCCATCAATGAGCTCAAAGGAGAAAAACCGGAGATCTACCCGATCTTCGCTCCCGGTGTCGGCGGCAGCACGATCCCCCTGTATACGGACGAAACGGCTGCCACATCCGTGAAGAACCAGATCATCGCCGTGGGCGGCAGGATGGCTCAGACAGAAAAGAAAGCGGACCTGATCCTTGCGGTGAACACGCCGGACAACGGCGTGACCCTGGACTCGACGGACGATGAAAATGCGCCCTACAGCAACCAGGCCAACAAGGATTTCGCCCGCCAGATCGCCAGGCTGGAGACGGAAAAACCCGTGGCCCTGGCTGACATCGCCTACGCAAACGGTGCCGACAACGGATTCATCGAGGCCCTCAGCAAGAACAAGGCCCTGCTGCCGCTGGCAGCCTACGCCGGCTGGAACACGGCGGACAACAGCATCGGTTTTGCCCTTTCCCAGGGCATCCTGGCCAAACGGATGAGCAAGGCCGATCAGGACCGCCTGCGCATGGTCAGGCTCCTGGATGACTGGATCTACCAGTCCAACGTCCGCTACCGTGTTTCACTGGAGATGGACCGCTACAACTGGAAGTTGAAATATGACATGGGAAAATATTATAATCGAATCCTGGGAAGGACCAACCGGCTTTTCAAACAGTACGTCGCGGACGAACCCGACATCAGGAATGCAAAATATACCATCGAATTTCCCTGGAACCGGATGTTCGAAGTCGATGTACGGGTGCATTAAGGAGGACGCTATGGCAAAAAACAGCTCATTCGACATCGTATCGCAAATCGATATGCAGGAACTGGACAACGCCCTGAACCAGACCAGGAAAGAGATCACCCAGCGCTATGATTTCCGGGGGTCCGCAGCCTCCATCGACCTGGTGGACGATACACTCAAGCTGGCCGCAGAGGATGATTACAAACTGGGTGCCATCCTCGACATCCTGCGTCAGCGCATGGCCAAACGCGGCCTTTCCCTGCGCTGCCTCGATCCGGGCAAGATCGAACCGGCTGCCAAAGGCACGGTCCGTCAGACAGTTGCCCTGAAACAGGGGATCGACCGGGAAACAGCAAAGAAGATCACTGCCGCGATCAAGGCTTCGAAACTCAAAGTCACGACCCAGCAGATGGATAATCAGATCCGGGTCTCCGGCCCGAAGAAAGACGACCTCCAGGCCGTCATCCAGCTGATCCGGGGACAGGATTTCGGGATCGACGTCCAGTTCATCAATATGCGCTGAATATGCAGTGCTGCCGCGGACAGATATGCCCCGGCAGCGCTCTTTTGTACCCGCCACAGAAAGGAGACCTGACACGTGATCGATGCCATCGAAACGAGGCGGAGCATCCGCAGATACAGACAGCAGCCCGTCCCCCGCGCGCTGATTGAAGAAGTCCTGCAGGCCGGCATCCTGGCCCCGTCTTCCAAGAACCGCCAGCCCTGGAAATTCGTCGTAGTAAGCGGCGAAGCCAAAAAAGAAGCGGTACGGACCATGAAAGCCGGTCTGGACCGGGAAAAGATCAACCCTTACCTGCCGGAAAGCGCGCCTTACATCAGGGATGCGCTCTTTACGCTCCGCATCATGGAGCAGGCGCCCGTGATCATCTTCGTCCTGAACGAGCTGGGCTGCAGCCTGGACCGCACCCTGACGCGGGACGAGCATGTATCGGAGATCTGCAACGCCGAATCCATCGGCGCCGCCATCGAGAATATGGCACTGACGGCTGCTGATCTTGGCCTCGGCAGTCTCTGGATCGCCAACACCTATTTTGCCTACCCCGAGCTGAAGGCCTGGCTGGACATGCCGGGCGAACTCGTCGCAGCGCTGACCCTGGGCTACGCCGCGGAGGCACCTGCCCGGAGACCGCGCAAATCCCTGGCAGAAAAAGTGGTCTGGCGCGGCTGAAGACAAAGCAGACAGAAAGAGCCTGGATCCGGGAACCACACACATGATTCCCGGGTCCAGGCTTTTTTGTGCCCGTACCGGCAGCAGGACAGCCCCGGCCTGGCGCACGGTCAGGATAGAGGACTTCCTGTCAGTGCCGGCTGCGCCCGCCTCCCGGTTCGAGGGGCCGGTAGAGCTGCCATTTGAACTTGAGCGCCAGGATCCGCAGGGCAATGACCACGCTGGCGCCCGCAAAAGGGGCCGCATCAGCCGCGCCGAGACGCCAGAAAAGGCAGAGCACCAGACTGCCCACGATGGATGCCGTGGCATAGACATCGGCCACGAGGACGACGGGGATGCGCTGGGCCATCAGATCCCTCAGGATGCCGCCGCCCACCGCCGTCAAAAGGCCCAGGACAACGGGGAATACATAGGAATCGGGCTCCCCGCTGGAAAGTCCCACCATGGTTCCCGTTACGGTAAAAGAAGCGAGGCCCGTCGTATCCGCCACGATATAGAGGACCGTCAGGACTTTTTTGCGGATCCCCCGCATGCGGTAGCATGATACGTACGCTGCCAGCACGAACGCCGTAAGGATGGAAAGGAGCAGCGCCGTAGGATCGCGCAGGGCTGCCGGCGGGATCCGTCCGGCCAGGACATCCCGTATGGTGCCGCCGCCCACCGCCGTCAGGACTGCCAGGACGGAGATCCCAAAGATATCCATATGACGCAGCATGCCGACGATGGCGCCCGACACGGCAAAAGACAGCGTGCCCGCCAGTTCGAACAAATTCCACAATAGCCACATAAATCAGATTCTCCCTGTCTCGCCAGATGATGACCTCTTCCGCAGCTCCTCACAGAGGCTGCTTTTTTTATCATATCGGATCCACCGGAGAAAGACAACTATTATTTTCCTTCCTGATCGGAGGCTTCGGCCGGTCCAGCGGCAGAGGTCCGTAGACCCGGAGCAGTTCCCGGATCGACGTCACGCCCTGCCGCACCTTGTCCCTGCCGTCCTGGAAAAGGGAGGGCACACCTTCTTCCCGGGCCATCCGGGTAAGTTCCTGCTCCCCGGCACCGTGGGAAAGTGCCTGCCGGCAGGCCTCGGAAAAAGGAAAGACTTCGTGGACCGCGATCCGTCCCCGGTAGCCCGTATGGCGGCAGGCCGGACATCCCCCTGCCGCATAGAACAGATGGGAATCTTCCTCCGGTTCCAGGAAATAGTCCCCCACCCAGCTGTCCCGCCCCTCCCTTTCGGCAATGCGGCATTCCGGGCAGAGCTTCCTGACAAGCCGCTGGGACACGACTCCCCGCAGCGCAGCCGCCAGCAGATGGGGGTCCGTTCCCAGGTCAAGGAGCCGGCTCACGGCACCGGCCGCAGTGTTCGTATGGAGCGTACTGAGGACCAGATGACCCGTCAGGGCTGCATGGACGCTCATGGCCGCAGTCTGCCCATCCCGGATCTCGCCCACCATGATGAGGTCCGGATCCTGGCGCAGGATGGTCCGCAGGCACGCGGCAAAAGTCAGTCCGATTTTGGGCTGGACCGCCACCTGGCTGATGCCTTCCATCTGGTATTCGATCGGATCTTCCACGGTGATCAGATTCTTGCCCGGATCCTGGAGTGTCCGCATCAGCGCATACAGCGTCGAGGTCTTGCCCGACCCGGTGGGCCCGGTGATCAGGATCAGGCCATAGGGCTGCCGGATCAGATTTTCCAGGGCCAGCCTGTTTTTCCTGCTGAATCCCATGTCTTCGAGGCCGAACTGATTCTTTTCCTGGTCGAGGATGCGCAGGACCAGTTTTTCGCCATGCAGCGTGGGCAGGGACGACACACGCACATCGATCTGTCTGTTTTCCCAGGATGACTGGATGCGTCCGTCCTGGGGCAGCCGCTTTTCTCCGATATCCATGGCTGCCATGATCTTGAAGCGGGAAATCAGGCTGTCCTGGAGATTCCGGGGCAGTCGCAGCAGGGGCTGGAGCACCCCGTCTATGCGGCAGCGCACTTCCATCTGCCTGGCGCCGGGCTCGAGATGGATATCACTGGCGCCCAGCGAAAAAGCCTGGCGCAGGATATGTCTTGCCAGAGGGATGATGGGACCTTCATGCCTCTCATCCGGTGCGTCGAGAGAAGGGATGGCTCCCTGGCGGATATATTCCGGGTATGCTGTCTTCATATCAAGACCTCCTTTCTTCTTTTACTACCACAGAAGAGCCTTTTACACCAGTTTTTCTACCGTGAATGGTCATTTTATGATAGTAAAAGGATAAGGCAACCTGCGAAAGGAGAAAAACATGAAATCCTTCCCCCCGTCCATCCTCCGTCTGCTCCGCACTGAAAAACGCTTCTTCCTGCTCTTTGCGGTCCTGCTGCTTCCGTTCCCGGCATACCGGTTCCTGTGCCGCTTTCTGCCGGAAGATCGGGAACAGCTTCCCCCGCTGCCGCCCGCAGTCATGCTGCCGGCACCGGCAAGGGACCCGCTGACGCTCCGGAGTCCCCGCCGCGATCCGTTCCGTGACCTCTTCCCCGGACCGCGTCACCAAAAGGCAGCGTCTTCCCCGTCCCGGCTGGAAAACAAGGACACGCCGCCTGCCGAAAAGAATCCTCCGCGTCTCCTCGGCATCTTCCGCTGCGGGGACAGGGTCCTCGCCCTTTTCCGGGACGGCAGCACGGCCGCCCTCACAGGCCCCGGCGGCACAGTCGGAGGCCGGCGCGTCCGGAGCATCACAGAGCGGGCCGTGATCTTTGAAAACGGCAGCGTGACGATAGGAGGGACGGTCCAGTGAAGTACCTGCTCTTTTTTCTGTTTTTCCTGCTGCTGAAGCCGGCCGCAGCCGCTCCCGTTTCCTTTGCCGTGGAAAATGCTCCGGTCCGGGACGTTCTCCAGGCTCTGGCCGCTGCCAATGGCTGCAGCCTCATCATGCCCGCCGGGAACTGTCCTCCTCTCACCCTGGCGCTCCAGGACGTTCCCTTCGAAGAAGCACTCCGCCTCATCACGCGCGGTCTGGGACTCTGCTTCCGTCTGGACGGACAGTTCCTCTATGTGGCGCCGCCGGAACAGATGGACCGGACATTCGGGAATCTTGCCGTCCACCGGCTGAACTATATCCGGGCCGAGGCTGCGGCAAAAGTCCTCAAGCCGCTCTCTGCCTCACCGCTCGCCTTTGACGGGCTCAGCAACACACTCTTTGTCACCGGGACACCGGGAGAACAGGCCCGGATCGAAAAAGCCCTGGCTGCGATGGACAGGCCCACAAAGCAGGTCACTTTCGAAGCCTGCATCCTTTCCCTGCGGGACGAAGCCGCCCGGGAACTGGGTCTGCGCTGGAACTGGGACACGCTGCCCGCCGGAGAGAGCGGATCCGGCAGCTACGCCGGCCTGATCCATCTGGGGCATGGCTACAGGACCCATTTTCAGGCGACCGTCAGCGCCCTCTGCCAGGACGGCCGGGCGAAAGTCCTGGCCACCCCCAGCATCATCACGCTGCCCGGGCAGGAAGGCAGCATCTTTATCGGTGACCATATCCCCGTCGTCACAGAAAAAGTCACGAGCGGCACATCCACGTATTCGACCGAATATGTGGATGCGGGCATCCGCCTGACCTGTATGCCCCTTGTCAGCGAGGACGGGCTGATTTCAGCCGAAGTCCATACGGAGGTCAGCACGCCCACACTCATTTCCGAGCTGAAGAACTACCGCATCACGAGCCGCACGGCGGATACCCATGTGCGGCTGTACGGAGGGGAGACCCTGGTCATCGGAGGCCTCATCAGCGAAGAAGAGCAGCAGCGGTTCGAAGCGGTTCCCCTGCTGTGCAAGCTGCCCCTGCTGGGCGAACTCTTCAAATTCCGTTCCCGCAGCAAAGCCCGCACGGAAGTCTGTATCTTCCTGACTCCCTACGTCAGCGAGGCAGGCAGATCCCCGGCACTCCGCTTTCCGCCGGACCGTTCCGAAAAAAAAGAGCCCCCCGCGGAGAACTCTTCTCTTCCAGTCAAAAACCATAGGCTTCCAGGCGCTTCAAAAAATTGTGGAGGATCCGCGCCGTGATGCCCCAGATCATCCGCCCCTGGTACGGATAGAAATAAATGTCGTACGAAAACAGTTTGCGCCAGCTGCCGTCAGGTGATGCCGCGCCGGGCAGCGGGAACAGGCCTTCCCGCTGCGTCCCCACTGCCGTACTGGCCACGAGGGGCTTCTCGCCGCGCAGGGCCTCCAGGGGGACCGAAAACACTTCGGCGACTTCTGACCGGTCGACGGACAAGGGTCCGTCATACGAAAGGATGCCGGCAAAGGGATAGATGACGGGGCCCATGGGCGCATAAAAATATTCCAGCGGGCCCAGGACCCTGATCTGTTCCGGAGCGATTCCCAGTTCTTCTTCTGTTTCCCGGCGTGCCGTCTCTTCCAGGCTGGCATCACCGTCTTCCCGGTGCCCGCCGGGAAAGCAGATGTCCCCGGGCTGCCAGCCCATGTCGGAGGCACGCACCTCAAAAAGGATTTCCCATCCTTCGGGGCCATACCGCAGAGGGAGCAGCACAGCCGCTTCCCAGATCGGAAGACTGCGGTCGATCCGCTGACACTGATCCGGCCAGAGTTTCTGCCAATGTTCCAGTTGTTTTGCTTTTTCTTCCATATATATTATCCGCCTTTCTAGCGAAAGGCACCGATGGAGTTATGAAAACCAAGGTACTTTCGCTCTTTCTATTTTTTTGAACTCCTGATATCCTTT
>OMYF01000040.1 GCA_900315205.1 uncultured Acidaminococcus sp.
TAGATCGGATGCCCGCCGAGCTGATGGAAACCTGTTTCAAAAGAGACACGCGTACGGGTGGAAGCCTTTGAGAAAATCATCGCCAGAGTCTTCCCCTTCAGGTATTCATGGGGTTCCCCCATTTTTTGCTTCTTCTTCAGTTTCTTACTGACGTCCAGGATGGTGGCAACTTCACCAACGGACAGATCGTGGATGGAAATCAAGTCCTTGTTCTTTAAAGCCATTTTATCCCTCTTTTTTCTCAGAATTCCGTCAGAATCTCGTCGAGCGCCTTGAGCAGCGCGTCAATTTCTTTTTCCGTGATGATCAGCGGCGGCACGAAGCGCAGTACATTGCCGGCCGTGCAGTTGATGATGAAGCCCTTTTTCAGCGCTTCCGTCACGACGGACCCGCCGGGCTTGTACAGTTCAGCTCCGAGCAGCAGACCCTTGCCGCGGACATCCGTGATCTTGTCCGGATACTTTTTCTGCAGGGCTTCCAGTCCGGCCTTGAAATAGGCACCCGTCCTGGCAGCCACTTCATCCATATGCATTTCCTGCATCGTCGTGATGGCGGCATAGCAAGCAGCGCAGGAAAGCGGGTTTCCGCCAAAAGTGGAACCATGGTCACCGGGCTTCAGCACATGTGCCACCCGTTCCTGCACAAGGAAAGCACCCATGGGGAAGCCGCAGCCGATGGCCTTGGCAGTACTCATGGCATCGGGTTTGACGCCTTCATGCATATAAGCGAACCATTTGCCCGTGCGGCAGACACCGCTCTGGACTTCATCAAAGAGCAGCAGGGCATCATGCTTCCTGCACAGATCCTGTACCGCTTTGAGGTAACCCGCCGGCGGTACGTTGACGCCGCCTTCACCCTGGATCGGTTCCAGGAGGACGCCGCATACGTCATCATCCATGACCTTTTCAATGGCAGCGATGTCTCCGAAGGGCACATAGACGAATCCAGCCGGAAGAGGTTCCAGGCCTTCATGGTAATGGGCCTGACCGGTAGCCGTCAGGGTTTCCATCGTACGGCCATGGAAGGAATCATAAGCTGTCACGATCTTGTACTTGGAAGCAGCTTTCGAGCTGCCGTACTTGCGGGCCAGCTTGATCAGCCCTTCGTTGGCTTCGGCACCGCTGTTGGCAAAGAAGACGCGGTCCATTTGGGCAGCTTCACAAAGCACTTTTGCCGCTTTGGCCTGGATTTCATAGTAGAAAATGTTGGAAGCGTGTGCGATCTTGCCGATCTGCTCGCTGATTGCCTTGACTTCCGCCGGATGGGCATAGCCCAGGGCGTTGACAGCGATACCGGCCAGGAAATCCGTATAGGCCTTCCCGTCAGCATCATAAAGAGTGCATCCCTCGCCGTGGTCCAGCGCTATCTGGAGCCGGCCAAAAACAGGAAGATAATATTTTTCAGTTGTCTCGATGATTTCTTTTGTATCCATTGATTCATCCCCCTCAGCTGGCTGCCGTATCCTCAGCCCTTGACAACTTCCGTACCCACACCCTTGTCGGAGAAGATTTCCTGCAGGATGGAGTGCTCACGGCGGCCATCGATGATATGCGTCTTGACGGCACCACCGGAAAGAGCCGTAATGCAGGCCTTCACCTTCGGGATCATGCCGCCGTCGATGCTGCCCTTGAGGATCAGTTCATGGGCTTTCTCGAAAGTCAGCGTGGACAGGAACGTCGACTCGTCCTTATGGTCTTCATAGATACCCTTCACGTCCGTGAGCATCAGCAGTTTTTCTGCCTTCAGGGCTCCGGCGACCTCACCGGCGACGCTGTCCGCGTTGATGTTGTACGTTTCGCCGTCCGCACCGATCCCGATCGGAGCGATGACAGGAATATATTCGTTGCTGATCAGGAGGTTCAGGAAATCCGTGTTGATCTTGTCGACCGTGCCGACAAAACCGATATCCACAAGGTTGACCTGACCGTTTTCATATACGTCGGCCAGATGTTTCTTGGCTTCAAGCAGTCTGGCATCCTTGCCGTTAAGGCCCACTGCCTTGCCGCCCAGCATGTTGAGCCGGCATACAAGGTCCGTATTGGTACGACCGACCAGTGCCAGTTCAGCGATCTTTACAGTCTCTTCATCGGTGACGCGCAGGCCGCTGACAAAGCGGGACTGTTTGCCTGCCTGTTTCAGCATGGCTGTGATTTCAGGGCCGCCGCCGTGGACCACGACAGGTCTCATCCCTGCCAGCTGCAGGAATACGATATCCTTGAGGACCATATCCTTCAGGTGATCATTCAGCATTGCGTTGCCGCCATATTTAACAACTACGGTCTTCCCTTTGAAAGCGCTTAAATATGGCAAAGCCTCTACTAGAATGTTCATTTCGTTGCCTTTGATCTGCATCTCATTTCCTCCTCATGAGTGGTTCCCTTATATATTTTTCCAGTTTTTCAGGGAACAAATCCATAGTAAAACGCTTTATCAGTAAAGTCCGGGATGACCGCCCGCTTCGATGAATCTTCTAAAAACGGCTTTCCCCTCATAGCATCAGCGTCCCCGGGAGACACGGTCCATGTCTCCTTTATGTTGCAATATTATACATCTGTATGTATATTATTGCAACCATTTTCCGCAAATCCTTTTCACATTTTTCCCTTTACTGACAACCAATTTATTATAGTACGAAAAACCATGCTTCTACTACCATTTTTTTGAAAATATCCTATTTTTTTCACGATTTTCCTTTCCTTCCTCTTTCTGCGGACTTGCCGCTCCGGTCTTCCTCCCGTAAAATATATGATATAATGCTTTCAATATAATGTTTTCCCAGGGAGGATGCCATGAAAAAGTTCTTACTGCTGCTCGTCCTTCTCTCCGCCGGCCTGTGCTGGTATGTCACAAGACCCGAAACGATCAAGGCGCCGGCTTCCCGCTCCTTCTTGAACCGTCTGGAAATCCCTGCGTCACTGCCGTCACGGGATTTTCTTGCAGCCCGGCTGCCCCGGCCGGTCAGCCTCGTTTACAGGGCCGCGCACCTCAAAGAAACCACCCGGGCCGGCATGCCCGCGGAAGACTGGGTCTCCCTTTCCGATCTGCCTCCGGCGCTGCCCCAGGCCCTTGTGGCCGTGGAAGACCACCGGTTCTATTCCCATCACGGCATCGATCCGAACGGCATCCTGCGGGCCATACTCGTCAACATCCAGGCGGATGAGGTCGTCGAAGGCGGCAGTACGCTGACCCAGCAGCTCGTGAAGAACACACTCCTCGATGCGGAGCGCACGATGGGCCGAAAGGCCTGGGAAGCAGTCCTGGCCCTCATTGTGGAAGCGCGGTACTCCAAGGAGGATATCCTGGAAATGTATCTCAACACCACTTTCTTCGGCAACGACTCCGTCGGTGTCCGCAAGGCATCCCTGGGGTACTTCGGCGTGGAGCCAAAAGATCTTTCCCTTCCGGAATGCGCGGTCATCGCCGGACTTCCGAATGCCCCCACAGCGTTCAATCCCTATCTGGACCTGAAAGCCTGCAGGAAAAGAAGGGATCATGTGCTGACCAGGATGGCAGAAGAAGGGTATATCGATGAAGCCGCTCTGGAAAAAGCAAAAAAAGCGGGCATCCACCTCGCACTGCATTGACGGCGGCGGATCCAGGCAGTAAAAAAACAGCTGTGCACTTTCTTTACCGGCATCCGGCAAGAAGGTACACAGCTGTCTGCTTTTCAGGCTGATGCCTGTCCCATACGGACTTACAGCCGCCGGCAGTCTGAATCTGGAAGCACATGAATATCCGCGCCGGGTCCGTCATTTCCAGAGTCTTTTCCGGCCCCGCCGGCAGATCTTTTTGAAAGGGAGCGGATCTCACGGCAGGGGCCTGCACTCCCGTACAACATCCTTATAATTTTTTCCGCATCAGGCGCTTGTAAATTTCCACACCGGGCTGGTCGAACGCATCCACATCAGCCAGTTCTCCTTCATAAGCAATGCTGAGCATCAGGAAGTAGAACAGCTGGCCCAGGTAATATTCATCCATTGCGGGCAGCACGTACAGCGCGTTCATCCGGTGATCGCTGACGAGCGCCTCCTCGTTGGCTTCCATAGCCGCCCGGAGCGCCGAGCCGATGTCCAGGCCCTCATATCCGTCCAGAGCGGGCAGCTGCGGGAAAGGATTGTGCACGGACAGTTTGCCGATGCGGTTTTCAACAAAGAGGAACTGGACCACTTTATCCCGGATCCCGTCCTGATGGAGCTGGGTCTGGGAATGCATGTCCGTCGTCCCGATGGCAAGGACCGGCGTCCTGCCGTAAAATACGGTATTGCCTTCGCGGTCCTTCCGTTTGCCCAGGGATTCAGCCAGAAGCTGGACATACCATTCACCCAGGGCTTTGAGACGCATGGCGTAAGGCATGAAGACTTCGATGGTGCAGCCGTGGTCCCTCCGGGCAAGGAACTTCAGGGTGGCATTCAGGAGTGCCGGGTTGTTCCACACATCACTGCCCCGGCAGGCTTCATCCATTTCCCGGGCTCCCTTGAGCAGCAGATCGAGATCCATCCCCAGCGCAGCTGCCACGATGAGACCCGGTGTCGAAAGGACGCTGAACCTTCCGCCCACTCCGTGCGGCACCTGGAATACCGGCCAGTCATACTGTGCCGCCAGTTTGATGAGGGGGCACTCCTTCAGTGTCCGGTCGGAAACGACAGTCACACCGACTTCGACAGGCACGCTGCTGCCGTGCAGCGCTTTGTAAAAATAAAGGAATGATGACATGGCCTCCAGCGTCGTCCCGGACTTGCTGATGGGAACGAGCATGACCTTCAGGCTGCGCTTTTTTTCCGTACGGGCAGCCTCCGCCATCCTAAGGATGGCAGCTTCCGTCTCGCTGATGGCTTCCGGATCGAGATTGTTGCCGGTAAAGAAGATCCGCGGCGTCTTCCCGCTCCCTTTTTGAGGCCAGTAAAGACTTTCACTGCAGTCAAAGAGGACCTTGCCGCCCAGGAAGGATCCGCCAATCCCGCAATAGACCACTGCATCCCAATGGGCCCGGACATCCTCGCCAAAAGCCTTCAGGGCAGCGATCACATCCGGCGAATTCGGATTTCCTTCCTTGATATAGGGCAGCCTCGGAAAATAAACGGCCTCCGGTGTCCCGTCCTTTGACATGTGGTTCCTGGCGATCCCTTCCGTGCGGATCTTTTCCACAGCGTCCGCCGCTGCCTGGATATGAGGGCTGAAAGCCTCTACATCTTCCTCACGGATCATCTCCGCTCCCATCATATTCGTATAATCGAAGCTGAAACCGGATGCGAGTTCCAGTCTGTGCCTGCTCCCATTCATTACGATTCCTCCTTTGTTAAGAATTATTTTACAAAAAATTCTTTATTTTCTGCTTTATGTTAACTTTATTATACCACATTCCCCACTATTGGAGGAAAATAAAACCAAAAATTCGTTCAAATATTACAGACCCATTCTATTTTTGTCCAAAAATTGGTACTTTTTAATTTTTTTGGACTTTTTTACTATATTTATGATATGCTTGAATAGGGATTTTTTGGATTTGCATGAAAGGGAGGGTCGTACGTGGCTAAGGGAATCAATCAAAAACTGAAAATGCTGTACCTGAAAAAGATTTTTGAAGAAGAAACGGATGACCGGCATAGTCTGACTTTACAGAATATTATCGATAAACTGGGAGCCTATGGAGTCAATGCCGACCGCAAGACACTCTACCAGGATTTTAAGGAACTGAAGCGCTTCGGGCTCGACATCATCGCCCAACAGGAAGGCCGCACCTGGACCTACCACATCGGTTCCCGTCTGTTCGAGCTGCCGGAAGTGAAGCTCTTAGTGGATTCCGTACAGGCTTCCAAATTCATCAACGAGCATAAATCCCAGGCCCTGATCAACAAGCTCGAATGTCTTGTCAGCAAGAAAGAAGCGGAACAGCTTTCCCGTCAGGTCTATATTTTCGGCAGGAGCAAGACGAGCAATAAAAAAACGTATTACACCATCGACAGGATTTATGAAGCGCTCAATTCCAACCGTCAGATTTCTTTCCATTACTTCCAGTGGAATATCCGGAAAGAAATGGAAAAACGCAGGGACGGAGCCTCTTATGTCGTCAGCCCCTGGTGCCTGATCTGGGATGACGAAAATTACTATCTGCTGGGCTATGATGCCCCGGTCAAGACGCTGAAGACCTACCGGGTCGACAAGATGCTCGATATCGAGGTGCTGGACAGGCAGCGCCTGGGACGGGAAGAATACCGCAGATACGATATTTCCACCTACACGCAGTGTCATTTCGGCATGTATGACGGCGACATCGAAGATGTCACGATCGAAGTCGAAAATGATCTGGTCGGGATCCTCATCGACCGGTTCGGTAAAAAGATCACCATCACGCCGACGGACGAAAATCATGTTTCCACCACGGTCAAAGTCGCAGTCAGCCGCCAGTTCCTCGGCTGGATCATGGCACTCGGACCTGGCGTCAGGATCACCGGCCCGCAGCAGGTCGTATCACAGATGCGCATGGAAGCAGAACGCCTGCTGAACCAGTACAACGGGCCGACAGGCGCCAAAAACTGAAAAAGAACAACGGGCAGCCATTCCATAAAAACGGAGTGGCTGTTTTTTTGCTTTTCAGGACTGTTCCGCCTCCTTATTGCAGTACGCCATTTTGGACAGTTCAAACGCTATAATAAAAGCAGGAAGATTGTGGATCTGATAAGACAAGGAGGAAAAGCCATGAAAAAAATTTATTTTACAATTACAGGTCTGAAATATCAGTATGGGACGGATGTATTCCGCCGTCATCAGGAAGTTACGCTGAAAAAAGACAAAGACAATGAATTCGACAGAGAAGCCATCGAGGTCACCCTGCCCGGGCTTGGCCGCGTCGGCTATGTCGCCAACAGTCCCCACACCGTACTTGGTGAAAGTGTCAGTGCCGGAAGGCTCTATGACTGCTTCAAAAAGAAAGCCCATGGCCGCGTCGTCTATATCACGGAAAAAGGCATCCTCTGCCGCTTTGAAAAATAAAGGAAAAAAGAATGACAAAATATCATGACGTCGATATCACCTGTCCGTACTGCGGACGGACAGGTCCCTTCCGGATTTATGACAGCATCAACACCGTACTCGATCCGGAACTGAAAGAAGCTTTGTTCGATTTCAGCCTGTTCACTTTCACCTGTCCTGTCTGCCAAAAAAAAGCACCGGTCTTATATCCCCTGCTCTATCACCAGATGGAAGACAGGCTGATGATCTATCTCATCGACAGAGACAAAGCAGATGAAGCAAAAGAAATATTTTCGCAGCTGCCTTTTACAATCGGGAAATATGCGCCGGGAAAAGAATACACCTGCCGCATCGTGACCGATCCGGACAGCCTGCTGGAAAAGATCCGTATCCACGACGCCCGCCTCGATGACCGGATCATCGAAATCCTGAAACTGTTCGTCCGGGAAAAAACGGGGGATGAAAAAATCCCCAGGACGGACAGCATCCGCTATATTCCCGATCATGAAGGAAATCCGGGCGGCCTGCTGCTCTTCAAAGAGCAAAAGGCAACAGGCAGCACGGTAATAAGCGAAGAAGCATACACGGCAGTGTCCCATCTCCTGCAGGCGGGCGAGTCCCTGCCTGCCGCAAAAGAAATGGTGATCGATCAGGCCTGGGCTGAAACCTTTTTGGAGCAGACAGAGAAATTGCTGAACGCTGAAAGGACGCCCGACTCCCGGAAATGAACCGGACCGGCGCAGCTTCCCGGATTTTCGCATGCCCTGCACAGACCGCACAGCGCTCCCTGCTCCGCTGCAGCCGGTTTTCAAAAAAGCTCCTCTCCGTTTTTAAGAATTTTGTGCATAATCAGAAAAATTATAGTAAAATAAAAACAGCAGGAGTTTATTGTGAACTGGCGGTCCCGGCACTCAGCCTGACCGCAGAAAAACGCGTTTACATGCAAAATCCATATAAGGAGCTGAAATGCAATGCAAAAGACAATGTGCGGCTTAGTCAAACAGGAAGCGGGTCCGGGGGATTTCGTCTACCGCACGGATCTGCCCGTTCCGGAAATCGGGGATGATGAGGTCCTGATCAAAGTCCGCTGCTCAACACTGTGCGGTACGGACTTCCACATCATGGACTGGGATACGTGGTCCCAGAAACGGGTCCGCCCTCCCATGATCCCGGGCCACGAAACAGCCGGCGATATCGTCGCTGTCGGCAAAAACGTAACTGAACGCAAAGTGGGCGACAGGGTATCCTGTGAAACCCATATTTCCTGCGGAAATTGCTGGTTCTGCAGGCACGATATGCGGCATATCTGCAAAAACACAAAGATTTTCGGTGTGACCGAGAATGGTGCCTTTGCCGAATATGCCAAAATCCGCTGGGATGTGACATTCCTGCTTGACGATACCATTTCCTATGAAGCCGCCTGTATGTTCGAACCGATGGGGGCCGGAGTCCATGGTGTCGAAGCTGCGGATGTGGCCGGCAAAGTCGTGCTGGTCAGCGGCTGCGGGCCGATCGGGCTGACGGCCGTCAGTGCCTGCAAGACTTTTGGTGCTGTCAAGGTCATCGCCTGTGACCTGATCGATGAGAAGCTGGAAACAGCCAAAGAAATGGGCGCTGATTATGTCTTCAACAGCAGCAAGGTCGATCTCGTCAAAGAAGTCAGGGCTCTGACGGACGGAATGGGAGCGGACGCGGCCATCGACATCACCGGCGCCGGAGCATCCATCAACACGGATCTGAAATGCGTGCGTGCCGCCGGCCGCGTCGTATGTGTGGGACTGCCCAGCAAACCCGTCACCATCACGGATATGACTGATGATCTGATTTATCGGGAAGTCGTGCTGACGGGGATCTCGGGCCGCAAGATCTGGGATACATGGGTCGATTTTGCCAAAGTCATGAAAGGCCCCTACTGGAAGCTGGAGCGTGTCATCGGCGGCAAATATGCCCTGAGCGATTTCCAGAGTGCCGTGAAAGCCATAAGGGATGGTGTGCCCGGAAAGATGCTCCTCTATCCGACACTTCCATAATATATTGTCTGAATCTGTTTGAAGCAGCAAAAAAGGAGGCTGTGCTCCGATGGTGTACAAAACAACATCGGGGTACAGCCCCCTTTTGGCATTTGTGCAGGACTCCCTGTAAAATCAGTTGGCTGAAACAAAAAAACCGTATGGGAGCTCTCTCTGCTCCCATACGGAATCTCTTCAATGATGGTGCGGTTGGGGGGACTTGAACCCCCATGAGGTTACCCTCACCAGCCCCTCAAGCTGACGCGTCTGCCTTTCCGCCACAACCGCATATTCAATTGTTTTACAGACAAAAAAATGGTGCGGCCAAGAGGAATTGAACCTCCACGGGGTTGCCCCCACTAGCTCCTGAAGCTAGCGCGTCTGCCAGTTCCGCCATGGCCGCGTTGTCATCAACAACAATGCTATTCTAGCACAATGACATCAGTACGTCAACACTATTTTTAAAAATCTTTAAAAGAATTTTTATAGAGGTGTTCGTAACTGTCCCGGTCGTTCAGGACTTTCCGTACATAATTCCTTGTATCATCAAAAGGAATCGCCGAGATATCACCGAAATCAAATCCCCAGCCGTACTCCTTCATCCAGTTCTTCACGGTGCCGCGGCCCGCATTGTAAGCCGCCAGCATCAGGATTTCATTGCTGGAGAATTCTTCTTCCAGTTCCTTCAGATACCAGCATCCGAACTTGATGTTCAGTTCCGGCAGGATCAGCATTTTGGCCTTGAAATTGGGAAAATCCGTCGATTTGGCAATCCATGCCCCGGTTTCCGGCATGATCTGCATCAATCCCAGTGCGCCCGTTTTGGACTCTGCGTCCGGTTTGAAGCCGCTCTCATTTTTGATGACAGCCACGGCCAGGAACGGATCCACCCTGTACTGAGCACTGTATTTGTGAATTTCAGCCGCATATGGCCAGGTATAGACAAACCGTTTCTGTGCATAATCCGTGTGCCAGAAAAAGTACCCTGCCACACAGAGGACAAGGAGGACGAGAAGGAAGGGCAGGCAGCCAGAACGCTTTCCCTTTTGTCTCTTTTTCACTTTTATCCCTCACTACGATATAGGCAACACCCCGTTCCAGACTGCTGCAGCAGCACCGCGGGGTGGAAAGTATTATGGATTACATTGCTGCGGCACCGGCAGTCCCGCAGCCTGGATGATGGAAAACGGACTGTTCTTCCGCTGAAGGCAAAATCTGAAAATCTTCCTGCCAGCGAAAAAAACAGGAGCATTCCGTCACCAACGCATACGACCAGAAACATCGTATCATTAATATTGTAACAAAAAATAGAAGAGACTGACAACCATCTTCACAATCTTTTCCGAATTTGCCGCAGCGCAGGAACGGCCTGCTCTGCAGTCCGGCGAAAGGCAGAGAAGGATGCGTCATATCCTGCCGGAAATACATCCGGGCAGCGGTCTCACTGCAGGCGGGCCAGAGCCGCATCGACCTGCCGGTACAGCTCCTCCAGGCTGCCGCTGTTATCGATGACGACCTGCGCTCTTTTCTTCTTTTCTTCCAGGGGCATCTGATGACGGATCCGGGTCAGGACTTCCTCCCGCGTCATGGCAGACCGTGCCATGGCCCGGCGGATCTGCTCCTCTTCGGGGATATAGACGACCCATATCTCGTCCACATACTTGTCCCAGCCGCCCTCGATCAAAAGAGGCGCATCGATGACAGCGACGGGATCCCGGCCGTGCCTGTCCAGGAACGCTTCCCACAGGGAATAGATGGCTGTGCGGACCAGATGATTGAGGACTTCAAGCTTTTCCGGGCTTGTAAACGCAAGCGCTGCCACTTTTCTCCGATCCATCGTCCCGTCCGCCTGCAGGATGCCCGGCCCGAAAGATTCCGTCAGAGCCCGGAGACAGGGCGACCCCGGAGCCACGACATCATGGCAGGCCTGATCCGAGTCAAAGACGGGGATCCCTTTTTGGCGCAGATAGCCTGTCACGGTACTTTTTCCCGAGGCAATCCCGCCGGTAAGGCCAATAATCGTCATATCCGTACCTCCTCCTAACGCTGACAGTGCGGGCAGTAGACACTGCTCCGGCCGCCGACTGTGATCTGTTTCAAAGGGGTGCCGCAACGCCTGCACGGCATTCCCCTGCGGTGATACACATTCAGATACTGCAGATTATCCCCCATATGGCCTTCTGCATCCTGATAGTTCCGAAAGGTCGTCCCGTGATGCAGCAATCCCTGGGCGATGACCCGGTTGACCGCTTCGACAAGGATCGGCCAGTCCTTCCTGCGCAGGCGGTCCACCCGTCTGCGGGGCCTCAGGCCTGCCTCAAAAAGAGCCTCATCGGCATAGATATTGCCCAGTCCGGCAATGACATGCTGATCGAGGAGGAAGGATTTGAGCCGGCAGGTCTTATGGGTCGCTTTCCCGCGCAGATATTCGGCGGTAAAGCCGGGCGAAAGCGGTTCCGGCCCCAGGGCAGCGTATCCCGGATCGGGCGCATCAGCGGGATGGTAAAACCCGGCCGTGCCGAATTTGCGGATATCGCTGAACCACAGATCCTCCGCGCCGGACAGATAAAAGCCGAGCCGCGAAAAAGGAGGCCTTTCGCCGCCTTTGGGTGCCACAAGGAGCGCTCCGGTCATCCTCAGATGGACGAGCAGATAATCTCCCGAAACAAAATTCAGGCGCAGATATTTCCCGGTGCGCTCCATCGTGCCAAAGACCTGGCCCGTCACTCCGCTGCAGAAAGCGGTCAGATCGGGGTGCTGCACCATTTTGGGGACAAAGACCTCCACGCCCTCGACCTGCTTCCCGGGAAGATGCCTTTCCAGGGACAGCCGTACCTGTTCCACTTCGGGCAGTTCAGGCATGCTCATTCACCTCCCTGTTCATTTGGCATCGGCCCAGGTCTTTCCGACGGCGATATCCGCCACCAGCGGTACGGAGAGCGTGACCGCGTTCTCCATCGCTTCTTTCACGAGAGTACCGACCTGTGCTTCCTCTTCAGCGGGCACCTCCAAGACCAGTTCGTCGTGGACCTGCAGGAGCACCCGGCTCTTTACGCCAGCCGCCTTCAGTCTCTCCCGGACATGGAGCATCGCAATCTTGATGATGTCGGCGGCCGTCCCCTGGATGGGCGTATTGATGGCCGTCCTTTCAGCAAAAGTACGCCGGTTGAAATTGCTCGCATGGATGTCGGGCAGGTAGCGGCGCCGGCCAAAGAGTGTCTCCACATACCCCTGCTCCCGGGCTTTTTGTTTTTCCCGTTCCATATAAGCTTTGACGCCTGTATAACGGGCAAAATAACTGTCGATGTAGCTGGCAGCCTCACTCCGCGGCACACCAAGCTGCCGGCCCAGGCCAAAATCGCTGATTCCGTAGATGATGCCGAAGTTGACCGTCTTGGCCTTGCTGCGCATATAGGGCGTCACGTCTTCCAGCGGTACGCCAAAGATCTCAGAGGCTGTGCGGGCGTGGACATCCTGTCCGTGGCGGAAGGAATCGATCAGCAGTTCATCGCCGGCAATGCTTGCCATGACGCGCAGTTCCACCTGGGAATAATCGCAGGACATAAGGAGATCATATCCCTTCCCGGGCACGAACATCTTCCGCATCTGGCGTCCCACTTCCGTCCGCGTCGGAATGTTCTGCAGGTTCGGATCCGTGCTGGAGAGACGTCCCGTGACTGTCGCCATCTGGTTGAAATGGGTATGGATCCGCCCCGTCACCGGATTGATCAGTGGCTGCAGGCCCAGGAGATACGTCGAAAGGAGCTTGGACAGCTGCCGGTACTCGATGATCGTCTCAATGATGGGATGCTCGCCCCGGAGCTGCTCCAGCACGGAAACATCTGTGGAATACCCCGTCTTGGTCTTCTTGATGATGGGAAGGCCCAGTGTTTCAAAAAGCAGGACTCCGAGCTGTTTGGGAGAATTGAGGTTCACGTTCCCGCCGGCCTGTTCCCGGGCCTTTGCTTCCAGTGCCGCCACCTGGGCTCCCATTTCTTTTGTTACCTGTTCGAGCATCGCTTTGTCGACCGCAATGCCCGCATATTCCATTTCGGCGAGATCTCTCGTCAGCGGCAGTTCGATGTCCCGGTAGAGATCGGTGAGGCCCCGCTCCTGCAGCCTCTCCGTCAGGACGGGCACCAGGGCCTTTACATCCCGGGCATCCGCGTCTCCGGCGGCACCACCCGGCAGGTAATCATCCCTGACTGATTTCAGATCATAATGGGTCCTGCCGGGGTCATACAGATAGGCTGCGAGCGCCGGATCTTCCATGATGCCCCGCAGTTCACGCCCCTGACCCAGCATATATTTATAGAGTTCTTTGGGATCGGGTACAGCCTTGGGAATGGTTCCGTCTTCCAGGAATGAAAGCACTGCTTCCCTGCCTCCCTTAGCAGGCTCCCAGACCCGGCATTTTCCATCCGCAACGACCGTAAGTTCGGCAAGTTCCAGCGACGGCAGGGTCCCTTCCGTCCGGTACGTGACGGCAACGGGTTCCCTGCATCCGGCAAGGCTGCTGAACAGTTTTTTCAGCTGCTCCTCCCCTTCCACAGGTACCCTTTCGAGTGCCGGACCTGCAGCGGGCTGGGCAAAGACATCCATGGGGCTGCCAGCGGCCCCGGATTCCGTCCCCAGGACGGGCAGGAAACGGTTCCACATATTGCGGAATTCCAGGTCCTCCATAAGCAGGCGGCTCTTCTCGCTCATCCCCTTCAGGCTGTAATCAGCCAATTCAGTCGAAACAGGTGCCGTAAGGCAGATGGTGGCAAGTTCCTTGGACAGGAGTGCCTTGTCCTTATTGGCGGCCAGTTTCTCTTTCAGGCTCTTGCCGCTGATCTCTCCGATATGGTCCAGGACATTTTCAACGCTCCAGTACGCCACAATGAGCTTCAGTGCCGTCTTGGGACCCACTCCGGGCACACCGGGGATATTGTCGCTCGTATCCCCCATCAGGCCTTTCAGGTCGATGATCTGTGCGGGTGCCAGGCCGCTGTATTCTTCCGCAAAGGCCTTCTGGTCGTAGTCTGCAATCTGAGTAATGCCCTTTTTGGTGAAATAGACATGGACATTGTCCCGGATCAGCTGGAATTCGTCCCGGTCGCCCGTAACGATGATGACTTCCACCGTCTCCGGAGCAGCTGCGGACAGGGTGCCGATGATATCGTCCGCCTCGTAATTATCCAGTTCCAGTGTGGGGATTCCCATAGCGGACAGCAGTTCCATGGCAAGCGGGAACTGCTCCTTCAGTTCCGGCGGCGTCGCTTTGCGCTGTCCTTTGTAGTCTGCAAATTTCTCGGTCCGGAAACTTTTGCGGGACTTGTCGAAGGCCACAGCCATATAGGCCGGCTCTTCCTCCTGAAGCAGTTTGAGGAGCATATTGCAAAGGCCATAGACCGCGCCCGTATTGATCCCTTTATGGTTCGTGAAGGACGGCAGCGCAAAAAATGCCCGGTGGATGAGGCTGCTGCCATCGATGATCAAAAATTTTTCTTTCATGGGAAACCCCTTTCAGAATGAATTCCTTCCTATTATATCATCTCCCCGATTTTTTTGGGAAATTGCCGGCCCCTGCCGGACGGCTCCGAAAAAAGACAGGATGATCCAGCCATGCCTGAAAGAGAAACAGGAAAACAGTGCATAAAAAAATCCTATTTCCCGATCCGGATGATGACAGCCAACCTGTCTATTTCGTTACAAAATTCCATATTTTTGTTACAAAATTGTATTTAATTTTCAATATTTCTTGACGGAGACATGGGCAAGTGATAGAGTGTATACACTATACATAACGAGAACACTGGCACTTAAGGAGTGTGCGGATCCCGTATCTCACAGGAGGTATTACAAATCATGGAATATCGTTTAGCCAATCGTATGAAAGGTATGCAGGCTTCTGCCGTAAGGGAAATCCTCAAAGTTACCCAGCGTCCGGAAGTCATTTCTTTTGCCGGTGGTCTGCCCGCACCTGAACTGTTCCCGGTCGATGAAATCGCAAAAGTCTGCCAAGAAGTCTGCGCCAAAGAAGGCCGCAAAGTACTGCAGTATTCCACTACGGAAGGCCGTCCTTCCCTGCGTCAGAAAATCGCTGACCGCATGAACCGGATCTACAAGTCCACCCTGAACAAGGACAATATCATCATCACCACCGGTTCTCAGCAGAATCTGGATATGGCCGGCAAGATTTTCCTGGATCCCGGCGATATCGTCCTGATGGAAGCACCGACCTATCTGGCCGCCATCAATGCCTTCAAGGCTTATGAATGTGATTTCATGGAAGTACCGACTGATGATAAAGGCATGATCCCGGAAGAACTGGACAAGATCCTGGCATCCACGCCGAAGGCTAAACTGATCTATGTCATCACCGACTTCCAGAACCCGACGGGTATCTGCTGGAGCCTGGAACGCCGCAAGCAGTTCATGGATGTCGTTGCCAAATACGATGTGGCTGTCCTGGAAGACAACCCCTACGGTGAACTCCGCTATGAAGGCACCACCCTGCCGTCCCTGCTGAGCATGGATAAGAGAGGCCAGGTCATGGGCATGGGGACTTTCTCCAAGACCTTCTGCCCCGGTCTGCGCGTAGGCTGGCTGGCCGCTGTCCCGGAAATCCTCGGCGAATTCGTCAAAGTAAAGCAGAGCGCCGACCTGCACTCCTCTGCTTTTGACCAGGCCATCATCGACTACTATATGGAAGAATTCAGCCTGGATGACCATGTAAAGCAAATCAATGATCTGTACAGACACCGCCGCGACGTCATCATCAAAGCGATGGAAGAAGAATTCACGGACGGCACCACCTGGACCCATCCGGAAGGCGGACTGTTCCTGTGGCTGACCTTCCCGAAAGGTGTCAGTGCCCGCAAAGTCTTTGACAAGTGCATCGAGCAGAACGTGGCCGGTGTGCTGGGCGAATTCTTCTATCCGTGCCAGAAGACCGACTCTCATATGAGAATCAACTATTCCAACATGCCGGATGACCGCATCAGAGAAGGTATCCGCCGCATGGGCAAGGCTCTGAGAGAAGTCGCAGCCAATAAGTAATCCTGTGATTGATTCCCCATACCCGCTGGAAAGAGGGTATGGGGAATATTTTTATCAGGAGGTTCCGTCTTTTTGCACTCATACCGTCAGGTCCCGCAGGCAGGCATCTGCCGCATCTGTAAAGAAAAAATCTTTATATATCTCCATTCGGGCGCAGCCCGTGGTATGATTCAATTGACAGCTTTCCTGTGATTTTTTGCGGCAGTCCATGCCGCCCTGATCCCTGAAAGGCTGGTTACGGAAATCATCACGGATGATGCGGACGGGGACCCTTCCCTGCGGTCTGCCTTCGGCACAGGGCCTGCAGCGATCTCCTCAAGCCGCCATCCAGGAAAGGAATCCTATGCGCTACCCACTGCTTGACACCCTCCGGGGATTTTCCATCCTGTCCATGGTCCTCTACCATTTTTGCTGGGACCTGGTCAATCTGAAAGGCCGGATACTGCCCTGGTACAGCAGCACTCCCGGCTACCTGTGGCAGCAGAGCATCTGCTGGGCCTTCATCTTCATCAGCGGCTTTTCCCTGGCCCTGTCCCTGCGCCACAAAAAAAAGACTGCCGCCCTGAAAAAAGCCGTCCTCCTGATGCTCCTGGGCAGCCTGATCACGGCTGTCACTCTCCTTGTAATGCCTCAGGATCCCATCTGGTTCGGTGTCCTCTTCCTGCTTGGAGCTGCTGCCCTAGTCCTGCCCCTGCTGGGAGGGCGTACGAGCCTGCCGCCAGCAGCCGCCTGTTTTTTTTCGTTTCTCTTCTTTTTTTGCACACGCAACCTGCCAACGGGCTTTTTAGGGTTTGAACATCTGCTCGGTCCCCGGCTGCCCTCTTCCCTCTATACCCATGGCCTTCCCGGTGCTTTTCTGGGATTCCGGGGAGATGCGTTCCATTCCGCCGATTATTTCCCGCTTTTTCCCTGGGTCTTTCTCTTTGCTGCCGGTTATTTTGCCTGCCGTGCCCTGCTGAAGGAGGATGCCCTGCCCGATATATTCCTTGGCGGCAGCAGGGTGCTGTCCTTTCCGGGCCGCCATTCCCTGCTGATCTATCTGCTGCACCAGCCGCTCCTCGTCCTGATGATGCCGGGCATTTCTCTTTTTTGAAAGCTGCCGGTCTCCTGCAGCAACACAGGTCTGCCTGCTTTGCGTTTCCGCAAAAAGCTCCCTTCTTCCCTTGCGGGGAAGAAGGGAGCTTTTTCAGCAGAAAGACATGACGCGGACTTCACAGATGCCATCCCGGCAGCAGCCGGATTTACTTTTCTTTCGGCCAGCACGGCAGCTCACGACCGATGATCCTGCCGTCAAAAGGTTCATCCGAACCGCTGACAAAATGTTCCTTTGCTTTCCGTACATATTTGAAACCAAGGTACAGCAGCGGGATGTTGGCATAGCACATGATGATGTTTGCCAGGTCGGAGAAAGCCCACAGGTTGCCAAGATCATACCCGGCAATGTTGACGAGGACACCAAAAACCGCTACAGCCAGGCAGAGGATCCGGATGATGGTAATGAACACAGGGCTCTTGCTGATCCGGGCGGAAGCGATTTCCGGAAATGTGATCATCCCCACAAGGCAGGTATAGGCGAACAGGCAGAAACACAGCGTCAGTACAAAATTGACTGCGGCATTCATCGTCGGATCCGGAGTCAGCTGGGACAGGGACATAATGTACTTGGGCAGCTTGCCGGCTGCTTTCCAGGCCGCCGGATCCACAGTCCAGGCATGAGCCATGACGACGATGAATCCGGTCATCGTGCAGATGATATGCGTATCCAGGAAAACGCCGAGTGCGGACAGCAGTCCCTGTTCGCAGGGATGATCCGTATCAGCGGAAGCGGCTGACATGGTAATCGTACCCTGTCCGGCTTCGTTGGACATCAGGCCGCGCTTTACCCCCTGCACGATCGCGGTGCCGATGAGTCCCCCGAAGAAAGCATCCGGATGCAGTGCACCGGCAAAGACAGCCTGGAAGAAATACGGTACGGAATGTACATTCGCAGCAATCAGGACAAGCGTAGCGGCTACATAGACGACTGCCATGACCGGTACCATCTTGTCCGTAACAGCCGTGACCTTGCGGATCCCGCCAAAGATCATGACGGCTGTGAACACAAGCACGATGGCGGCCACCACATAATAGAACAGCGAATTTGTCGCAATCCTGGAACCCGTGGCGATTTCAGCCATCATCCCGATGGAAGAAACCACATTGAATCCTTGTGCCGGCAGGCAGCCCAGGGCATAGAAAATATACAGCAGCGACAGAACCACACCGGCCCCACCGGCCGAACGAAGCAGCGCCCCGCCATAAAAAGGAAGTCCCCCGACAAAAGTGTTGCCGTTTTTTTCTTTGAAAAGCTGGGCCAGGGTCGCCTCGACAAAGGCCGTTGCCATTCCGAAGAAACCGGATACCCACATCCAGAATATGGCGCCCGGGCCGCCCACGGAAATGGCACCCGTTACGCCCAGGATATTGCCGGGACCCACCCGCATGGCGGAACTGAGCATGAAGGCCGCAAAAGGCGAAATGCCCGTCCTGGCCTTTCTTTTATTCACCATCAGAGAAACAGCCTGTTTCAGATGCGTCAGCTGGATGAAGTGCAGGCGCAGCGAAAAATAGATTCCACTGCCGACGAGCAGGATGATGGCAAGGGAAAAATTCCCCAGCAGCGGGATGGATTTGTAGGCCGGAACCATTGTGGGCACATCCCAGAAGAAATCAGACAGCGGCCCTACAAACTTGAGGATGGAATTGATCCACGCAAATAAACTTGATCCACGCAAATAAACTCTCCATACAACGTCACTTCCCCCGATCAAATTGTTTGTGAATCTGTCCTTTCAATGGATATAAAAAAATAATAACAGATTTTCCCATTTTTTTCCAGAAAATATGGTAAAATGTACCCATGCAGTCAAATTTATTTTTACACAAAAGGGGTTTTGTTTATGGATCCACAACCAGTCAATGTCGGCATGCTTTCCCTTGTCCCTCCCTTGATTGCCATTACACTAAGTGATTTCTTCTCTGATGATCGGAATCCTTTCGGGCGGACTTATCTACACCCTCGCAACGGGGGCCAGCCT
Source organism: uncultured Acidaminococcus sp. (assembly GCA_900315205.1). Taxonomy (GTDB): domain Bacteria; phylum Bacillota; class Negativicutes; order Acidaminococcales; family Acidaminococcaceae; genus Acidaminococcus. The sequence goes on from OMYF01000040.1 coordinate 19,100, forward strand.
GGCAGAAACAGCGGCCTTTCCCTTTGAGGTGATGGCGAAAACAGTGGGCACACCCGACAAATTCAATATCATCCTCTTCCTGGCCCTGCTGGGAGCACTGGTCTGCGTCGTTACCCGTGCCGGCGGTTCCCAGGCTTACGGACAGTGGGCAACGAAACGGATCCGCTCCAAACGTTCCGCCGAACTGGCCACAAGCTTCCTGGGCATCCTCATCTTTATCGACGATTACTTCAACTGCCTTACCGTCGGAACGGTCATGAAACCTGTCACGGACAAATACCGGATTTCCCGGGCAAAACTGGCTTACATCATCGATACGACAGCGGCACCGGTCTGCATCATCGCCCCGGTCTCAAGCTGGGCCGCGGCAGTGGGCTCCACCCTTTACGAAACAGGTGCCTTCAGCAATGAGCTTTCCGCCTTCTTTGCGACGATTCCCTATAACATGTATGCCATCCTCTCCATTGCCATGGTGATGATCCTTTCCTGTACGGACCTCGAATTCGGTCCCATGGCCGACGAGGAATGGAAAGCAGAAACGACCGGGGATGTCGGCGCCATCGATCAGAACCTGACTAAAAAAGATATGGAGACCGCCTCCGGCGGAACCGTATGGGACCTCATCATCCCGATCGGCGGCCTCAT
>OMYF01000085.1 GCA_900315205.1 uncultured Acidaminococcus sp.
ACCTGGGTCATATAGGCTTTCTCCACACTGTTGCCGCCGCCCATGACCATGACCTGGCCGCCGCTGTTGGGAACGGCTTTCTTCAGTGCGTCTTCCATATCTCCTGACATATCGAAATTGCTGATATCCCGATAGGAGTCCTTGACTGTGTTGCCCGCACCCAGGATGATGGCCGCATTGGAATCCGTGGTCACGTTCCCCTGGCCGATGAGGCTGTTGGCGGCACCGCTGTAAGTCTTTGTGGTGTCCGTATTCTTGTTGATATTGACTGTACCATAGGACAGGGCTGCCGCACCGCGGAAATCAGTGCCTGATACAGTCCCTTCATTGTAAACACCGGAATAGGAACCGGCTACCGTGGAAGCCAGGCCATCCGCATGAGTGATAAAGCCTGCGGCGAGGCTGGCCCTGCCAGTGGCGCCATCATTTTTTTCATTGGTATAAGCATTAAGGCCAAAGGTAGGAGCATTCGTACTGTTGACAGAATAGTACTTGATATTGTGGGTCGAATCGTTCAGGGTATCCGCATTGGCCTTCACCTGAGTATCCAAAGCCGTCAGGTTGGTGGCAGTGGTATTGGCGGTCTTTACATAGGTTCCGTCACTTGCCGGACGGACTTCGCTGTACACCGTGCCGCCGGTGACCAGCTGCTGAGAACCGTTAGTGGTTGCATCCGTTGCCGAGGAATCAGCAATCTTACCGGTACCAATGGCTTCGCCCCAGGCGTTTTCATTGGCCGTTTTATCGCTGTCTTCAGCAGCCGTTGTCCCATCTGCCTTATATTGCAGATTTTTGCCAACATTGGTGGCATCGATATTGGCTTTCTTGCTTACATCCGTCTTAGCAATGGCTGCCTTCATCTGTCCCACCGTGGCCACATCAGTATCCGTGGTCCCGTCAGCCACATTGGCGATACGGCGCTGTAAAGTCGAATTCCCTACGGAAACATAGGGCGTAGTAGAAGTAGTTGTATCCGTAGCATCGGAATAGGCACCGATAGCGATATTGCCGTCTTTTGCCTTAGCGCTGTACCCTAAAGCAACAGAAGCGCCCTCAATGGTCGGATTTTCTTCTATCGTATACGTATCATCTTTTACTGTGCCGGAAGTATTGGCATTCCCGACTTCCGTTACCGTCTGGCCGTCAGTAATTGTATTTTCAGCGACTGCATTGGAACCGATGGCAATGGACCCCCAGCCGGTGGCACCGGACTGGAAGCCGACAGCCGTCACATAGTTATTTTTCATCCCCTGAGGATCATTATTTCCTCCATCATCATATCCGCTAAGTTCACCTATAAATACGCTGCCTCTTGACTGACCAGCATTGCGATTCCCGATGGTAACTGTCTGTTGACCTGCCTATGCATACAGACCTGCTGCGACAGCACCGGGTAACTTTGCACCGCCTCCGTTATAGTTAGGCAAGCTGTCCCGGGAGCGGTTGTTAAAAATATCGCTTGCTTTATATTGCCATACTTCCCACTTGTTCGTCTTTTCATCTAAATACCAGTAGTAGTCATTTGCCCCTACAAAATCGTTATTGCGTATACTCTCAGTACCATCTTGTGCCTGTACAGTTGGCATCCCCGTAAAAGTAAAAGAAGTCACCGCAAGAAGGACAGCCGCGGCGAGAGCGGTTTTCCCCTTTACGGTGACACTGTGGCATTTGCGCCGATTCTTTGCCAGTTCTGATACGACGACATAGCAATGCTTTGTCTTACTGTAGATGACCTTAAATATTCTGTTCATGATTTTCCCCAGCCTTTCGATCCAGTGATCCTTCCGATCAGCAGGCACCCGTTTTCACTGCATAGAAGAACAGACCCGCTGACTTCTCCAACAGTCATCCAGGATCCTTATCATATTATAGAACACATTGATAGAAAAATCACATAGTATTGAACAAAAATTTCCACAATTTAGCAAAATCTGGTAAAGTGACTCAAAATTTTCCCAGTGATGATCATTCCGCGGACGGATCCGCTGCAGCGGAAAACAGCAAAGCCGTCGCTTTCTCTACAAAGAACGCATATGCCCTCCCTGCGGGACATCCCGTAAGGAGGGCATATTGCAGACGCGCACCGGCTCTTGCAGCCGATACGGTTTCTCCGGTCAGTTTGTTTCTTCATCCACGGCCGGTCTGTCAAGGGGCAGATCGAGCCACCACCATTTGCAGACTTTGTTCAGGACGACGCAGGCCGCCGTCAGGAGCAGGTAAAGGCCGATGAAGGTCCAGTGCTGCCCGTTCAGCAGCATGATGGGACCGGCGGACCAGGCGAACATCTCGAAAGGTGTCGTCAGCGGTCCGGCCAGGGCCGTATCATTCAGTGTCTTGGACCTGTTCTCAGGATCGACGATGCGGAGCAGGATGAAACCGATGGCGAAGACGCCGGTCGAATAGCCGAACACAAAGATCGACCGTTCAAACCAGCTGCCCTTGTTCATGGCCGGTCCGAAGTACATGAGCGTCAGGAAGACGATGACGAACCCGGCCAGGATGAGGAGCAGCAGCGGCATGGCATATTTCACGATGATGGGGATCTTGATGGAGGCAATGCCGAAGAACACCAGGTAATCCGTCGCCGTTCCGGACAGGCGGTTGATGATTTGCGTATCGACATATTTTTCCACGCCGGTCTTCCGGAAGATCAGGTACAGGATGAAGGCAAAGATGAAGGAAAGCAGATAGGACGGCAGCTCGATATGGAAGCGTCCCTCGATGAGCTTGTTCAGCACCACGCCGACACCGGAAGCGGTCAGCAGGATGGCCAGATGGAAGGCAATGGGATCGAGGACCATGGAAGAAATGGTTTCCTTGCCGATGGAATTGCGGTGTCCTTCCTGGATCAGGCCGGTCTGCAGGTCGCCGGAAATGTAGGCAAAGCTCTTGATGTACTTGGTCCACCCCTTCTTCGTGGCCAGGTTGATGAAGAACAGTCCGCCGAAGATACCCGTCAGGATGCCGATGGTGGCACAGGTCATGGCGATGTCCATGCCGTCTTCGAAGCCCAGTTTCTTAAAGACCGAGCCCACGGCCGCCGCCGTCCCGTGACCGCCGGAGAAACCGGCTGCCAGGCAGAGGCCGAAGCCGTAGCTGATCTGCGGGAACAGCTTCGAAATGACGAGGATGGAGAACAGGGGTCCCAGGCAGAACTGGATGGCCTGGGCGAGGACCTTATAGGAGAAATAGGAACCCACGCGGTCAAGCTCGGCCTTGAAGTTGCTCTTGCTGACAGAAAACCCGTTCATCCCCACGGCTGCAAAGACGATGATGATCAGGATCCCCGCATAGGATCCGATGGATTTGGAAAAAGGCAGGATATTGGCACCCTGTTTGCCCAGTGCCAGGGCAATGAAGCCGGCGATCATGCTCGCCGGGATAAAGAATTTCTGTACAATCCGCACCTTGGCCCGGATCAGCTGACCTACCAGGATCAGCAGCGAAGCGATGGCAAAGTCCATCAAAACATCAGTAACGCTCATTTTTCACACCCCTCATGAGCGGAGGCAGTCCGGAAGCATGGCCGTCCGGACTGCAGCCCCGGCAGTCAGTCAAGTTTCAGGAAATTCGTGGATACGGTGGTCGTCGCGTGCGGTGCCGGATCCAGCTTTTCGTCAGCGATCCCCAGGATATCTTCCGGACGCACCCAGGGAATATTCTGGAGGGCGCTCGTTTCTTCATGGGTCAGATAGCCCTTGTAGGCGGTCAGGCTCCGTCTCAG